>NZ_JARANT010000062.1 GCF_029889805.1 Halorubrum sp. Boch-26 | reverse complement strand
CTGCATCGGCGACTCGCCTTAGCCTCGGGGGCTCGGAGAGGCGCTTACGAGACAGGCCGACGACGGGATCGACGAGCTGCGGTCCCGAATCGGGTAGATCCCCGTCGCGGACGCTCCCGCCGCCGGCCCTCCGGCGAGAGCGCTCTCGTCGCTCGGTCACCGGCGTGGCGCCCCCGCCGCCCGGTCTCCGGTGCGAGCGCTCTCGTCGCTCGGTCACCGGCGTGGCGCCCCCGCCGCCCGGTCTCCGGTGCGAGCGCTGCCACGGCGATCCGGCAGTATTGTGTCGAGGCGAAATGTATAAGCCACAGAAATACCCATTCACGGCTGTGATTGGACCGGCGTCCGCACGCGGCTCGCCGACGCCACCAGCGACGCGACTATTCTCGAAAAAACGCGCGTGATCCGTCCGCCGGCGGGAGTGGCGACCCCGTCCCGGACGACCCTCGACCCGCGCGCACCGGTCCGCTGATCGACACAGACGATCGACACAGACACACCGCAGTACCCATGACAGACACCACCACTACGACGCCCTACGGCGCCCGAGACGCGACGGACCGAGAGCCGACCGACGAGCCCTTCGAGGGGGTGTATCCCGCGATGACGACCCCCTTTACCGACGGCGACGAGGTCGACCACGAGCAGCTCGCCGACAACGCCCGCTACCTCGAACGCGCGGGCGTCGACGGGGTCGTCCCCGTCGGATCGACCGGGGAGTCGGCGACCATGACCCACGACGAGCACGTCGACGTGATCGAAACGGTCCGCGACGCCCTCGACGACATCCCCGTCATCGCCGGCACCGGCTCGAACAACACCGCCGAGGCGCTCTCGCTCTCCCGGCGCGCCGCCGACGCGGGCGCCGACGGCCTGCTCCTCATCTCCCCGTACTACAACAAGCCGGAGCCGCAGGGCTTCCTGAACCACTACCGGACGATCGCCGACGCGGTCGACCTCCCGCAGATCGTCTACAACGTCCCCAGCCGGACCGGCCAGTCGATCCCGGTCGACGTCACCGTCGAGCTCGCGGAACACCCGAACGTCCAGGGGTACAAGGCCGCCTCCGGCGACCTGAACCTCATCAGCGAGGTGATCGAGCGCACCCGAAACGAGGCGTTCTCCGTGCTCTCCGGCGACGACGGGCTCACGCTTCCCGTGCTCTCCATCGGGGGCACCGGCACCATCAGCGTCGTCGGCAACGTCGAGCCGGAGCGCTCCTGCGCGATGGTCGGCGCCGCGCTCTCCGGCGACTACGACCGCGCCCGCGCGCTCCACCACGAGCTCTCGCCGCTCGTCCGCGAGCTGTTCGCCGAGACCAACCCGATCCCGGTGAAGGAGGCGATGCACATCCGCGACCGGGGCGGGCCGCTGGTCCGCTCGCCGCTCTCGCGGCTCTCCGAGGAGCGCCGCGAGGTCCTGCGCGAACTGCTCGCCGAGTACGACGAGGCCGCGCCCGGAACCGTCGATCCGAAGGCCGTCGAGCCCGCCGCGACGGGGGACGGCGAATGAGCCGCGGGGCGACCGACCCGCTCCGGATCGCCGTCACCGGTGCCGGCGGCCGGATGGGCCGCGAGGTGATCGAGGCCGCCGTCGACCGCGAGGGCGTCGCCGTCGCCGTCGCGGCCAACCGCACCCCGACCGCGCCCGTCGCGGGCGTCGAGGTCGCCGCCGCCGACCGGCTGGGGGAGCTGCTCGCGGCCGAGCGCCCCGACGTGCTGGTCGACTTCACCGGCCCCGCATCGGCGGTCGCGTACGCCGAGGCCTGCGCCGACGCGGGCGTCCCGCTGGTCACCGGGACGACCGGCTTCGAGGGCGGCCAGCTCGATAGCCTCCGGGCCGCGAGCGACGCGGTCCCGGTGCTCAAGGCGTCGAACTTCGCGCGGGGCGTCGCCGCGCTCCGCCGCGCGGTCCGCGAGGCCGTCGCGGCGCTCCCCGGTTACGACGTGGAGCTGACCGAGACGCACCACAACGGGAAGCGCGACGCCCCCTCCGGCACCGCGAAGTCGATCCTCGACGACGTGGAGTCGGTCCGAAGCGACCTCGACGAGCGCGTCCACGGCCGCGAGGGCGACGCCCCGCGCGACGCCGGCGAGATCGGGGTCCACGCCCGGCGCGCGGGCGACGTCACGGGCGAACACGAGGTCCTCGTGGCCGGGAACCGCGAGACGCTCGCGCTCACGCACCGCGCCGGCGACCGCGGGGTGTTCGCCGAGGGCGCGCTCGACGCCGCCGCCTGGCTCGCCGGGCGCGATCCCGGCTGGTACGGGTTCGACGACGTGCTCGACGCCGGAAGCGAATAACTACGAAGCATCCGAATATCGACGAATAAATACCGACACTCATCCTTACACTACGCAATGACGCTCGAATCCGACGTATCCGATCTGTGGGACCGCTATCAGGAGGGACTGACCGCCGCCGACGCGACGAGCGAGGACGCGGCCGTGATCGACGAGTTCCTCTCCGCGCTGGAGGCCGGCGAGGTCCGCGCCGCCGAGAAGACCGGCGACGACGTGACCACGTGGGAGGCCAACGAGTGGGTCAAGCGAGGCATCCTGCTGAACTTCGGCCTGCGCGAGACCGAGCCCCGCGAGCACGGCGGCGTCACCTACTACGACGTGCTCCCGCTGCGCGACACCGCCGACCTCGGCGAGCGCGGCACGCGGAACACGCCCGACGGCACCGTCATCCGCCGCGGCGCGTACCTCGGCAGCGACTGTATCATGATGAGCCCCTCGTTCGTCAACATGGGCGCGCACGTCGGCGACGGCACCCTCGTCGACTCCTGTGACACGGTCGGCTCCTGCGCCCAGCTCGGCGAGAACGTCAAGCTCGGCGCCAACACGCTGATCGGCGGCGTCCTCGAACCCGTCGAGGACGCGCCGGTCGTGATCGAGGACGGCGTCTCGCTCGGCGCGGGCTGTCGAGTCACCTCGGGCTTCCGCGTCGGCGAGAACAGTATCGTCGGCGAGAACACCCTGTTGACCCCCCGTATCCCCGTCTACGATCTGGTCGAGGAGGAGGTCCTGTACGGCCACCTCCCGGCCGACCGCCGGGCGTTCACCCGGATGGTCGAGTCGTCCGTCGGCGACCACGAGCTGTTCGAGGGCGGCGCGTACAAGCCCGCGGTCGTCGCGACCCACGTCGAGGAGGATACGCTGGAGGCGACGCGGCGGGAGGACGCGCTCCGGGAATGAGCGACCGCGACGAGACCGAATCGACCGACGGATCCGCCGGCAGCGACCCCACCGACAGGTCGGACGCCGACAGCACCCCCCTTGTCCGGCGCGTGACCGACTGGGACGCCGACCGCCTCGCCGACCTCGCGGCCGAGCACGAGACCCCCCTCTACGTGCAGGACCTCGACCGCGTGCGCGAGAACTGCGAGCGCCTGCGCGACGCCTTCCCGGACGCCGACGTCAGGTACGCCGTGAAGGCCCACACGGGGCAGGCCGTGCTGCGGTCGGTCCGCGAGGCCGGCCTCGACGCCGAATGCGCCTCGGCGGGCGAAGTCGACCGCGCGCTCGCGGCCGGCTTCGGCGGCGAGCGGCTCCACTACACTGCGGTCAACCCGCCCGCCCGCGACCTCGACTACGTCGTCGACGTCGCCGAGGCGGAGCCCGACCTGACGGTCACCGTCGGCGCGGCCGACACCCTCGACCGCCTCGCCGAGCGCGGCTACGACGGCCGGGTCTGCGTCCGAGTGAATCCCGGCGTCGGCGCGGGCCACCACGCGAAGGTCCGAACCGGCGGCGCGGCGAAGTTCGGGATCCCGTACGACCGTGCCGCCGACGCGGCCCGCGAGGCCGCCGAGCGCTTCGACGTGGTCGGGATCCACGCCCACGCCGGCTCCGGTATCGACCCGGAGCAGCTGGACAGCCACCGCGAGATGGTCTCGCGGATGGGAACGCTGGCGCGGGAGCTCGCAGAGCCCGACAGCGACGCGGCCGGGAACGGCGACGCACCCGTCCCCCTCGACCTCGAGTACGTCGACGCCGGCGGCGGGTTCGGCGTCCCGTATGAGGAGAACGAGCCCCCGCTCGACCTCCCGGCGGTCGCCGCGGCGACCCGCGAGGCCGTCGCCCCGCTGCCCGCGGGCGTCGACCTCGCGATCGAGCCCGGTCGGTACGTCGTCGCCGACGCGGGCGTCCTGCTGACGCGCGTGAACACGGTGAAGCCGACCCCCGACGAGCGCGTCGTCGGCGTCGACGCCGGCATGACGGACCTGCTGCGGCCGGCGATGTACGACGCCTACCACCCGATTCGAAATCTCGGCGGCGGACGGGGAGGAGACGGGAGCGACGCCCCGCCCCCCGTCGATCGGGAGGCAACCCCTGTCACGGTCGCCGGACCTATCTGTGAGACCGGCGATACACTGTGCAAGGACCGAGCGCTCGCCGACCCGGTCCGCGGGGACCTCCTCGCGGTCGGGATCGCGGGCGCGTACGGATACGAGATGGCGAGCCAATACAACTCACGACCGCGACCGGCGGAGGTCGCGCTCGACGACGGAACCGCGACGATCGCCCGGCGCAGAGAGGCGTTGCCGGACCTGACGACGGCCGAACGGGAGGCGGAGACGCCGACCGGGCCGACGGGGGGAGAGCGATGAGCACCCACGCCGTTCCGATCGAGAAGTACCACGGCACGGGCAACGACTTCCTCGTCGTCGACGCGATCGCGGAGAGCGTCGGCGACCGCGCGGCGTTCGCGCGGGCCCACTGCGACCGCGAGACGGGCGTCGACGGGGCGGACTTCGACGCCGGCCCCGAGAGCGACGGCGGAGACGCGACCGCGGACCGCGACGGGAACAGCGGTCGGCGCGGCGCCGACGGCGTTCTCTTCTTGAGCATCGCGGAGCGGTTCAATCCGACCCGCGTCGTGATGACGCTCATACAGCCCGACGGCTCGACCGCGACGATGTGCGGCAACGGCGCGCGCGTCGTCGCCCGGTGGGCCAACGACCGGACCGGCGACCGCGAGTTCATGATCGACACGCAGGCGGGGACGCGGCGCGCCTCGGTGAACGCCGACGCGACCGCCGCGACCATCGAGATGGGCGAGCCCACGTTCGACCCTCGCTGGGTCCCGGTCGCCCGCGACGAACCCCTGATCGACGAGCCGGTCGCGGGGCTCACCGTCACGGCCGTCAACACCGGCGTCCCGCACGCGGTTGCGTTCGTCGACGGCGGGCGCGACGACCCCGACGGCATCGACGCGGTCGACATCGACGCCGTGGCCCCGCCGGTCCGCCACGCCGACGTCTTCCCCGAGGGCGCGAACGTGAACCTCGCCGCGGTGGTCGACGACGGGAGCGGCGACGGGCCCGCGGTCATCGATCAGCGCACCTTCGAGCGCGGCGTCGAGGGCGAGACCCGCTCGTGCGGCACCGGCGCGGTGGCGGTCGTCGCCGCCGCCCGTCGCCTCGGCCTGATCGACGGCGAGTCGGCCGTGAGCCGCCCGCCGGGGGGCGAGCTGGAGATCACGGTCCCGGAGGCGGGCCACGCGACCCTGACCGGCCCCGTCGCCCACGAGTTCACCGGTAGCCTGCCCGCCGACCCGCGATGAGCCGTCCCTCGTTCGACCCCGTCTCCTTCCTCGAGCGCGCCGTCCGGACGCCCTCTCACGACTCCGTCGACGAGATGCGCGAGCTCGTCGTCGAGACGCTGGACCGACACGGGATCGAGAGCGAGGTCGTCGCCGGCGGCTGCGTGCTCGCGGCGAAGCGCTCGCCCGCTCCGGACGCGGGACCGCACCTCGTGGCGAACACCCACCTCGACACGGTGACGCCGCACGTCCCGTTCGAGCGAGGGGCGTCCCGCGAAGACGAGCGACTGAGTCCCGAATCGGACGGGGCGGACTCAGAAGACGTGATCCGCGGCCGCGGTGCCTGCGACGCGAAGGGGCCGCTCGCGGCGCTCCTGTCCGGGTTCCTCGCCGCCGATCCGGAGCGCGGCCGGCTCACGCTCGCGCTCACGCCGGACGAGGAGACGCTGTCGCTCGGTGCGGCGGCGCTGACCGGACGCTCGCCGGGGACCGAGGACCGGCTCGACGGCGACCTGTTCCTCGTGGGCGAGCCGACCGGCCTCGACGCCTGCACCGCCGCGAAGGGGCGGTTTCAGGGGACCGTCGAGCTGTCCGGCGTCGCCGCCCACGCCGCGGAGTTCGCGGGCGCGAACGCGGTCGCGGCCGCCGAAGGCGCGCTCGCGGCAGTCAGGACTTTCGACGCGGACGCCGACGAGCACCCGCAGCTCGGCCCGCCGAAGCTCACGCCGACGGTCATCGAGGGCGGCGGGGCGACGAATCAGGTGCCCGCGGAGTGCGAGATCACCGTCGACCGGCGGAGCGTTCCGCCGGAGACGGCAGCGGAATTCCGCTCGTCGCTCGCGGCCGCCGTGCAGGTGCGCGTCCCCGACGACGTCGGCGTCGACGTCGCGCTCACCGATCGAGAGTCGCCCTTCTTCGAGGCGTTCTCGACGGACCCCGACCACGAGCTGGTGGAGACGGTCGCGAGCGCGGCGCGTGCGGCGGCCGATTCGGCCGAACTTCCGGCCGACCGCGGGGGATCCGCGCGGCCGTTCGGCGCGGCGACGGAGGCGTCGTACTTCGCCCCGGCGCCGACGGTCGTCTTCGGTCCCGGCGATCTCGCCGACGACAGGGGGGCGGTGGCGCACGCCGAGCGCGAGTACGTCCGGGTGCGGGAACTGACGGCGGCCGCGGAGACGGTCGAACGGTCGATCGCAGCGCTGCTCGGTACGGCCGACGCGACGCGACGCTGACGCCGCGGCGGCACAAACGGTGGAGATGGGAGCTGTCGACGCCGCTCAGAGCAGGTACGTCTCTTCGTCGTCCGCGAGATCGACGAACTCGTCGGCCGCCTCGACCAGCTCGTCGGCGGCGGAGTTACCGAATCCCATCGCTTCGACGCGGACGCCCTCGTGGCGGAGGTGCGAGCAGAGCCGGGCGAAGTCGCCGTCGCCGGTACAGAGCACGACGGTGTCGACGTGGCTCGCGAGCGAGACGGCGTCGAGGCTCATCCCGAGGTCCCAGTCGGCCTTCTTCGACCCGTCGGCGAACGTCTTGATCTCCTTGATCTTCGTCTCGAACCCGATGTCGCGGAGCGCTTCGAAGAAGCTCTCCTCCTCCGGCGAGTCGGCGCGAATCACGTACGCGATAGCGCGGACGAGCGCGCGGTCGTTGACGGCGGCCTCGAGCAGGCCCGAGTAGTCGATATTGCGCGAGTAGAAGCTCTGTGCGGAGTGATACAGATTCTGTGAGTCGGCGAGAACTGCGACGCGCTGGTCGGGATGGATCTCGGTCATACTACCGCTTTATCGGCGCGGCTTAGGGGCTTTGGGGTCCGAGTCGACGGCGGGGTGACTCGTACTGCCCGGATCCGTCGGAGCATCGGACCGATACGCCCGCTCTCTATGAGTGCCTCTTGCGCGGAGCGCTCGTGCGGGTTTTACGGACGTTCTCGGAGAAAGCCCCGTCCTGAAGGGACGGGGATACATCCGACACGACTCTTCACGACCGGTATCGGGCGATCGACGCCGGCCCTGTCCGGACATCTGAAGGTTTTAGTGAGCACATTAACTGTGTCATGGTATGGTACGGCGGCACAATAACGGCGATAACGACGGTCGGCGTCTCGGGCGTCGACAGTGGCTCTCCATGCTCGGAATCGGTGGCGCGACCGCGCTCGCCGGCTGTTCGGGCAACGGCGGCGACGGCGGAAACGGGACCGACGGCGGGACGGACAGCGGGGACGGCACCGACAGCGGCACCGACAGCGGCACCGATACGTCGACGTATGCCACGGCCGCCGCGGCTTCGTTCACGACGCTCAATCCGATTTACAACGACGAAAATGGCGCCGGCAACGCGATCGCTCGGGCGCTCGATCAGGGGTACACGTTCGACGAGGACAACGAGTACGTCCCGCTTCTCTACGATATGTCTACCGAAGACGGCGAGGTCTGGACGTTCGAGGTCCGCGAGGGGCTGGAGTTTAGCGACCCGTACGGCGCGGTGACCGCGAGCGACTTCGTCTACCTCATCCAAGAAATTCACCAAGGGGGTTGGGCTAGTTCGGTCAGCGCTACGTACTGGACGGGCGTGGAAGTTGAACAGACCGGTGAGTACGAATTCCAGGCTACCCTCGGGAACTCGCAGCTCCTCTGGCCCGAAAGCTACGAACCGCTCCTGTACCCGATTCCGCGGGACCTCCTCCAGCCGTACGTCGAAGCGGAGGACGCCGAGGGGCTCCGGCAAGACGAGGCGTTGCTTGAGCTCCGGTTCTCCGGAAATCTCGGACCGTACGTGCTCGACGAGTGGCAGCGCGACGGCGGCACCCAGTACAGCCGCAACGACGACTACTACCTTCGGGACGCCGCCGACCTCCCGGACGTCTTCGACGAGGCCCCGTACTTCGAGTCCGCGGAGATCCAAGTGCTCGGCGAACAGGCCTCCCGGCTCGGCGCGCTGGAAACCGGCGAGGTCGACTCCGCGGCCATCCCGCCCGAGCGCGTACAGGAGTACCAGAACAACGAGGAGATCGAGGTCAACCAGATCCCGCAGCCGTACAACGAGAAGCTCTCGGTCAACATGCGCGACAACGGCTGGACGACGGGGCCGGGAAACCTGTTCCGGCACAAGTCGTTCCGCCAGGCGATGGCGGCCGCGATCGACAAGCAGAGTCTGATCCAAGGCGTGTTCCGCGATTTCGCCGAGACGCACTTCACGTGGCAACCCCGCTTCAGCAACTTCTACCCACCGGAGGAGAACATCCCCGAGTTCGGCGTCGGTGACCGCTACGGCAGCGAGTTCGCCCGCGGGCTGGCCGAGGATGCCTTCGAGCAGTCCGAGCACGACTACGGCTTCGACGGGGAGACGATGGTCGGTCCCGACGGCAATCAGGTCCGACTCAGCCTCTACCATAGCGCCGGACAGGAGACCGAGCAGTTAATGGGCGAGTTCATCGCGCAGGAGCTCGGCAACAACCTCGGGATCGCCGTGAGCCTCGAGGCCATCGACAGTACGCGGTTCAACACCGAGTACTACACTACGACAGAGTTCCCAACACCCGAGCGAAACGAGGGTGGGGAGGTCGTCAGCGTTCCGGACGAACTCGTCGACACCGTCAACGGGGCGGAGGTCGAGTGGACGTCCCCGACTGCGACGAATCCCGGACCGCGAAACATCACCGGCAACGAGGACTGGGATATGGAGATCGTGTACGGACTGAACACGTTCCCCCGGAATCCACTCACGAACGCCGTCTTCTTCGACGGTCCGACCGGCTCGTACAATCCCGTCGGGTACTATCCCGAGTTCGACGCACAGGGACTGTTCGACGACGCGCGGCAAGCGACCAGCGAGGAGGAACTGGCCGACGCGCTCGTCGACCTCTTCGTCAACATCGCGGAGGAACAGCCGTACATCATGCTCGCGTTCCCCGACAGCACGGTCGGCTATCGCGAGGGGCTCGAAGGCCCCATCGAGAACTTCTCGAACGGCTGGAACCTGCCGGCGTGGAGATACGAGTAGGTCACACCGCTCCCTCCAACACACCTCCTAAGACACATCATAATGGGATTCGGAAAGTACGTCGGCGCACGCGTGCTGTGGGCCGTAGTCGTCTCGCTGATCATCACCACGATCACGTTCCTCCTGCTCGCGGCCGCGCCCAATCCGGCGATCCGCGAGGCCGCGACGCAGGCCGCGCTGCAGGGCGGCGACCCGTCGGCCGCGGTCGAGCGTGAGCGCGAGCTTCGCGGGCTCAACCAGCCGCTGTACGTCCGGTACGCGGACTTCATCCGGAGCGTCTACACGCTCGACTGGGGCTGGTCGGAGAGCCGCAGCCAGCCGGTGACCGAGGCGCTGCTGCAGGCGCTCTACTACACCGCGCAGTACTCGATCCCGTGGACGGTCCTCACGATCACCGTCGGGCCGCTCGTCGGCGTCTACTCCGCGGCGAACATGTACAGCTGGCGGGACCACGTCGCGACCGGGTTCGCGTTCTTCGGATACGCGATCCCGAACTTCTTCTTCGGGATCATCCTGCTGTTGATCTTCGGGGTCTGGTTCGAGGTCGTACCGATATCGTACGACACGAGCGTTCCCGTGTTCAGCGTACAGAACGTCCGACAGCTGATACTGCCGGTGTTCGTGCTCGTGACGGGCTCGATCGGTGCGACGATGCGCGTCTCGCGGAACGAGTCCGCGGAGTTCCAGAACTCCGAGTTCATGAAAACGGCGAAGGCGAAGGGCGTCTCGCCGCTGCGCTCGTACGCCTACCACGTGATGCGGCCGACGCTCGTGCCGCTTTCGACGACGCTCGTCGGCCAGCTGCTGGCGCTGTTCATCGGCTCGTCGCTGCTCGTGGAGGTAGTGTTCGGCATCCCCGGTCTCGGTAGGCTGACGTTCAACGCGCTCCTCTCGCAGGACACGAACCTCGTGTTGGGGTCGACGCTCGTGTTCACGTTCATCGCCGTCGTCGGCAACCTGCTCGAGGACCTCGTGTTCACCGTGCTCGACCCGCGAATCAACTACGACGACAGATAAGACACGATGGCAAGCAAAAAACCGGAGCAGTTCGACCGCGTCGACTGGAGCGAGCTCTCCGAGTCGAGCCGGTTCGACCTGTCGATAAACTCGATCGGTATGCTGGCGGCGACGCTGCCGCTGGCGCTCCTCTGGCTGTACGACTACCAGTTCGTCGGTGAACGCGGGGCGACGTTCCAGGCGATCGGACTCGGCAGGAACCTCGACCCGCTGGATTACTTCTTCGTCTTCACGCTGTTCCTGTTCTTCTTCTATCTGGTCTTGCCGCTGTACCAGAACCCGCGGATGACGCGGTACTACTGGGCGGAGTTCAGGCGGAACCGCCCCGCAGTCGTCAGCCTCGGCTGGTTGGGCGTCGTGTTCGTCGGCGGCCTCCTCGGGCCGCTCGTGATTAGCGCGCCGGAACAGAGCATTCTCACCGGGCACCAGCCGCCGATGTTCCTCTCGATCAACGAGGCGAACGTCGCGACCTGTGTCGGCGACGTGGTGAACGGGCAGTGTCAGGGAACGTGGCAGCACCCGCTCGGGACCACCCGGGGCGGGAAAGACGTGTTCGCCGGGGTCGTCTACGGGATGACGATAAGCATGCAGATCGCCTTCATCACGACGACGATCGTCGCGGCGATCGGCATCACGTTCGGCACCGTCAGCGCGTACGCGGGCGGCTGGGTCGACGAGATCATGATGCGGTTCGTCGATGTCATCCTCTCGTTCCCGACGTTCCTGATGTTCCTGCTCATCCTGTACATCTACGGCGCCGGATTGGGGATGTTCATTCTCGTGTTCTCGGCGTTCGCATGGGGCGGCACCGCGCGGTACGTGCGCAGCAAGTCGCTGTCGGTCTCCGAGGAGGAGTTCATCAAGGCGACCCGGATCAGCGGCGCGAGCACGTATCGCGTGGTCCGGAAGCACGTCGTCCCGAACGTGGCGAGCAGCATCATCACGCAGCTCACGCTGCTCATCCCCGGTTTCCTGCTCGCCGAGGCGCAACTCGCGTTCCTCGGGATCGGCGACTCGGCGGTCCCCTCGTGGGGACAGCTGCTCTCCGCCGGGCGGAGCGACCTAGCGTTCGCCCCGTGGATCGTGTTATCGCCCGGCATCGTGCTGTTCTTGACCATCCTGGCGTTCAATTTCATCGGCGACGCGCTGCTGGACGCCCTGAACCCCGAAGCGGAGGCGGAGAGCGCATAATGTCTACTCCACTGCTCGAGGTCGAAGACCTCACGACGACGTTCAGCACCGCCAAGGGAGCGCTCACGGCCGTCGACGGGATCGATTTCGCGGTCGCCGAGGGCGAGACCGTCTGTATCGTCGGCGAGTCGGGCTCCGGGAAGACGGTGGCGACGGAGTCGGTGACGCGGATCGTCAAGGAGCCGCCGGGGCGCGTCGAGGGGTCGGTCCGATTCAAGGGGCGCGACTTACTGGAGATGAGCGAGCCGGAGCTCCGCGAGATACGCGGGTACGAGATCGCGCACATCTTTCAGAACCCGCAGGAGGCGATGAACCACTGTTACACCGTCGGGTGGCAGATCGTCGAGGCGCTGCAGATCCACCGCGACGTCGCCGACGAGACGGCGCGGGCGAAGGCGATCGACCTGATGGACAGGGTGGGGATCGCGAACGCCAGTTCGCGGTTCGACGACTATCCCCACGAGTTCTCGGGCGGGCAGAAACAGCGCGTGATGATCGCGATGGCGCTCGTCGGCGACCCCGACCTGTTGATCGCCGACGAGCCGACCACCGCGCTGGACGTGACGGTGCAGGCGCAGATCCTCCGGCTGCTCGAGGACCTCCAAGCGGAGTTCGACATGGGGATCCTCTTCGTCACCCACGATTTGGGCGTCGTCGCCGAGATCGCCGACCGCATCGTCGTGATGTACGCGGGCAACGTGATGGAGCGCGGCGACGTGCTCGACATCTTCGAGCGCCCCGCGCATCCGTACACCCAGCGGCTGCTGAACTGTCTGCCCGAGATCGGCGGGCGGAAGGGCGGGATCCCCGGAACGCTTCCCGACCCCCTCGACCCCCCTGACGGATGCCGGTTCGCCCCGCGGTGCGAGCACGCGGTCGACGCCTGCGTCACCGGCGACCAGCCGGCGGAGATCGAGGTGAACCCGGGACAGCGCGCCTCCTGCGTCCACTACCGCCCCGGCCGCGACGACTCCGTCGTCCGCGACGGCATCCCGGACGCGGACGCCGACGGAGAGGGGGTGAGTTCGGCCGATGACTGAGGAGCCGCTCCTCTCGGTGCGGAACCTCGAGAAGCACTACCCGATCCGAAAGGGGCTGTTGAACCGGCAGGTCGGCGCCGCCCGCGCCGTCGACGGGATCAGCTTCGACATCGCGCCCGGGGAGACGCTCGGGCTCGTCGGCGAGTCCGGCTGCGGGAAGTCCACCGCCGCCACCTCCATCGTCCGACTGGAGGACCCCACCGGCGGCGAGGTGATCTTCAACGGCGGCGGGCGCGCCGGTGCGACCCGGAACGGCGACGGGACGCACCCGAACGACGTGGCGCGCTTCGACGACCGCGAGCTGAAGGCGTTCCGGCGCGACGCGCAGATGATCTTCCAGGACCCCTCCTCCAGCTTCGACCCGCGGATGTCGGTCGGGAGCGCGGTCGCCGAGATGCTCCAGATCCACGGCATGTCCGACCGGCACCGGCGGCGGGCGATCGTCGAGGACCTGCTCGACCGCGTCGGGCTCTCGCCGGAGGATTACGACCGCTACCCGCACGAGTTCTCCGGCGGACAGAAACAGCGGATCGCGCTGGCTCGCGCGCTCGTGTTGAACCCGGCGCTCATCGTCGCCGACGAGCCGGTCTCCGCGCTCGACGTATCGATCCAGGCGGAGATCCTCGGTCTGATCGCCGACCTGCAAGACGAGTTCGGCCTCTCGCTTCTGTTCATCAGCCACGACATGTCCGTCATCCGTGAGATCTGCGACCGGGTGGCCGTCATGTACCTCGGCGAGATCGTCGAGATCGGACCGACCGACCGGGTGTTCGCCGACCCGCAGCACCCGTACACGGAGGCGCTGCTCTCGGCGATTCCGACGCCCGATCCGCGCTCGACCGCGACGGGGATCGAGCTGACGGGAACCGTGCCGAGCCCGACGGATCCGCCCTCCGGCTGTCGGTTCCACACTCGGTGTCATAAGGTGATCCAGCCGGACGACGTCGACCTCGACCAGTCGAGTTGGCGGGGCCTGTTAAACCTCCGCGACGCGCTCGCCGCCGGGAGCGTCGACGTCGACCAGATCCGCGAGAACGTCCGGACCGGGGGCGACCTCGCGGCGACACCCGATGCGGTGAAAGGGCAGATCCGCCACGAGTTCGACCTCGACGAAACGGTATCCGCCGACGAGATGGAGTCGCTGCTCGACGCGGCGCTCGACGTGGCGCTTGCCGGCGACCCCGAGGGGGCGGCGGCGAGGCTCTCCGAGAGAGTCACCACGCCCTGCGAGGAGCGCGTCCCGGAGCGGACCAGCCACGCGGCCGACCACGAGTCGGCGTGTCTCCTCCACGAGCGGTCGTCGCCGCCGAGCCCGGCCGACGACTGAGCTGGTCGCCGTTTCGTTCCCTCAGTGATCGCCGATCACCGGGAGCGTCACCGTTCGCGACTCCTCTGCGTCCGCACCGTCCACGGTCACGGTCGGCTCGTCGTCTGTCGGCTGGTCGCCCGCGAGGACCGCGGTCGCCCCCGCCGCGAGCGGCGCGACGACGCCGGCGGTCAGCGCCCGCGGGTCCGCGAGGTCGCCGCGGAGGACGACCCCGTCGTCCGGGTCGCTCCCCTCCTCGTCGACGACCGACGCGGCCGCGTCGAGGAGCGCGCGGTGGGAGACGTCGCCGCCTCCGTTCGGTCCGTCGTCCTCCGGCCCGCCGTCTCCCGGCTCGTCGCCTCCCGGTCCGCGTAGGACGGGATCGTCCGGCCCGACCGCGCTCGGCGGCATGCCGGGGTTCTCGCTCCACAGCTCCTGCTCCCAGTGGGTCGTCTCCGGCCGTTCCGGCGGACCGCCGAAAACGGCGAGACCGGTCCCCGGCGCCGGCTTCGTCGTCGACTCGTGGTCGACGTCGACGAGGACGACCCGGTCGCCGCGCTCGACGCCCGCCGCCGGATCGAACCGAACCGGGGCCCCCAGCCCGGCCGCGCCGAGGAAGCCGAGGAGCGGATGGAGTCCGGGTGTCGGCTCGACGGCGACGGTCGACCCCTCCCGCGCGCCGAGGTAGCGGAGCACGTTCGCCGCCTTGTACGCGTTGGTGATCACGTCGCGGTACGTGCGCTCGCGCCCGTCCGGCGTGACGAGTGCGATGTCGCGACTCCGCCGATCACGCGCGAGAATATCGCCGACGACGTCCATACTCGAGGCTCGGGACGGACGAGACTTAAAAACGAGGAGTGAGCCGGCGGCCGGATTTCAACTCAGGGTGCGCCGGCGATGACCATCCGGGAGCCGTCGGCGGAGAAGGCCAGATCGCGCGTGGAGTCGCCGTCGACCCGAACCGCGTCGCCGGGACCGAGCTCGACGTCCTCGCCGTCGACGGTCAGCGTCGCCGCGCCGTGGAGCAGCACGTACACCTCCTCGTGGTCGGCGTCGGCGTGGTCGTGTTCCATGCCCTCCCAGCCGTCGTCGGCCTCCACGACAGTCACCCCGAGCTTCTCGCAGTCGAGCGCGTCCCGAAGGAAGTACATTCCCGGCGCGCGCGGTTCCACGTCGTCGTAGGCGGTGGTGTCGTAACCCATACGCGTGCTACGCGACGCGCGCCGGAAAAGCTACGGGTCGGAGAACCCGCGCGGAGCCGGCGGTGAGCCGACCGTCAGAAGGAGCTCTTCAGCCGCTCGAAGAAGCCGCCGCCGACGTCAATGTCCTCGCCGCCGGCCTCGGCGAACGCCTCCAGCGCCTCCCGCTGCTCCTCGTTGAGCGAGTCCGGGATCACGACGCCGACCTGCACGAAGAGGTCGCCGCGGCCGCGCCGCCGCAGCCGGGGCATCCCCTTCCCCTCGAGCCGGAACGTCTCGCCGCTCTGGGTGCCGGGCGGGACGTCCATCTCCACGCTGCCGTCGACCGTCTCGACCTCGATCGTGTCGCCGAAGACGGCCTGCGGGAAGGAGATGGCCTCGTTCACTCGGAGGTCGTCGCCGTCGCGCTCGTACCGGTCGCCGACGTCGACGTCGACCTCGATCAGCAGGTCGCCGTTGGGGCCACCGTTCTCCCCGGGGGCGCCCTCGCGCTCCATCCGGAGGCTCTGTCCGGAGCGGATCCCGGCCGGGATCTCCACGGAGAGCGTCGCCTCCTCGCGGACGACGCCGTCGCCGCCGCAGTCGGAACACTCCTCGCTGTACAGTTCGCCCTCGCCCTCGCAGCGCGGGCACGTCGAGGTCTGCTGGACACGGCCGAGCGGCGTCTGCTGGACCTGCTGGACCTGTCCCCGACCGTTACACTGGTGACATGTCTCGACGTCGGCGTCGGGGGGATGGCCCGCGCCGTCGCAGGCCTCACAGGTCGTGGGTCGGTTGAGGGTGACCTCCTTGGTCGCGCCCTCGAACGCCTCTTCGAGATCGATCGTGAGCCCGGTGCGGAGGTCCTGCCCCTGCCGCGGGCGGTTGCCGCCGCCACCGCGACCGCCGCCGCCCCCGCCGAAGAACTGGTTGAAGATGTCCTCGAAGCCGCCGGCGCCGCCGACGCCGCCGCCCGCCCCGCCGAAGGGGCCGCCGGCGCCGCCGGGCCCGCCGCCGCCCGTCGCGCCGCGCTTGTCTTCCTCGGTGGCGCGGACGAGGCCGGGCGGGG
>NZ_JARANT010000061.1 GCF_029889805.1 Halorubrum sp. Boch-26 | reverse complement strand
TGTTTGTTTTATTTCGTCAACCCACAACGACCCCCCGCGCTTCTATTCTCTTTCACCTTTGCCGTCGGCGGCCGACGACGGTGACGGCTCGGCGGCCGACGGCGGTGACGGCTCGGCGGCCGCGTTGGTTTCCGCGGTGTCAACCGTAATCCCACCGTCGGTCGCGGGGCGCTCGCACCCGATTTCGTAGCGACCGTGCGCCTCTCCGGCGAACTCGACGAGATCGAGGCCGTTCGGCGGGTCGTCGGGCAGATCGGGAGCGACGAATTCGACCCTGGCGTCGTCTGCGTCGACTCGGAACTCCTCGACGGCGGTGCTCGACGAAAGTGTGGCCACGGGACAGCCCTCACAGGCCGAGACGGCGAGTTCGACGTGGATCCCGTTAGTCATACTGGCACGTAGGAGTTCAATGCGGGATATAAGGACGAGGGGTTTCCAATCCGATGAAAACGCTTGCCCGGTGTCGCGACCCCTCTGTCCCGGTATTGTTGCAGTCGGTTCCGGTGGACACGCCCTTTTACCCTCACGGGCGGAATCGGGTGGTATGCCGCCACTGGAACTCCCGCTCGGCCTCGGCACGTCGGGCCTCGACGACCCCGCGGAGTGTACCGCCACGGTGACCGCCGCCTTGGAGGCCGGCTACCGCCACGTCGACACCGCACAGATGTACGACAACGAGGCCGCGGTCGGCGAGGGGATCGCCGCCGCCGATGTCGCCCGCGACGACGTCGTCGTCGCCACGAAGGTCCACCCGGAGAACCTCGCGCCCGACGACGTCCGAGAGACGGCCCGAGAGAGCCTCGACCGGCTCGGGCTCGACCGCGTCGACCTGCTGTACGTCCACTGGCCGATCCGCGCGTACGACGCCGAGGCGACCCTGCCGGTCTTCGACGAGCTGCGCGATGCCGGGCTCACCGACCACGTCGGGGTCTCGAACTTCACGCCGGAGCTGGTTCGCGAGGCCCGCGAGATCCTCGACGCGCCGGTCGCGGCCCACCAAGTGGAGTGTCACCCGCGGTTCCGACAGCGGGAACTCCGCGAAACAGCCGCCGAGTTCGACCACCGGCTCGTCGGCTACTCGCCGCTGGCTCAGGGTGAGCTGTTCGACGACGACGCGTTCCTCGCGATCGCCGAGCGGACCGATCGCTCGCCGGCCGTCCTCGCGCTCGCGTGGGCGCTCGCCCGCGGTGTCACGCCGATCCCGAAGGCGACCGGCGACCACGTCGCCGAGAACCTCCGCGCCGTCGACGCCGAGATCGATTCCTCAGTCCTCGCCGAGATCGACGGGCTGGAGCCGGGCGACCGCCGGATCGATCCCGACGACGCGGCGTGGAACCGCTGAAGTCCGGGCGATCGCAGTCGACCGACCCCCTCAGACCGCCTCCAACTCCTCAGACCGCCTCCAACTCCTCAGACCGCCTCCAACTCCTCAGACCGCCTCCAACCGCGCCTGCAGCTCCGCCTCCGCGCGGTTGAGGAGGTCGGCCATCGGCTCGTCGAGGTAGGTCGTCCACTGGTCGACGAACCCCGATCGGCCGAGCATTCGGACCACCTCGTAAATGGGGCGCCTCTCCGCGAATCCCTCGGGGAGCCCGCCGGCGCGCTCGGCGTATCCCGCGTGCAGCGCCGCCGCGTATCGCTCCGGCCCCCGATCGTCGAAGCCGTTGAGGAGCTGGTCTTCCGCCCTGACGAGGTCGCGAGCGGGGTCGCCGACGTGGGCGAGCTCCCAGTCGATCGGGACGATCCCGTCGTCCCCGTGGCCCCCGCCGTTACGCCCGCTCTCGGTGTCGACGACGAACAGGTTCGGCATCGCGACGTCGCCGTGGAGGAGCGCCGCGGGGGCGTCGCGGAGGCGGTCGCGGTTCGACTCGACGCAGTCGATAGCGGCGTCGTAGTGATCGGCGAGTCGCTCCGACGTGCCGATCTCGCGGGTTCGCTCGATCGTTTGTAAGAGCACGTCGGGCCACGGCGCGCGGTCGAGGTCGAGCCCGCCTCCGGCATCGCTTCCGCCGATCTCGCCGTGCGACTCGAACCGCTCGGCGTGGAGGGTCGCCAGCGTCGCGCCGACGCGTCGAAGCAGGGCCTCGCGTTCGGCGTCGCTCTCGGCCTCGCTTTCGAGCTCCTCCCACGCGCCGAGGAGCTCGCGGCCGGGCACGGGGGCCGTGACGAGGTACGGCACCGTCGCGTCCGGGTCGGCGGCGAGCACCTCGGGGACCCCGATCGGTCGCTCCGCGGCCACGTACCGGAGCACCGCCGACTCGCGGGCGATCCGCGTGCCGTCGTCGTCGACCGCGACCTTGCAGAAGGCCCGGCCGCCGTCCGCGAAGACGACGCCGGCCGTCTCGTTGGCCCCGTTCCACGAGGGGCCGACATCGGTCAGGCGCTCGACCGACCGCTCCGGGAACGCCTCTCCGAGGGCGGTCGCCACGGCGTCGTTCATGACGGCGAGTCAGTCCGGCGGCTGTTAAGACTGCTGTCACCCGCCGTCCCGCGTCGAATCAAACGCCGAAGCCGGGGTGTCTATTTGGGGTTCCGCTACGTGCGGTTTCCTATGGAGCACGTCGAGTACGTATACACCGGCGGAATGGCCGAGTCCGATATGGAGGACCGCCTCCGAGCAGGTGAACACGGCGTCCTCGGATTAGCGGAGGGCAACGACGCGTACGCCATTCCGCTGAGCTATCACTACGACGGCGATCGATTCCTCCTCCGAGTGAGCGAGCACGACGACGAGGGCGAAAAGAATCGATTCCTCGAAACGACTGAGACGGCCACGTTCGTGTGCTACGAGGCGTCGACGAACGAGTCGTGGAGTATTCACGTTCGCGGTCAGCTCCGGCGGTGGGAGGGTGACGTCGACGAGGCGACGCTCAACGACTGGTTTCAACCGTTTCGGTTGTTCGACGAACCGACCGAGACCGTCGAATTTTCCCTGTACGATTTCCGAATGGAGAGCGTCGCCGGCCGCGAAACGGTCGCGTAGCTCGTTCGCGAGAGCGCCCCGAAGACGCCGAACTGTCCTCAGCGACGTGGAGGCCGGTGGTACGACCCACTTCCGGCGCCTCCCTGCCAAGCCCGCCACGCGTACGCCACCCTCCGACGAGTTCGCATCGACCTCGTGTTCTTGACATCGTATTCCCGACTTCGCATCGAGTCGAACGTCGGCGAGCCGGCGATTCCGTGGTGTTATCGTGGAGACACTTATGATCGCGTCCGTCGTAGCATCCGGCATGAGCGATACACACCCGATAGCGATGGACGACGACGAGCGCGACGCGTTCCTCGGCACCGGCGGCACCGGTGTCGTCTCCTTTGAGAGTTCGGGCGACGAACCGCCGCACTCCGTGCCGATCTCTTACGGCTACGACGGATCTGAGACGACCGTTTATTTCAGACTCGCCGTCGGACCCGATAGCGACAAGGGAGACGTCGCCGGCCGTCAGGTCACGTTCGTGGCGTACGGACAACGGGACGACGAGTGGCGGGGCGTTATCGCGAAGGGTCGGTTGGAAGAAACCACCGAAGCGTCGGTCGCAACGGAGTCGCTCGAAGGCCTCCAGCAGGTCCACATCCCACTCGTGGACATCTTTGGCGACCCCGTCAAGGACGTTTCGTTCGAGTTCCATCGACTCGTCTCCTACCAGATGACTAGCCGAGCGGAATCCAGTACCGAGGTGTGAATCCACACGAGACGGTGAATACTCGGTTATACTGGGTGAATATCGACTGCCGAGAAATCATCGACACGCTGATATCTGTTGAGGACACATCAATTAGCAGTGACAGGCGACGCGATCGGGGGACGAGTGAAATTCGAGGTCGACGGCGAGACCCTCCGCGTCCGTGACGCGCTAGATGGTACGGAGATCCGGTTGGTGCTGGACCGCGAGCCCGACCCGCAGCCCGCGCTCACGGAGCTCTTTCCGTTTCCCGTCGACGGGGCGATCAGCCTAGAGACGGGATCCATCTCGGTCCCCGACTACTCCGCGGTGAGCGTCCGTCGGGCCGAGGGCGAGTTCGTCGCGCGGCTCAACGAACCAATGGAGCTCCCGCGCGGGTCGTACTGCTTCGACATCAGCGGCGTGACAAAGGTGCTCGTCCGCGCGCCAGACGTGACGGTCTCGACGACCGGCATGGTCGACTCCGGCGCGGTCGATATCGAGTTCGACCGGCCGACCACCGTCGCGCTCGGCGCGCGATCGCTGCACTCGCGGCCGGAGGCGACGATCACGGTCCCCGATGACCCTGCCGCGCTGGCGGAGGTGATATCGGTGCTGGGCTCGTCGATCAAGGAGTTCTCCCCCGAGCGCTCGTGGCCGACGCTCCGCGGCTACCCCCCGCTGATCGAGCGCGGCGACGCGCTCGATATCCCGAGCCCGCTGGTCCGACCCGACACCGGCGTCGAAGTGGTCGTCCGTCCCGAGTACGCGGACATTTACCGGCTCTCGACGCTCTCGTATTACCTCGGCGCACGGATGGTGATCGGCGACGCGCCCGCGATCCGACTCGACACCGGCTACGTCGAGTCGCTGCCGACCGGCGATAGCGCGCTCGAAGCGCGGGCCGAGGAGCTGCTCCGGACGTGGTTCTTCCTCGACACGCTCGCGCGGACCGAGGGGTACGTCCCCTCCGACCGGTACGAGTATCAACAGGTCGGTCCGGAGCTTCCCTTCTACCCTCCGAACCTCGCCGACCTGTCGATGAGCGATCGGCTGATGGAGTACCTCGAGGTCGATCCGGCGACGGTCGCGCCGTACGCCCCCGATTGGCCGACCGAAGCCGTGCTCCGACCGGGCCCCGCCGGCGCCGAGCTACTGTCGCACCTCGCGCACGTGCTGGCGCCGGTTCGGGTGCGCGGTTCGCCGGAGCCCGATCGTCCCGGTGCGCCGGTGGCGCTGGCGACGTCGCCGAGGTTCGCGCCGACGGGCGGGACGCCGAGCCCGGACGACGACCCGCTCCCCGCCGGTACGTTTGCGTTGACACCCGCGTGCTACGAGAACCGGCTCCGCCGGGAGACGACCGCTCGCGGCGAGGTCCGCGTCGTCGCGCTGGTCGAATCGCCGGAGCGCGCGACGGCGGTCCGGCGCGCCATCGCCGATCCGGCGGTCCCCGAGGGAATCGGCGACTGGGAGGTGCTCGATCGACCGGATGCCGAAACGGTCGCGACGGTGCTCTCCGATCCAGACGTCGACGTCGCCTACTGCGGGCTCCCCGTCGGGGGTGGCGAGGTCGTGGCGGCCGACGGCGCGGTCGTGCTCGCCGACCTCGACGAGGCGCCGGCGCTGACGGTCTTCGAGGGGACCGACCGCGTCGGCGGGGGACTCGCCGCCGTCGAGAACGGCGGGCTCGGATCCGTCGTCGTCGCGGAAGCGCCGTCTTCCACGGGGCTCAGGTCGGTCGTGGCTCTGTTGGCGGCGGGGACGTCGATGAGCGCGAGCGTTTCGCTGTCCGGTCTCGCCGACGAGACGCGGATCCGCTGCGTCGGCGATCCCGGCGTCCAGGTGGCGTCCAACGCCGGGTTGGCGATGCAAGTGAACACGGTGCGGTCGGAGTCACCGACGTCGCATCGGTTCGAACGCGGATCGGTCCTCTCTCTCCCGGTTCGGATCGGCCACGAGCAGACGCAGCTGTTCGAGGGGTTCGACGGGCTGAGTGAGCTGGCCGGAACGACGCGGACCAACGGTCCCGCTGTCGACTCCGCACGGCTCCTCGCGATACTCGAACAGGACGATTCGGTCGTCCGTTTCAACGATCGCCTCCTGCTTCCGAGCGACGACCGCTCCGAGGCGGACGTCGAGCGAATGGCTCGCCGAGCCCTCGCCGAGGACGCGCCCGAGGAAACGACCCCGGGCGATCTGACTGAGGAAGGTCGACGGGACTGACAAGTGGCGGCCTCCGATCGTCCGAACTCACCGAGGATTTTTATAACGTAGCCGACCAACCGCCGCGTATGCCCCAGATCCACTTGGACGAGGAGACGGTCGAGCGCCTCGACACGCTCCGCGCCAGCGACGAGGAGTACGACGAGATCGTCAGCGAACTGATCAGCATCTACGAGGCCGAGGAGTTGACGCTGTTCCGCGGCAGCGACATGGAGTAGCGAGACGAGGCGTCCGTCGACCGCGACTCGGTCCTCTATTCTTGGTACGCGAGCCTCACCTGCTCCCACCGGCCGGTGTCTTCGAGGTGCGCCTGCAGCTCGTCGGCGTACTCTTGGACGAGCCGCTCGGCGGCAGCGAGCTCTTCGTCCGAGCCTCCGCCACTGCCGCCGGATCCCCCGAGGCCGAGCGCGTCCTTGATCGAGTCGACGAGGCCGCCGGACCCTCCGCCGTCCTGCCCTCCCGGCGCCCCGCCCATCGCGGCGACCTGCGACCGGACGTTCTCCAGTTCCGGCATGATCGCCGGGAGGCTGGAGGTGTCGGCGACGAGACGGGCGTCGTCGGAGTCGGCGGCGTTCTCGATCTCGAACTCCGCCGCCGTCATGATCAGGCCCCATTCTTGACTGGAGAACCGCGAGGCCGCCACTCGATCCGTGAACTGGTTGTCGACGGTCATGCGCTCGCCGACGATCGCGTCTGTCCACTCGCTCATACCAACTGGTTCGGCCGCGGCCGTACAAGCCCCTTTCCCTCGTCGCTCTCGGGACGGTTTATACCGTCCGGACCCTCGCTCCGGCATGAACGCGCGAACGCGACGCGACCTGCTCGCCGCCGTCGGCGCCGCCTCGACCGCCGGACTCGCGGGCTGTGCCGGCGTGCTCCTCCCGGGAGGCGACGACGACGACGCGGCCCCGGTCGACCGGACCGGCGAGGAGACCGTCGCGGTCGCGGTCGGCGCGGACGGCGGTTTCTCCTTCGCGCCCGCGGCGGTCCGGATCGACGTCGGCACGACCGTCGTCTGGGAGTGGACCGGCGCGGGCGGGAGCCACAACGTCGTCGACAGGGACGGCGCCTTCGACTCCGGCCTCGCCGCCGCGGAGGGGTACGCCTTCGAACGCGAGTTCGCGACGGCGGAGACCTACGAGTACGTCTGTACGCCCCACCAGACGCGGAATATGGAGGGGACGATCGAGGTCGTCGATAGCGACGGCTGAGCCGTCGATGGCGACGGCTGAGAGATGGGCGGCGAGCGCTCAGGGGAGTCCGTCGAACGCGTCGCCGGCGAGGCCGGGCCCGTTCGGAATCGGCACCGTTCCGTCCGAAACCGGGCACGGGTCCGGCGCGAGATCGTCGGCGAGCAGCGACGCCGTGGCGAGTCCGCAGGGAGCGACGCCGGGGACCGCGGCCGCGACGTGGACCGCGGCGGTCCGCGCGACGACCGCGTCGATCGTGGTGGTAATCACGGGCTCGACGCCCGCCGCTCGCGCGGTCGCCGCCGCCGCCAGCGCGCGGTCCGGCCCCCCGAGCGCCATCGGCTTCAGGACGACGGTGTCGGCCGCGCCGGCGTCGAGGACGGCGTCGACCCCGTGGCTCGCCAGCGACTCGTCGAGGGCGATCGGGACCGGGGAGTCGTCGCCGGCGCGGTCGTCTCGGCCGTCCCGGGCGCCCCGGAGGGCCGCCGCACCCGCGAGGTCGGCCGCGGGGAGCGGCTGCTCGACGTACGCGAGGTCCAAGGGCGCGAGGCGACCGATCGCTTCCCGCGCGGTCGCCCGGTCCCACGCGCCGTTCGCGTCGGCCCGGAGCGCGACCCCGTCGCCGACCGCCTCTCGGACCGCGCGGAGGCGATCGACGTCGGCGTCGAGGGGGCGCGCACCGACCTTCACCTTCACGCAGTCGAACCCCTCGTCGACGGCTCTCTCGGCCGCGGCGGCGGTCGTCTCGGGGTCGCCGTCGCCGACCGTCGCGTTGACCGGGACCGTCTCGGCCGGGGTCGCGAGCCCGTGCTCGCCCGCAAGCCGCGCGGCCAGCGACCGGTCCTCCTCGCGCGCCTCGGCGTCCGCGAGCGCGAGCGCGATCCCGTGGCGGGCCGCGGGTGTCTCGCTCGGTTCGAGGCGGTCGAGCGCGCCGTCGATGAGGGAGCCGTCGTCGTCTCTCTCCTCGCGCAGGGCCGACTCGCACGCCGACCGCGACTCGGTCCAACCGGGGAGCGGGGCGGCCTCGCCGAGTCCCGGGTCCGGCGTCTCATCGCCGTCCTCGGCCCCCACGCCGACGAGGAACCCCTCTCGCTCCGTGATATCGCCGCGGGCGGTCGCCAGCGGGGTCGTCAGCCCGAGCGAGAAGGAGCGGAGCCGCATCGGTCAGACCGCGAGCCCGACCGCGAACGCGACCGCGTAGGCCGCGAGGAGCTTCCCGGTCGATTCCAAGGCCGGGTTGAGCGCGTCGCCCGAGGTCTCGGTCAACACGGTGCGCGTGACGTCGACCGCGAGCGGGAGCGTGAGCAGCGGGAGCAGCACCGCGGGGCCGTCGCCGCGGGCGAGGAACCAGAACGGGGCGAGGTACGCGAGCGCGAGCAGGCCGACGTACTGGACCCGCGAGAACCGGTAGCCGAACCTGACCGCGAGGGTGCGCTTGCCGGTCGCCGCGTCCTCCTCCAAGTCGCGAACGTTGTTGACCACGAGGATGTTCGTCGAGAGCGCGGCGATCGGGAGGCTGGCGACGACGGCGGCGAGGGTGACCGTGCCCTGGGGAATCCACAGCGGGAACGCTTGTCCGACGAGCGCGGCCGCCTGCACGTAGTAGGTGCCGGTGACGGCGATCACGCCGAAGAAGACGAAGACGAAGAGGTCGCCGAGGCCGTGGTAGCCGAGTGGGTACGGGCCGCCGGTGTAGGCGATCCCCGCGGCGACGGACGCGAGCCCGATCGCGAGGATCGGGACGCCGCCCACGTACACGAGGGAGGTGCCGACGAGGATCGCGGCCGCGAACGTCAGCCACATCGCCCGCTTCACCTCGGCCGGCTCGATGAGGCCGCTGGCGACGACGCGGGTGAACCCCTCGCGGTCGTCCGTGTCGGCCCCCTGGATCGCGTCGTAGTAGTCGTTCGCGAAGTTGGTGCCGACTTGGATCAGCGCCGCGCCGACGAACGCCGCGAGCGCCGGCAGCGGGGCGAACGCGCCCGTGCGGAGCGCGAGCCCGACGCCGACGATCACCGGTGCGGCCGCCGCGGGCAGCGTCTGTGGCCGCGCGGCGATCACCCACGCCCGCCGCCGCGACACCTCGGTACTCATTGGCAGCGATAGGCGCGTCGCGTCCCTTAAGCTTGCCATCCCGGATCGACTCGGAGACCCGCCCGTGGCCGTCGGCCACACCCCACAGCTATGATGGCCGGCGACGAGTCCCCGACATGGCCCGCGTTCCATACGTCGACGCGTCGGACGTGCCCGAGGAGTACGAGGAGCTGCTGGAGTCGTCGCTGCAGGGAAAACCCCTGCACGTCTACCAGTCGCTCGGCAACAACCCGGAAGTGCTCGCCGGGCTGCGCTCCTTTCTCGGCTCGCTGTGGACCGACAGCGGCCTCTCGGACCGGGACCGCGAACTCGTCATCCTCGCCGCCGCGAGCGAGACGCGGAACCGCTACGAGTGGCACCAGCACGTCAACATCGCCCGCGGCGCCGGGATCGACGACGCGGTCATCGCGGGGATCGGAACCGGGGACCTGTCCGCACTCGACGCCGACGAGACGACGCTGGTCGAGTACGCGACCGCGGTCGTCCGCCGCGAGGTCGACGCCGTCGTCCACGGCGAGGTCGCCGCCCGCTACGACGACGAGACGGTCGTCGGGATCGCCGCGCTCGCGCAGGGGTACGCCGGCCTCGGCGGGATGATCGAGGCCTTCGACCTCGAACTGGAGGCCGGCAGCGAGTTCCACGGCTGGGACCCGCGGTAATCGCGGTCCCGGTCCCCCGGGGCGCCGACCTCACCGACCGACAGATACGACAGGGGTCGGTCCCTATCCGAGGTATGAGCGATACGACGGCCGACGGGGAGGCCGACTCGGAAGGGTCCGAGACCGAGTCCACCGAAGCGGAAGCGAACGAGATCGCCGCGCGCTACGACGAGGCGGGCGGCGAGCGGTTGCTCACGTTCTCCGCCGACGGCGCCGAGGCCACGGTCGCCCAGAACGTCGACGGCTACGCGATGCTGAAGGTCCGACCGGGGCCGAACGGCGACGAACTGGAGCGGTACTACGGGTTCGACATGGCGCTGGACCACGCCGCGGAGCTGCTCGGCGTCGCCGTCAGCGACCTCCCGGTCCCCGACGCCGCCGCCGACATGGGGATGTGACCGCGGCTGGCTACAACTACTTATAAATAGATGTTCGATGGCGTGCGCCTGCGAGCGCCCGACAGGGCGCGAGCAGACCGCACGAGGGAGTCGGTCGCCCGGAGCAACGCGGAGGACGACCGACGAGGCTGGGGAGGTGTGAGGTGCGGTGCTGTGCGGGGCGGGACTCAAAGGGGCAGCCGCGCGGTCCGGGCACACTCGTTGCGCTCCTCGCTCGTTCGCTCCGGTCACTCGCTGCGGTGCTTACGTCGTCTGCGCGGACCGCGCGGCTGGGGCTTTGGAAGTGTTCCCCGCTTCGTCGACAGGAGCAACTTATAAACGGGGCTAGGGATTGGAAAGAGTTCACCGCCGACCAAGGGTTGGATACTTATAAAACGACGACCGAAACGACCCGGGGCGACCCACCGCCGACTACCTCCGCTCCGACGGCTACCTCTTAAAACTTCTATTCGTTCACTTCGACCGTGATCTCGTCGCGCTCGACGGCGAGCTTGAACGTCGGGACGCTCCGGTAGACGACCTCGACGACGTTCTTGCGTTCGAGCGTCCGAAGCGCGCGCCGCACCTCGTCGACCTCGGGGTCGATGTCGAACGCCTCGCGGACCGCGTTGAGCACGCTGACGACCGACTGCGACCGCTCGTCCGGGCCGGCCACCACCTCGAACACCTGCGCCACCAGCTCCGAGACGCGGATGGTGTCGGGCGCGCCGCCCTTCGCGACCGCGTCGGCCTCGATCCCGGGCTCGACGTCGACGAGATTGTTCGCCTCGGCCGTCGACCGGATCAGGCTGTCGTCGTCGCGGTAGTAGTACTCCTTGAGGTGGTTCTGCAGATATTGGTGCACCTCGCTGCCGCCGTCGAGCCCCCACGCGTCCTGCAGCTCGCCGTTCTTCGTGGGCTGGAGCCGAACGATGTCGGCGAGCCGGTTCCGCTCCTCGTCGGTCAGGCTCATCGCTCCTCGACCGCGCTCGCGGCGCGGATCACCGTCTCCTCGTCGAACTTCGGCCCGACGAGCTGGAGCCCGACGGGGAGCCCGTCGGCCTCGCCCGCCGGCACCGAGATGGCGGGGAGATTCGCGAGATTGACCGGGGTCGTGTTCGCGTCCGCGAGGTACATCCGCAGCGGGTCGTCGAGGCTCTCGCCGAGCTCGAAGGGGAGCACCGGCATCGTCGGCGACGCGATCACGTCGACGTCGGCGAACGCCTCCTCGAAGTCCCGCCGGACCCACGCGCGGGCGTCCTGCGCCTTCTCGTAGTACTTGTCGTGGTAGCCGGCCGAGAGCGCGTACGTGCCCAGCAGGATCCGACGTTTGACCTCCGCGCCGAACCCCTCCTCGCGCGTCTCCGCGAACGACTCGTTCCAGTTGCCGTCCGACTCGGCGCGGTTCCCGTACCGCACGCCGTCGAAGCGCGCGAGGTTCGAGGAGGCCTCGGCCATCGCGATGACGTAGTACGCCTGCACCGCGTGCTCGACCGAGGGCAGCGAGATTTCCGTCGTCTCGGCTCCCTGCGCCTCTAGGTCCGCGATCGCGGCCTCGACCGTCTCGACGACGCGCTCGTCGGCGCCGTCGAACAGCTCTGTGGGGACGCCGACGGTCAGCCCGTCGACGTCGCCGTCGGCGGCCGCAGCGTAGCTCGCGTCGGGGTCAGCGCCCTCGACCTCGCTCAAGTCGCGGGTCGTGCCGTCGTTCGGGTCGGGACCGGCAATGACGTCGAGCGCGGCGGCCGCCTCCTCGACGGAGCCCGCGATCGGGCCGATCTGTTCGAGTGAGTTCGCGTACGCGACGAGCCCGTAGCGCGAGACGAGCCCGTATGTCGGCTTGATCCCGACGACGCCGCAGAACGCCGCCGGACAGCGCACCGACCCGCCCGTGTCCGAGCCGAGCGCGAGGTCGGCCTCGCCCGCGGCGACGGCGGCGGCCGACCCGCCGGAGGAGCCGCCCGGGACGCGTTCGGGGTCGGCGGGATTCCGGGTGGGGCCGAACGCCGACGTCTCCGTCGTCGTCCCCATCCCGAACTCGTCCATATTCGTCTTCCCGACGACCGTCGCGCCGGCGTCGATCAGCCGGTCGACGACCGTCGCGGAGTACGGCGGGACGTAGTCGGCGAGCATCTCCGATCCGCAGGTCGTCCGGACCCCCTCGGTGGAGATGTTGTCCTTGACCGCGACGGTCGCGTCTGCGAGGGGGCCCTCGGCGTCCGCGTCGCCGTCGATCGTCGCCTCCGTGATGAACAGGTTGTAGTCGGTCGCCATCTACGACACCTTCGGGCCGACGAAGTAGCCGTCCTCCGTCTCCTCGGCGTTCGACAGCGCCTCCTCTTGAGTGAGTCCCGACTTGACGTCGTCGGGGCGCATCACGTTGACGAGCTCCTCTTCGCGCTCGGTCTCGGGGACCTCGTCGAGGGCCTCGAAGTAGCCGAGGATGTCGCCGAACTGGTCGGCGAACGTCTCGACCTCGTCGTCGGCGAGTCGAACTCTGGCTAGATCGGCGACGTGACGGACTTCCTCGGCGTCGACGGCGGACGTGTCGGCGCCGTCGGCTGCGTCCGCCTCCGCGTCGCCCGTGGACTCGGACGTATCGCTCATACGTTGAGGTTTCCCGGACCGGGAGTAAGGGTTTCGGAACGTCGCATCCGCGGCGTCGACCCGGAAAAAAGCGACTGCGATGTCGACCCGGAAAAAAGCGACTGCGATGTCGACCCGGAAAAAAGCGACCGCGGCGTCACTCGCCCTCCTCGGCGCGGACTGTCACCACCGGCGGGTCCGCGAGCCGCACCACCTTCTCCGTGACGCTACCGAGCAGGTAACGCTCGACGCCGGTCCGACCGTGGGTCCCCATCACCACGAGGTCGATGTCGTTGGCGTCGGCGTATTCGAGGATGGCCGAGTGCGGCGTCCCCATCTCGACGGCGGTCGTCAGGTCGATCCCGTCGAGCGATCCGGCCGAGGCCTCGACGAGCTCCTCCGCCTGGGCAGTGAGCCCGTCCTCGATCTCGTCCGGGTCGGGTCCGTCCTCGTGCCTCCCGATGTACCCCTCGTCGGGCGACCGCCCGCTCATCGCTTGGCTCTCCTCGTCGAGGAACGCCCCGCTCAGGCCGAGCCCGCCCCCGCGAATGTCGATGACGTGCAGGACGTGGACGGTCGCGTCGAACGCCGACGCGAGTTCCGCCACGTGCGCTGCCGCCGCTTCCGATCCGGTGCTCCCGTCCGTCGGGTATAGTATCTGATCGTACATCGTGCCACCCAATTGAAACTTCGCGGGACAGCGGTAAAAACGCACCGCAGATTCCCGCTATCGGCCGATCCGCTCTCACGACCGAAACACCGCCGTCGATCGATCGGGAGATGGGCCGTCAAAACGACCAGAAAGTCGGTCTGAAGGTCAGGCCGAAAATCGGCCGGAAGCCCGGCCGCGAAACCGCCCGCGTTTATAAGAGGTCGTTCGAGACGAGCCGGTCGACGGCCTCGCGCAGGCGCCCCTCGCTCGCGGCGTAGGAGATCCGGGCGTGGCCGGGCGCGTTGAACGCGCTGCCCGGGACGCACGCGACGGACGCCTCCTCGATGGCGGCCTCGCACCACGCCTGGTCGTCGTCGTCGACGGGGATCATCATGTAGAAGGCGCCGTCGCCGACGTCGACGTCGACCCCGTGCTCGTCGAACAGGTCGACGAGGAGGTCGCGACGGTCGGCGAACGCCTGCCGCATCTCCTCGACGGATTCGTCGGTGTTCTCTAGGGCCTCGACGCCCGCGCGCTGGACGAAGTTGACCGCACAGGAGACGGAGTGCGAGTGGAGCTTGCCGGCCTGCCCGACGAAGTCCTCTTTTGCGTGGAGGTAGCCGAGCCGCCAGCCGGTCATCGAGAACGCCTTCGAGAAGCCGTTGATCGTAACGGTGCGGTCGGCCATCCCGTCGAGGCTCGCGAGCGAGACGTGTTCGGCGTCGTAGACGATGCGCTCGTAGATCTCGTCGGATATCACGGCGATGTCGTGCTCGACGGCGAGGTCGCGGACGCCCTCTAAGGCGGCCTCGGAGAAGACCGCGCCCGTGGGGTTCGAGGGGGAGTTGACGACGAGCAGCTCGGTGTCGTCGGAGACCGTCTCGACGAGGTCGTCGAGCGCGGGCTCCAGCTGGAAGCCGTGCGGCGCGAGGTCGACGCGGGAGAGGTCGCCGCCGGCGAGCTTCGCCATCGCCTCGTAGGAGACCCACGCGGGATCGAGGAGGACGACCTCGTCGCCGTCGTCGATCAGCGTCTGGAACGTCTCGTATAAGGCCTGCTTGCCGCCGGGGGTGACGATCACCTCGTCGGCGTCGGCGTCGATCCCGGTGCCGCGCAGCTTCGCCGCGATCGCCTCTTTCAGTTCCGGAACTCCGTTCGAGGAGGTGTATCCGGTGTGGCCGGCGTCGAGGGCGTCCTTCCCTGCCTCGACGATATTCGCGGGGGTGTCGAAGTCGGGCTCGCCGACCGAGAGGTCGACGATGTCGGCGCCCTCGGCCTCCTTTTCGGCTGCGAGGTTCGATATCGCCAGCGTCGCGCTGGGCTCTACGCGTCCGATCCGGTCCGAAAAGTCGTATGCGTCGCTCATTGTCGTGTGTTCCGTTGGGGGTCGTCTCCGCCGCTCATCCGAGCTCCTCCGCGAGATCGATCGCGGCGTCGGCCGCGTTCGCGCCCTTGTCGATCCGCTCTCGCGCCTCCGCGCCGGACATCCCCGGGCCGCTCACGCCGAAGGTGACGGGGGTGTCGCGGTCGAGGCTCACCCGCGTGAGCTGTTCTGCGGTCGCGCTCGCGATGACGTGGTCGTGGTCGGTGTCGCCGGTGACGATGGCGCCGACGACCGCCACCGCGTCGACGTCGTCGCGCCGCGCGAGTCGGTCGGCGGCCAGCGGGCTGTCGTACGCGCCCGGCACGCTCACTTCGTCGACGATGACGGCGTCGCGGTCGGCGGCCGCCTCGCGGGCGGCCTCGGCCATCGGCTCCGTGACGGAGTCGTTGAACCGCGCCACCACCAGTCCCAGCGAGACCATATCCCCGCTCACACCGGCGGCGGCAAAGGTCTACCGTTCCGGCGGAGGGTTGCCGGGCGAACGTCTTCGGGAACGGCGGCGGAGCGGGCGAGTATTGCTTATAAAGGGCCGAGGCGGACGGCGCGTGCCTGCGAGGCCGCTTCGCGGCCGAGCAGCACCGCGCGAGGGCGTCGCTGGCGGCGCCAGCCGCCAGCGACGAGGCTGGGGAGGTGTGAGGTGCGGGTGCGGTCCCGCGAGTGAGCGAGCAGGACCGTCTTCCAGTGGTGCGGGGTGGGACTCAAAGGGGCAGCCGTGCTCGGCGAACCCCAGCGACGTAAGGACCGCAAGGAGCGAGCAACGCGAGCGACTGAGGACCGCAACGAGCTGTGGGAGCCGAGCGCGGCTGGGGCTTTGAACGTGTTCGTTGTCGATCTACCGATGATCACTTATAAACAGTCGGTGAAGCGTTCAAACCCGAATCACTCCAGACCGCGAACCTCCTACTTCGCGACCTTCGCCTCGAACTTCTCGCGCACCTTCTCCATCTTCGGCTTGGCGTGGAAGGTGCAGTAGGCGTCGTCCGGGTTCTTCGCGAAGTAGTCCTGATGGCGCTCCTCGGCCCGGTAGAACGTCTCCAGTCGGTCGAGTTCGGTCACCACGTCGTCGTCGTACTCCTCGTCGAGCGCCTCGATGTAGGCCGCGGCGGCCTCGCGTTGAGCCTCGTCGTGGGTGAGGACGATCGAGCGGTACTGGCTCCCCACGTCGGGACCCTGTCGGTTGAGCTGGGTGGGGTCGTGGACCTCGAAGAACGCCTCCAGCACCTCGTCGTAGGCGATGGCGTCGGGGTCGAACTCGACCTGCACGACCTCGGCGTGACCGGTGTTGCCGGAGCAGACCTGTTTGTACGTGGGATCGTCGACGTGGCCGCCCGCGTAGCCGGACGTGACCGACTCGACGCCGGCGAGCTGTTCGAGGGCCGCCTCGGTACACCAGAAGCACCCGCCGCCGAGCGTCGCTGTCTCGAGCTGATCGGACATATACTCGTCATAAGGGCTCGGAGACGTATTAATGACGCGCGCTTACGAAGGAGAAATGATCGGTACTGTGGGTTCGCGTTTATAAGTCGCCGACTACAGATCGACGGTGGACCCCTCCAAAGCCCCAGCCGCTCGCCAATACGTGATCGTTGGCTTCGCGGTGAAGATCTCCAAAGCCCCAGCCGCTCGCCAATACGTGATCGTTGGCTTCGCGGTGAAGATCTCCAAAGCCCCAGCCGCTCGCCAATACGTGATCGTTGGCTTCGCGGTGAAGATCTC
>NZ_JARANT010000060.1 GCF_029889805.1 Halorubrum sp. Boch-26 | reverse complement strand
TAACGTCGACGTCTGCGGGACGGTCTCGATGATGCCGGTCGCCGGGTTGCCCGTCGCGGGCCACGTCGAGCGCGCGCTCGACGACGCGTTCCTGATCGTCCAGGACGCGTTCCGATCCGACACCGTCGAGCTGGCGGACGTCGTCCTCCCGGCGGCGACGTGGGGGGAGTCCGAGGGGACGACGACGAACATGGAACGGCGCGTCTCGCGGGTCACCGCGGCGACCGATCCGCCGGGAGACGCCCGCCAGGACCTCGACATCATCGCGGCGGTCGGCGACCGGATCCACTCCGGTCTGTTCGAGGACCCGCCGCTGGACCCGGCCGCGGTGTTCGACGAGATCCGCGACCTCACCGCCGGCACGACGGCCGACCTGTCCGGGATCTCCTACGACCGGCTCGCGTCGGAGCTGGCGGTCCGCTGGCCCGCCCCGACCGCCGACGCGGAGGGCGGCTACCGGTACCGCGACGACGGCGACTGGTCGTTCGACACGGCGTCGGGGCGCGCGCGGTTCTCGACGGTCGCGCACAGCGAGGTCCCCGAACCGGTCGACGGGGAATACCCGCTCACGCTGACGACGGGGCGGGCCGACGGCGTCTACAACACGGGCGTCCGGACGGGAGACGACGACGGGAACGGCCGTCCGACGGCGCGGATCCACCCGGAGACGATCGCTCGGCACCTGGCGGCGTTCGACCGGGGGGAGACGGTGATCGCGTCCCGCCGGTCCGCGGTTCGAGTCGCGGTCAGCCCGAACGACGACGTCCCGCCCGGAATGGTCTGGCTGCCGATTCACTACGGGGCGATAAACGAGCTCACGCTGTCCGCGGTCGACCCGGACTCCGCCGAACCGAACTTCAAGCAGTGCGCGGTGCGGATCTCGGCTCCCGACCGACGGGAGCGACGCGACTACGAGGCGGTCGCCGCCGAGTGATCCGCGGCCGGCGTTTTCCGGACGCGTCCCGTCCGCGTCGAGGACGGCGTTCCCTCGACGCGATCCTTAGACCATATAATGAACAACAATTTGGTATATTATTTTGTCTTGTTGGTGTTATAGGGTTTATTAGTTTGGTAATCAAACTTCTGCAATCAGACGATGAAATAAATCCATCTCGAACCGCGGATTACGCTATTACTCATTCCATCGTGAATTAGCGCACATATGTTCAGCAGTTATCTTATTAAGCTCAAGTTCGTGTGCCTTCAACGTGAATAAACTCAGATGCGGAATCACACGAACGGTTGAGTGTGAGAAACCAACGCTCGGAGCGGGATGCTCGCACGCGTGGGCGGTCATCCGGCCCTCGTCGTCGGTTCCGAGGACGGCCGGACCGGATCGGCGGGTGACGGGCGGTCCCCAGAGGTGGTGCGCGTGAACAGCCCGATCCGGATGACGAAGTACCGGACGCTGCTGCTCGCGACGGTCGGGTTCAACTTCTCGTTCCTGATCTGGTTCTCGTTCGCGCCCTTCACGGGGCCGATGGCCGAGGAGTTCGGGCTGTCGCTGGCCGAGATCGGCGTCCTGGCGAGCGCGGCGATCTGGCTGGCGCCGTTCGGCCGGATCCTCACCGGGTGGCTCTCGGACCGGTTCGGGGCGCCGACGATCTTCGCCATCGTCTTGGCGTACGTCGGCGTCTTCTCGATCTGGAGCGCGTTCGCCGAGTCGTACGCGACGTTCTTCGTCACGCGGCTGATCGTCGCCACGGCGGGGATCACGTTCGTGATCGGGATCCAGCACGTCTCCGAGTGGTTCGAGGCGGACGAGCTCGGCACCGCGGAGGGGATCTACGCCGGGATCGGCAACGCCGGCGCGGCCGGCGGGGCGCTCGTGCTCCCGAGGGTGTTCTCCGCCGGGTGGAACGGGCCGATCTTCGACACGAACTGGCGCGCCGCGTTCTTCTACACCGGCGTGGTGTCGATCCTGCTGGCGGGCGTCTACTACGCGTTCGGCGAGGCCGCCAAGAGCAGCGAGAAGCGCGCGGCGACGAAGGAGAACGCCGGGCTGAGAGAGTGGATCTTCACCGCGACCAGGTACGGAACGGTGGTCCTGGCGCTCGCGTACGTGATGACGTTCGGGCTCGAGCTCTCGATGAACGGCTGGCTGGCCACCTACTACCGCGAGGGGTTCGACACGCAGAACCTCGTGTTGGCGTCGACGTTCGCCGCGACGTTCTCGGTCGCCGCCGGGCTGCTGCGGCCGATCGGCGGGTACGTCAGCGACCGGCTGGCTCGGGCCGAGCGGGATATCATCCCGCTCTTCACGGGTCGCTACCGCGAGCAGTGGACGTTCGTCTCGCTGTGTTTCGTCGTCCTCGCGATGTTCGGGATGACGCTCGCCGGCCTCTCCGGTCGGGTGCTCGTCGCCGTGGGCGCCGGCTTCCTCGTCGGCATGGGCTGTGCGTTCTCCGAGGGCGCCATCTTCGCGCAGGTGCCCGCGATGTTCCCGGACAGCTCCGGCGCGGTGGCCGGCGTCGTCGGCGGCGTCGGCACGGTCGGCGGGATCGTCTACCCGCTGGTGTACGCGGCCCCGTTCCTCCCGACCCTCCACACCGGCTACGCGGTCGTCGGAGCGTCGATGGTCCCGATCGTCCTGCTGGCGGCGTGGGTGTTCCAGCCGCGGATCGCCGAACGGGCGACGGACGACGGGTTGGTGACCGGGAGCGACGGGGCGCCGGTCGCCGACGACTGACGGAGCGGCCCGCGGACCCCCTCGCTTATCCCTCGCGGTGTCGAACGTCGAGGCGAATGAGCGAGGAGTTCGTCCTGCTAGAGCCCGACGATCAGCCCGGCGACGAGTGGGAACAGCTGGACGTCTCCGACACGGAGGCGGACCGGATCGCCCGCCGACAGGACCGGGAGTTCGACGAGTTCCGCAAGCGGATCAAGGACACCGAGCAGTTCAAGCTTCAAGAGTCGGTGTTCGACGACGCGACGCTGGCGGCGGTGTACAAGCTCGTGCAGGACGGCTACGTCGACGCCTTCGGCGGCCCGGTGTCGACGGGGAAGGAGGCGAGCGTCTTCGAGGCGCTCGGCGGGCAGGCCGGCGAGCGGCCGGAGCCCGGCTCCGCGGCGGCGGGCGGCGGTCCGGAGGGCGTCCACTCGGAGCGCGAGGTCGCCGTGAAGGTGTACCGGATCAACTCCTCGAACTTCCGGCAGATGCGCGACTACCTCGAGGGCGACCCCCGGTTCGAGGGGATCGCGAGCGACAAGAAGGCGGTCGTACTGGCGTGGACCCGCAAGGAGTTCGCGAACCTCGAACGCGCGCGGAAGGCGGGCGTTCGCGTTCCCGAGCCGATCGCGGTCCAGCGGAACGTCCTCGTGATGGAGCTCGTCGGCCACCCGGAGGACCGCGCCCGACGGCTGAACGAGGTCGACGTGGAGAACCCCGAGACCGCCTACGAGGTCGTTCGCGAGTACATGCGCCGGCTCTACCGCGCCGGGCTGATCCACGGCGACCTCTCGGAGTACAACATGATCATCCACGACGGCGAGTTGGTGATCATCGATATGGGGCAGGCCGTGACGGTCCACCACCCGAACGCCGGCGAGTTTCTCCAGCGCGACTGCGAGAACGTGGCGGCCTTCTTCACTCGGGAGGGGATCGACGTCGACCCCGACGACCTCCGCGCGTACGTGACGGAGCCGGAGGCCGAAAACGAGGAGTCGGAGGCCAAAGACGACGAAGAGCCGAACGCTGACTCGACCGCCGAATCGACGGGAGAGTCGGATCGGTAGAGCGTAGCGACATCGTCCGCAGACGGCCGAATACCTCCGTCATACGACCGCACGCCCGGAGCCGGCGGACACGTTTAAAAGGCTTCGCCGGGTATTTCGCCGTATGCAACACGTGACGGTTCCGCAGGACCGTATCGGCGTCGTCATCGGCGCCGGCGGCGAGACGATGCGAGAGATCGAGGAGCGGGCGAACGTGCGGCTCGACGTGGACTCGGAGTCGGGCAGCGTCGCCATCGAGGAGCGCGACGACCCCGTCGCCGCGATGGTCGCGCCGGACGTGATCAAGGCGATCGGGCGGGGGTTCACCCCGGAGACGGCGCTGTCGATCCTCGACCACGACCTCCGGACGCTCGATCTGATCGACCTGTCCGAGCACACCCGCAACGACAACGACCTCCAGCGCAAGAAGGGCCGGATCATCGGCGAGAACGGCCGGACCCGCGAGCTGCTGGAGGAGCTGTCGGGCGCGAACGTCGTCGTCTACGGCTCGACGGTGGGCGCCGTCGGGCAGCCCGAGGAACTCGAAGTGGTTCGTCGGGCCGTCGGGATGCTGTTGGACGGGGCTCCGCACGGCGCGGTGTACTCCTACTTGGAGCGCATGTCGAACGAGCTCGACGACGACGTAAACTTCAACGCGCCGCAGTAAGCGGAGTTTGGTGTCGCCGTCGGGGTCGCGGTTGTTCGGTTATAACTGACTACCACTGGCGACGCGGTGACCGCCTCCAAAGCCCAGCCGCTGGCGCCTTCGCCGCCGGCTGCTAGAGGCGCTTTGCGCCTCGCTGCCGCGACGACTCGGGGCCTCGCTGCGGTCCTCGGTCGCTCGCACCCCTCGCGGCCTGACGGCCGCTCGTAGGCGCGCTCCACCGCGATCTACGTATAACTAAAGATGACCGTGTCCCGACGCGCGATCTGTTGGTCATATAAACACCCGTGATAACGAGACACATGCAGGCCGATACTCCCCCACCGTGTTGCGATTTGGCACGCTTCGAACGATGGGTTTATATAGAATCACAAACAATCAATGGTTGTAATGTCACAGCGCCAGCGGATGGGCAATCAGCCCATGATCGTACTTTCTGAGGAGTCGCAGCGTACCTCCGGAAAGGACGCGCAGAACATGAATATCACGGCCGGCAAGGCGGTCGCGGAGTCGGTCCGCACAACGCTCGGCCCGAAAGGGATGGACAAGATGCTCGTCGACTCGGGCGGGTCCGTCGTCGTCACGAACGACGGCGTCACCATCCTGAAGGAGATGGACATCGACCACCCGGCGGCCAACATGATCGTCGAGGTAAGCGAGACGCAGGAGGAGGAGGTCGGCGACGGCACCACCTCCGCGGTCGTGGTCGCCGGTGAGCTCCTCGATCAGGCCGAGGAGCTCCTCGATCAGGACATCCACGCGACGACCCTCGCCCAGGGGTACCGCCAGGCCTCCGAGAAGGCCAAGGAGATCCTCGAGGAGGACGCCATCGACGTCTCCGAAGACGACTACGACACGCTCGTCGAGATCGCCGAGACGGCGATGACGGGCAAGGGCGCCGAGAACTCCAAGGACCTCCTCGCCGAGCTCGTCGTCGACTCCGTGCTCGCAGTCGCTGACGACGACGGCATCGACACGGAGAACGTCTCCGTCGAGAAGGTCGTCGGCAGCTCGATCGACCAGTCCGAGCTCGTCGAGGGCGTCATCGTCGACAAGGAACGCGTCGACGAGAACATGCCCTTCGCCGTCGAGGACGCGGACGTGGCGCTGTTCGACGGCGCCATCGAGGTCAAGGAGACCGAGATCGACGCCGAGGTCAACGTCACCGACCCCGACCAGCTCCAGCAGTTCCTCGACCAGGAGGAGGAGCAGCTCCGCGAGATGGTCGACCACTTCGTCGACATCGGCGCCGACGTCGTCTTCGTCGGCGACGGTATCGACGACATGGCCCAGCACTACCTCGCGCAGGAGGGCATCCTCGCCGTCCGCCGCGCGAAGTCCGGTGACCTGAATCGCCTCGCCCGCGCGACCGGCGGCCGAGTCGTCTCCAACCTCGAGGACATCGAGTCCGAGGACCTCGGCTTCGCCGGCTCCGTCGCCCAGAAGGACATCGGCGGCGACGAGCGCATCTTCGTCGAGGACGTCGAGCAGGCGAAGTCCGTCACCCTCATCCTCCGCGGCGGCACCGAACACGTCGTCGACGAGGTCGAGCGCGCCATCGAGGACTCGCTCGGCGTCGTGCGCACGACGCTGCTCGACGGGCAGGTCCTGCCCGGCGGCGGCGCCCCCGAGGCCGAGCTCGCGCTGCAGCTCCGCGACTTCGCCGACTCCGTCGGCGGCCGCGAGCAGCTCGCCGTCGAGGCGTTCGCCGACGCGCTGGAAGTCGTCCCGCGCACCCTCGCCGAGAACGCGGGTCTCGACCCCATCGACTCGCTGGTCGACCTCCGCTCCCGGCACGACGCCGGCGAGTTCGGCGCCGGTCTCGACGCCTACACGGGCGACGTGATCGACATGGAGGCCGAGGGCGTCGTGGAGCCGCTCCGCGTCAAGACCCAGGCCATCGAGTCCGCCACCGAGGCGGCCGTCATGATCCTGCGCATCGACGACGTCATCGCGGCCGGCGACCTCAAGGGCGGCGGCTCCGACGACGGCGGCGACGAGGGCGGCCCCGGCGGCGCGCCCGGCGGCATGGGCGGCGGCATGGGCGGCATGGGCGGTATGGGCGGCGCGATGTAAGCGTCCGATAGGACAACTACACCACCCACGCCGACCGCAGTCGTTCCGCTGGACCGACCCGCTGACCGACCGTCGCGCGCCCCCTTCGGGCCTCGACGACACGCGATCTTTATCGACGACCGACCGCGGAGCCGCCGGCTCGTCGCTCACAACGCCGGTCCGCTCGTCCCGCGCGTCACGAACCGAGCGGTCGCCCCGCCGACACGAGGATAACACCGGTGTCACCACCAGACACGGGTGTTCGCGAGTCGTTAAGTGTCGTCCGCTCCTCGACTCGGACACGATACGGACCCGGCGTCTCCCGGCGTGGACTCACCCACGGAGAGGCGCATCGCGGTCCCGATTCGCGTTCACTTCACCATGCCACAACAGAAAGCGGACTACGCAGACGACACCGAGATCGACGACGCGCTCGACCAGCTCCCCGACGACGAGACCGTCGAATCGGCGGTCGCCGGCCTCGAAGCCAGCGGCTTCGACGTGATCGTCGTCGACGACGCCGACGAGGCGTTAGAGACGGTGAAATCGCAGATCCCCGACGGGGTCTCCGTGATGAACGGTCACTCGACGACGCTCGAGGAGATCGGGTTCGACGAGCTCCTGAGCGAGGGCGACCACGAGTGGGAGAGTCTCCCGAACGAGATCTGGAGCATCGACGACGACGACGAGCGACAGGCGGCGCGCCGGAAGGCCCAGACGGCGGACTACTTCCTCGGCGGTATCAACGCGGTCGCGGAGACGGGCGAACTCGTCGCCGCCGACCTCTCCGGTAGCCGGATCGGGGCGTACCCGTTCGCCGCCGGCAACGTGGTCATCGTCAGCGGCGCGAACAAGATCGTCCCCACCCTCGACGACGCCCTCGACCGGCTGGAGTCGGTCGCGTACCCGCTGGAGAACGAGCGCGCCCAGGAGGCGTACGGCGTCGAGTCGTCGATCGCGAAGCAGCTCATCTACCGGCAGGAGACGGAGGAGGGCCGGACGACGGTCGTCCTCGTGCGCGAGCGGCTCGGGTACTGAATTCGGTTTCGACGGCGACGCGTCACGCGCTGTTTCCCTCGACTTCGACGAGCCGGAGCGGCGGCGTCGCTCGCGATGTTGCTCGCGGCGGTATAGCGGGCCGGGAGGGATCCACGCGAGCGAAGCGAGCGTGGAGCCAGTCGGACCCGTGACCGAACGAAGTGAGGGGAGCGGGTCCGACGGGATTCGAACCACGGTCGCTCCGCAAGCTCCGTTCCCTGATTCGAATCCCTCTGGCGTTTTCACTGCTCCCGTTGGTCGCAGGGAAACGGGCCGGGAGGGATTCGAACCCCCGACCGTCCGGTTAAAAGCCGGACGCTCTCCCTAACTGAGCTACCGGCCCAGACACGGATCGGTAGGGACAGACCACGGATAAACGTTTAGAAACCACCCGCGGCGGGCCCAGCGAAACGCCGTCGTCCGGTGGATCCGAAACGGTTTCCCGGGCGCCGCCGTCGCCGCGAGCATGGACTTCGACATGCGAGCGTTCGCCGCCGACCTCTGTCGGTTCGCCTCCACCGCCGGCGAGGAGGCGGCCGCGGCCGACTTCGTCGAGGAGCGGCTCGACGACCTCGGCTTCGAGACGTACGCGTGGGACGCCGCCCCCGAGATCCTCGCGGAGCACCCCTCCTTCCCGGACGACCTCGACGAGGCGGACGTGGCCGGACGCCGGAGCGTCGGGGGCGTGCTCGAACTCGGCGAGGCGAGCGCAGCGGGGGAGGGGAAGGGAGACGCCGGCGACGCCACCCCCACGGTCGTCCTGAACGGCCATATCGACGTGGTCCCCGCCGAGCCCGCGGAGTGGTCGAGTGACCCCTTCGAGCCGGAGTGGGGGGAGACTGACGTCGACGGCGACATCGATATCGACGCCGACAGCGACGGCGAGACCCTCACCGCCCGCGGCGCGGCGGACATGAAGTCGGGGGTCGCGGCGTGCGTGGGCGCGGCGCTCGACGTTCAGGCGTCGGTCGCGGCGGGGGAGTTCGACCTCCCCGCGGGCGGGCTCCGCGTCGTCGTCGAGGCGGTCGCGGGCGAGGAGGACGGCGGGTACGGCGCGGCGACCGCGGCGCTCGCGAATCCGTACCCCTTCGAGCGCGACGCGGCCATCGTCGCGGAGCCGACCGAACTGCGGCCCGTGGTCGCCACCGAGGGGTCGCTGATGGCGCGACTCGAACTGACCGGGCGGAGCGCGCACGCCGCCACGCGCTGGCGCGGCGAAGACATCCTCCCGCGGTTCGAGGCGATCCGGGAGGCGTTCGTTGAACTGGAGGCCGAGCGCGGCGAGTCGGTGACGCATCCCCTGTACGCGGAGTTCCCGGTGTCGTGGCCGGTGGTCTGCGGGACCGTCGAGGCCGGGTCGTGGGCCTCGACGGTGCCGGCGTCGCTCACCGCCGAGTTCCGGATCGGGGTCGCGCCGGGCGAGACGGTCGACGAGGTCGAGGAGGCCTTTCGCGCGCGGCTCGACGAGGTCGCCGCCGAGGACCCGTGGCTGCGCGAGCACCCGCCGACGTTCGAGCGGTTCTCGGTGCAGTTCGAGGCGAGCGAGGTCGCCGTCGACGAACCGATCGTCGAGGCCGCGCGGGCGGGGCTCGTCGACGCCGGCCTCCCGGACCCGGAGCCGACCGGCGCGACGTACGGCGCGGACTCCAGACACTACGTCGCGGCGGGGGTCCCGACCGTGCTCCTGGGTCCGGGCGACATCCTGGAGGCGCACTACCCGGACGAGACGATCGCGTGGGAGGAGGTCGAGAAGGGACGAGCGGCGATCGCGGCCGCAGTCGGGCGGTTCGGCGAGCGTTACTCGGGCTCGCCGGCGAAGTAGTCGTCGAGCGCCTCACCGACGAGGGCGCCGGGCTCGACGGTTTGATTCGAGGCGCGGCGTCGGAGTTCCACGTAGGTGTCGAGGGGGAGCCTGACGCCGAGGTGACCGAGTTCGACGCCCGTCTCGCGGACCGCGCTTTCGACGTCGGCGCCGTCGTTGACCGCGGAGGCGACGGAGCGCACCTCGCGGACGGTGAGGTCGCCGTCGATGGTCGCCCACGCGAGGAGGTAGCGGTCGGTACCGCCGAGGCGGGCGACGTGTTTCGCCGCGCTCGGCGCGATCCGCCCGCTCGCGACCTGCCGGCGGATCGCCTGCGGCAGGTCGTGGACGCGGGCCCACTTGCGAATGAACGCCACGGAGACGTCGTCGCCCGCGCGCTCGGCGGCCGCCTTGTACGAGCCGACGCCGCGGACGAGCGCCGCGCACGCGGCCGCCCCGCGCAACATCAAGACGTTGTCCTCGTCGCCGACGTCGCCGGCCGCGAAGCGGGCCACCGTCTCGGCCGCCTCGGCCACGCTCTCTGGGTCGTCGGGGTCGAAGCCGACCGCCTCCGCGGCCCGCTCGCCCGTCACCTCGGGGTCGGCCCGGACGACGGGCTCGCCGACGGGAGAGCGTCGGTCCGCGCGGGAGTCCTCGTTCATACTACCACGTTCGGGTGTACACACATAAGCGGCCGGCACCGGGGCAGGTTTCGCTCACGACCGGGACGCGACGCCACGGGCCGAAACCGGCCGGCGACCCGCAGAGACCGACGACACCCCGTCGACGGCGATGTCGGACGTACCTGAGCCACGGGACGGCACCACGGCCATTTATAAACGGACAGAGAGGGCGCGACCCGGTGAGCGGCCCGCAGGGCCGCGAACAGGAGGGCCGAAGCTCTCCCTGGCAGCCGGCGGCGAAGCCCCCGGCGGCGCTGGAGTCAGATACTTAAATCGCATCAGCCGCGTCCTGCGCCTCCCGCAGCGCGAACGCGCCCTCGTACAGCGCGGTCCCGACGACGACCGCGCCGGCGCCGGCCTCCTTCAGCGCGACCACGTCGTCGATCGTCGCGACGCCGCCGGAGGCGATAACGGGGATATCGACCGCGTCGACCACGCTCTCGACCGCCTCGCGATTGATCCCCTCCAGCTGTCCCTCGACGTCGACGTTCGTGAATAAGACCGCGCCCGCGCCCAACTCCTCGTAGCGTACCGCGGCCTCCGCGGGGTCGAGCCCGGTCCCCTCCGTCCACCCGCTGACGACGACCTCCCCGTCCTTCGCGTCGAGGCTGACGACGACGCTCCCGGGGTGAGTCTCGTCGATCTCGGCGACTATCTCGGGCGTTTCGACGGCTGCGGTCCCCAGAATCACGCGATCGAGCCCGATATCGAGGAGCTCGCGCGCGCCCTCCGCAGCCCGGATGCCGCCGCCGAGCTGGAGGCCGATCTCGTCCGGGACGCTCCGGACCACGGCCTCGATCGCGTCGGCGTTGACGCGCTCGCCCTCGAACGCGCCGTCGAGGTCGACGAGGTGGAGCGTCCGTGCGCCCCCCGCTATCCAGCGCTCGGCGGCCTCGACCGGGTCGCCGTACCGCTTGCCAGTGCCGCGCTCGCCGCCGACCAGCTGGACGACCTCGCCGTCCTGTACGTCGACCGCCGGAATCACCTCGAACTCGGGGAAGTCGCTCATACCCGTCGGGAGTCGCGGACGCGGATTAAACGGGTCGGTTCGACGAAACGGGTCGGTTCGACGAAACGGGCCGGCTCGGACGAAACGGGTCGGCTCGGACGAAGACGCGTCAGGGGCGGGCGCGTGGGTCGCTCCCGTCAGGCCACCGAGACGATCAGCGCGGATATCTCCTCGTCGAACGCGGCCGGGTCGGTCGCCAGCGTCTCCGCCGTCTCCGCGTCGCCGACCGACTCGACGACGGCCTCGCCGTCGATCGATCCGGGAAGGGAGTCGCCGATAACCTCCGTGACCGCTTCCGAGGGGAACGCGCCGCCGGCCACGAGCACGTCGGTGCCGTCGTGCCAGACGGCGAGTCGCGCCGTAGCGCCCACGGGCTCGTCGACCGCGGTCGTCGAGCCGTCCGGGAGGGGGATCTCCCCGTCGAGCGCGAACTCTCCCTCGAAGCGCCACGCCGTCGCGGTGTGGCCGCCGGTGACCGTCGTGGTTCCCTCGTCGACCGCTTCGAGGTTCTCGATTCCGGCGTTCCGGAGCTGGGCGCGGAACGCGTCGACCGCGGCCGGCTCCACCTCCGCCATCAGCCGATCGCGACCGACACCGGCCGGGAGTGCGTCGAGGGAGGGCCTGAGGTCGATTCGGGTCGCGAAGAAGACCACCGGCGACCCGCTCGCGCCGAACGTTTCGTCGAGCGCCTCGGCGACGGAGACGTACTCGTAGATCAGCGTGCGTTCGAGGGCGCGTACGGTCACCGGCCCGTACGCCTGCTCGAAGACCGTGCTCTCCGACTCGTCGAGGAGCCGCCAGCCGTCGTCGATTCGGTCGCTCGTCACGGTCGGCTCCGGCACCGGCCCGTCGCGGGTGCCGAGACAGCCCGCGAGGCCGACGGCAGCGGCGCTCGCGCCCGCGGCGAGCAGGCGGCGACGCGTGGTTCCGGTCGGGGTTCCGCTCGACGGCTCGTTCATACCCGTCTGAAAGGCGTGTCGGCGTAAAGCGGTGTCGGCGCCGGGTTCGGGAGCGATGCCGTTCGATCCGGCGCCCGAATTCGGAAGGGACGCCGTTCGATTCGGCGCCCGCTTTCGTTAGCTGTCTCGCTCTCCGATGCCGACACGGATCACTTATAACCACTCGGTGTGACAACCGAGTAATGGCAGACGACACGGACGCGACCATCGACGAGGACGCGAGCGCACCGCGGACGCGACGGCGAGCCGGCCCCGCGACCCGTCGCCGGTTCCTAGCGCTCAGCGGCGCGGCCGCGGGCGGCGTCGCGCTCGCCGGGTGCAGCGCGCAACAGACCGGCGACGACGGCTCGGACGGAGCGAGCGACGGCGAGGAGGACTCCGACGGCGACGAGGGAGAAGACGACTCGGACGGCTCCGACGGCGACGAGGGAACGACCCCGACCCTGACGGTCGCGACGTACACCAGTTTCATCGACGCGCCCTCGGTGAGCCCGGGAGAGTGGCTCAAAGAGGAGTTCGAGTCGCGCGTCGACGCCGAGCTCGAGTGGGCGACGCCCGACAACGAGCTGAACTACTACGTCGAGCGGGCCGACTCGGGGGTGTCCATCGACGCCGACCTCTACGTCGGGCTCACCACCGAGGACCTCGTGCGCGTCGACGACCGGCTCGACGACGACCTGTTCGCCGAGCGCGGCGAGGTGGCCGGGTTCGACGACGTCCGCGACGGGCTCCTGTTCGATCCGTTCGACCGGGCGGTCCCCTTCGACACCGGCTACGTCAGCCTCGTCTACGACGGCACGGCGACCGAGGCGCCCGAGACGTTCGACGGGCTGCTCGCCGACGAGCACAGCGGCGCGCTCATCGCGCAGAACCCCGGCGGCTCCTCGACGGGGCGCTCGTTCCTGCTGCACACGATCCACCGCTTCGGCGACGGCGGCGTCGCGAGCGACGGCGACGGCGAGGCGGTCGCGGGCGGCGACGGCGAGTCCGACTACGACTACCTCGACTACTGGGCTGACCTGCAGGCCAACGACGTGCGCGTGCTCGGCTCGTGGGACGACGCCTACACCGCCTGGAGCAACGGGGAGGCACCGATGGTCGTCTCCTACTCGACCGATCAGGTGTTCGCGGCCGACGCGGGCGAGGACCTCGAACGGCACCAGATCCGGTTTTTAAACGACCAGGCGTACGCGACCCCCGAGGGGATGGCCGTCTTCGCCGACGCCGACGAGCCGGAACTCGCCCGCGAGTTCATGTCGTTCATGCTGGAGCCGGCGGTGCAGGGACAGATCGCCCAGCGCAACGTCGCCTTCCCGGCGACCGACACCGCGACGCTCCCGGACGACTACGCCGAACTCGCGAAGGAGCCGAGCGAACCGGTGACGTTCACGTACGACGAGCTCCAAGGCTCGGTCAGCCAGTGGATCGACGCCTGGGAGCGACAGTACGCCGGGAACTGAGGCCGACGGCGTGACGGACCGCCGTAGCGACGCCGAGGGCGACCCGGACCGCGGCGTCGACGCGAGCCCGCACCGAGACGCCGACGCGAGTCGCGGTCGAACCCGCTCCCTCCGCGACCGACTCGAAGGGCGGCTGCTGTCCGCGCTCGCGGTCCTCACGAGTCTCGTCCTCGTCGTGGCCTTTTATTATCCGGTCGGCACGGTCCTGATCGAGGCGGTCGTCGTCGACGGCGCGGCCACGCTGTCGGTGTTCGCCGAGCTGTTGCGTGACCCGTTCTACTTCGGCGAGTTCGCCCGGCTGTTCGCGGGCGAGTCGCCGCTCGCGGTCGCCCGCGCGTTCCTCGGGGCGGACCGTCGGCTCGGGATCATCGGGTTCACGGCGTATCAGGCCGCGCTGTCGACGATCGCCAGCGTCGCGCTCGGGCTGCCCGCCGCCTACCTGCTCGCGCGCTTCGAGTTCCCCGGCCGCCGGACGCTGCGGTCGCTGACGATCGTCCCGTTCGTCCTCCCGTCGATCATGGTCGCGGTCGGCTTCGTCGCCACGTTCGGTACCAACGGAACCCTGAACGCCGCCCTGTCGGCGCTCGGGCTCCCGCGTCTCGACCTCATGTTCTCGCTGCAGGCGATCGTGATCGCGCACGCCTTCTACAACGCGCCGCTGGTCGCTCGGGTGACGACCGCGGCGTGGGAGTCGGTCGACGCGCGCGCGGTCGAGACCGCCCGCAGCCTCGGCGCGGGACCGGTTCGGGCGTTCTACGACGTGGTCGCGCCGCAGGTGTACCCCGCCGTCCTGACGGGCGCGGCGCTGACGTTCGTGTTCACCTTCGGCACCTTCCCCATCGTCCTCGCGCTCGGCGGGTTCGAGCTCGCGACGGTCGAGGTGTTCGTCTACCGCCTCGTCCGCGACCTGAGCTACGCCGAGGCGGCCGCGCTGGCGATCGTCGAGCTCGTCATCTCCCTCGGAGTGCTGCTGGCGTACCTGCGCTACGAGGCGCGCAACACCGTCAGCGCGCGGGGCGCTCGCCCCCTCCCGCGCAGGCGCCTGCTCCCCTCGGCGCCGACCGCGCGGGAGCTCCTGCCGCGCGTCGGGCTCGCCGCCTACAGCGTCGCCGTGGCGGTCCTCTTCCTCGCGCCGATCGCCTCGATGATCCTCGCGAGCGTCACGGGGGGCGACGGCGCGCTCACGCTGGAGCACTACCGGTTCCTCCTCGACCGCCAGCGCACGGGGGCGGCGTTTCAGGTGCGGCCGTGGCCCGCGATCCGCAACTCGCTGGCGTTCGCGAGCGCGGCGACCCTCGTGTCGCTCCCGATGGGAGTCGTCGTCGCGGTGCTGACGACGCGACGCTACCGCGGGCGGAAGCTGGTCGACGCGGCCGCGATGGCGCCGCTCGCGGTCTCGGGGATCGTCGTCGGGCTCGGGCTCCTCCGCGGGCTCGTTTTCGGGGTCGAGATCGCGGGGTGGCGATTCGCGGCGACCGGCGCGGTCGCCATCGTCGTCGCGCACGCGGTCGCGGGCTATCCCTTCGTCGTCCGGACGGTCGCGCCCGGGCTGGAGGGGCTCGACCGGTCGCTGATCGAGTCGGCGCGGGCGCTCGGCGCGTCGCGGACGCGGGTGATCCGCGACGTGGAGCTCCCGCTCGTGTGGCCCGGCGTCGTCGCCGGCGCGGCGTTCGCGTTCGCCATCTCGATCGGCGAGTTCACGGCGACGGTGGTGCTCGCGACCGGCGCCGACGCGTACACGATGCCGGTCGCCATCGAACGGTTCATCGGGCGTCGGCTCGGACCGGCGACCGCAATGGGCGTCGTCCTCCTCGTCGTCACCGGGCTCAGCTTCGTCGTCATCGAGCGGCTCGGGGGTGAGCACCGTGGGCTCTGAAGAGGCGACCGCGGACGCCGGACCCGGCGGCGCCGGCGCGTCGCCCGACGACGCCCTCGACGCTTCCAACACCCCCGACGCCCCGCCGGCCGTCGAGCTCGACGGCGTGACGAAGCGCTACGGCGACACCGCCGCCGTCGACGACGTGAGTCTCCGGGTGCGCGAGGGGGAGTTCTTCACGCTGGTCGGCCCCTCGGGCTGTGGCAAGACGACGACGCTCCGACTGATCGCGGGTTTCGAGGAGCCCTCTTCCGGGACCGTCCGCTTCTTCGGCGAGTCGGTCGCGGGCGTGCCTCCGGAGGACCGCGACGTGGGCGTCGTCTTCCAGAACTACGCGCTGTTCCCGCACATGACCGTCGGCGAGAACGTCGCGTACGGGCTCAAATTCGCCGATCCGCCCGAGGGGGTCACCCGCGACGAGCGCGTCGCGGAGCTGCTCGAGTTGGTCGACCTCCCGGACGCCGCCGACCGAGAGCCGGAGAGCCTCTCCGGCGGGCAACGCCAGCGCGTCGCGATGGCGCGGGCGCTCGCGCCCGGCCCGGACCTCCTCCTCCTCGACGAGCCGATGAGCGCGCTCGATGCGCAGCTCCGCGAGCGGCTCAGGGTGCAGGTCCGACGGATCCAGTCCGAGCTCGGGATCACGACCGTCTACGTCACCCACGACCAAGAGGAGGCGCTGGCGATCTCCGACCGCGTCGCGGTGATGCGCGACGGCGCGCCCGAGCAGGTCGCGCCCCCGCGAACCGTCTACCGCGAGCCGGCGACCCGGTTCGTCGCTGAGTTCGTCGGCGACAACAACGTCTTCGAGGGACGGATCACGGCGATCGGGGACACCTCCGAGGGCTCCACCGCCGCCGCCGTCGACGTCGGCGGCGAGACGCTCCGGGTCGGCGGAGCCATCGACGTCGCCGTCGGCGACCGCCTCACCTTCTCGGTCCGCCCCGAGTACCTGCGGATCGACGAGGGCGAGAGCCGGCTCGCGGCGACCGTCGCGAGCGCGGAGTTCCTCGGCGAAACGACGCGCGTGACCCTCGACTGGGGCGGTCGCGACCTCGTCGTCCGGACCCGCGACCCCCTCTCCGGCGAGGTCGTCGTCGGCTTCGACCCCGAGGACGCGCACGTGATCGAGGTCGACGGGAGCTGACGGACGACGGTTTATAAATAGTAATACGGTTGGCGCGCCCCGGTGAGCGGCCCGGAGGGCCGCGAACCGCCGGTGCGAGGGAGTCGGTGGTCCGGAGCGACACGGAGGACCACCGACGAGGCTGGGAAGGTGTGAGGCTGCGGTTGCGGTGCGGGCGGGTGGGGCTCAAAGGGGCGGCCGCGGGGGCGGGGGCGGT
>NZ_JARANT010000006.1 GCF_029889805.1 Halorubrum sp. Boch-26 | reverse complement strand
TTTATAAAAAAAACAGAAGATGTGTGTGTTGTTGTTCAGGAGTATCGGCGGTTGCGGTAGTTGTTGTTTTGTGTTGTGGTCGTGGTTGTGGCTGTGGCTGTGATCGTGGCTGTGATCGTGCCCGTCGCCGTGATCGTGCTCACCGTCGTTCCCCGTCGCCCCGCTCTCGTCGTCGTCGCCGTCGAGGAGCACGTCGACGGTCGTCGCCCGGATCCCGTTCTTCGTCGCCTCCCCGACCTCGTAGCGAACCGGGAGCCGGTCCGTCACTGGCGAGAGCGCCTCGGGGTCTGCGCCGGCCGCGATCAGCGCGGCGCAGACCATGTCGCCGGCTGCGCCGGTCCGGCCGTCGAAGACGATCGTTCGCATACCAGTCCGGAGGCGATCGCGGGACAAATACCCCGTGATCCGGGACCGGACGCCCCGAGCGGCGTCGACGGGGGCACGCACTACGCGGTCTCGGCGACCGCGAAGAGGTACAGTTCGCCGGCGGCTAGGACTCCGACCACCGCGAGCGGGACGGCGAGGATACCGCCCACGTCGAGCGCGTACAGCCCGAGGCCGACGAGCGCGCCGACGAGCAGGAAGGCGACCCGAGAGAGCAGCATTCGCATCGGTCCGGAGAGCGAATCGAACACGACCGAACTCATCGCTGAGCGGCTAAAATCGTGAGGGTGCCGCCGCCGGAACGACGGCGAAAACGCACGCTTACGACGGCATTTTAAGTGTGCACGTCTAACCGTGGCACATGATACCACAGTCCGCCGCAGCCCCCGGTTCTCCCGGACGGACCGGCGGCGCCGGCACGGGCAACAGGCTTATTCCCGAACCGGATGGAGATACGGACAACCCCCGCGAGGAACCATGAACGAAGTCCAACTCGAAGTGGCGAAGGCGTACCCGAACGACTCCGGGCGCGGCATCGCCAGGCTCGACCCCGACACGCTGTTGCACCTCAAGCTCTCGCCCGGCGACATCATCGAGATCGAGGGCGCGGAGACCACCGCCGCGAAGGTCTGGCGCGCCGACCGCCAGGACTGGAACACCGACACCGTCCGCGTCGACGGATTCACCCGCCAGAACGCCGACGTCGGCATCGGCGAGCGCGTGACGATCCGGAAAGCGGAGGCCGAGAAGGCCGACAAGCTCGTCTTAGCCCCGCCGGAGGAGGCGTCGGTCCAGTTCGGCTCCGACGCCGCCGGGATGGTGAAGCGGCAGATCCTCAAGCGGCCGGTCGTCGAGCGTGACATCGTCCCCGTCATGTCCTCGACGAACCACCCGTTCATGCGGTCGCCCGGGCAGGCGATCCCGCTGATCGCGGTCGAGACCGAGCCCGACGGCGTCTGCCTGATCACCGAGGACACCGAGGTCGAGCTCCGCGAGGAGCCTATCTCCGGGTTCGAGAAGACCGGCGGCGGGATCACCTACGAGGACATCGGCGGCCTCCAGTCGGAGATCCAGCGCGTCCGCGAGATGGTCGAACTGCCGATGAAACACCCGCAGATCTTCTCGAAGCTCGGGATCGAGCCGCCGCAGGGCGTCCTCCTGCACGGCCCGCCCGGCACCGGGAAGACCCTGCTCGCGAAGGCGGTCGCCAACGAGACGTCGGCGTCGTTCTTCTCGATCGCCGGTCCGGAGATAATCTCGAAGTACTACGGCGAGTCCGAACAGCAGCTCAGGGAGATCTTCGAGGACGCGAAAGAGGAGAGCCCCAGCATCATCTTCATCGACGAGCTCGACTCGATCGCGCCCAAGCGCGAGGACGTCACCGGCGAGGTCGAGCGCCGCGTCGTCGCGCAGCTGCTGACGATGATGGACGGCCTCGAGACGCGCGGGCAGGTGGTCGTCATCGGCGCGACCAACCGCGTCGACAGCGTCGACCCCGCGCTCCGTCGTCCGGGGCGGTTCGACCGCGAGATCGAGATCGGCGTCCCCGACGAGGTGGGCCGCAAGGAGATCCTCCAGATCCACACCCGCGGGATGCCGCTCTCTGACGACGTGAGCCTCGATCACCTCGCCGACGAGACGCACGGCTTCGTCGGCGCCGACATCGAGAGCCTGACGAAGGAGGCCGCGATGAAGGCGCTCCGGCGCTACCTCCCCGAGATCGATCTCGACGACGAGGAGGTGCCGCCGAGCCTGATCGACCGGATGATCGTCAAGCGCGACGACTTCTCGAGCGCGCTCACGGAGGTGGAGCCGTCCGCGATGCGGGAGGTGCTCGTCGAGCTCCCGAAAATATCGTGGGACGACGTTGGCGGGCTCTCCGACGCGCAACAGCAGGTGCAGGAGTCGGTCGAGTGGCCGCTCACCTCGCCCGAGAAGTTCGACCGGATGGGCGTCAACGCCCCGAAGGGCGTGCTGCTGTACGGGCCGCCCGGCACCGGGAAGACGCTGATGGCGAAGGCGGTCGCAAACGAGACGAACGCGAACTTCATCTCGGTCAGGGGGCCGCAGCTGCTCTCGAAGTGGGTCGGCGAGTCGGAGAAGGCGATCCGGCAGACCTTCCGGAAGGCCCGGCAGGTGAGCCCGACGATCATCTTCTTCGACGAGCTCGACAGCCTCGCGCCCTCGCGCGGGCAAGAGATGGGGAACAACGTCTCCGAGCGCGTCGTCAACCAGCTGCTCACCGAGCTCGACGGGCTCGAAGACATGGGCGACGTGATGGTGATCGGCGCCACCAACCGCCCCGACATGATCGACCCCGCCCTGCTGCGTTCGGGCCGGTTCGACCGGCTCGTGATGATCGGCCAGCCTGACCAGGGGGGTCGCGAGCAGATCCTCGACATCCACACCGGGGACACGCCGCTCGCGCCCGACGTGAGCCTCCGCGAGATCGCGGAGATCACGGACGGCTACGTCGGCTCCGACCTCGAGGGGATCGCTCGCGAGGCCGCCATCGAGGCGCTGCGCGACGACGACGACGCCGAGGAGGTCGAGATGAAGCACTTCCGGCGCGCGCTGGAGTCGGTGCGCCCCACGATCAACGACGACATCCTCGCGTACTACGAGGAGGTCGAAGAGCAGTTCGGCGGGGGCGGCGAGACGCTTCGCGACACCGGCGGCCGGATCGGGTTCCAGTAGGCGATCCGTCTCAAGCGTTCCGTTCCGCGCCTTTTAACTCCGACACCGACCAAGCGAGGCCATGTCCCAGCCGCGCGTCCCGGGCGGTGACGAGAACACGCTGGAGCTGCCCTGCGGACAGACGATGGCGTCCGGCGAACTGGACCTCGGGATGCGCGAGTTCAAGTGCGACTGCGGCGAGACGCACGCGGTCGTGATGGACGTGCACCCCCCTGAGCGCTTCCTCCCCGACTTCCTCGTCGAGGTGCTCCGCGAGGCGATCGAGACGACCAGCGAGGAGATGCCGGAGTTCGACACCCCGCACCTGCTCGGCGTCGTGTTAGAGGAGTTCCCCGAGGCCGTCGTCGCCTCCGACGCCAGCGAGAACGCCGATGTCGGCTACGCGATGGCGTGGGTGACCGACTTCGACTCCCGCCGCCTCCACGAGATCGTCGTCGAGCTCGTCGTCGAACTGATGGAGCACGCCGTGAGCCACGCCGACGACGACGAGGCGCTCTCGGCGTTCGAAGCGGAGATGGTCGAGTTCGACGTGAGCGAGTTCGTCGAGCAGTACCGCGCCGAGCGCGACCTCGAGACCGAGGATCCGTACGCCTGACCGCGGATCTCGGGTCTTTTAAAACTACATTCCGTGAGGCCGCTCAAACGGCCGAAAAACACTGTTTCAGCCCTTCTGTCAGACGGTTGTCCGACCCCTGTCTCACTGAACCCTATATGTACGGGTCCCGTACGTAAGACGTATGAGGACCGGTGAATACGACCGGTACGACCGGATTCGCAGCGTGCTCGCCGAGGCCGACGAGCCGCTGACGGCGCGGGAGATCCTTGCGCTCGCCGACGAGTGCGAGGAGATCGACAGCCCGCACCGCGTCGCGACCGTGCTGGGTCGGTGGGCCGAGCGCGGCGAGGTCGAGGTCATTGCGGACCGGCCCTACCGGTACCGGCTGGAGACCTGATCGCGGCGGCGCGGTCGCGGCGCCCCCGCCGGCGAACGAGGGGACCGCGGTCAGTCCGGCCCGAACCGGAGCGCTCCGTCCGTCGGGTCGAGCGTCGCGACCGCGCCGAGCGGGAGCGGGAACGACGGGTCCGTGTGGCCGAAGTCGTAGCCGAAGCCGACCATCGCGTCGGGGGCGTACCGTTCGACCTCGCGAGTCACGACGCGTTCCAGCTCCGCGGGGTACTCGTTCGGATCCGGGTCCCACTCCAGGGTCGGCGCGTTCGTCCGCGGACGACCGACGAGGACCCCGTCGAACTGCTCCAAGAGCCTGCGCTCGCCCATCGCGCGAAGGGTGTAGCCGACCTCGCGCGGCGGGGGCACGTCCTCCGAGGTTTCCAGCGCGAGGACGGCCCCGTCGAGCCGCTCGGGGTCCGGCAGGTACCGGCCCACCTGGAGGTGCCACTTCACGATCCCGAAGGAGCCGCCCCACACTCGGCCACGGACGGGGTCCTCGGGATCGGCGTCCGGACCGACCCACGTCGTCGGTCCGGGGTTCTCGCGCCACGCGCGCCGCTCGCCCGTCTCGAAGTCGAACCAGTGGTCGGTCCACTCGTCGGCCGGTTCGACGGCGCCGAGCGAGTCCTCGAACAGCGCGCGACGGAGGTGCCGCTCGGCGTAGGGGCGGAGCTCGGGGTCACAGACGAGGTCCGGGTGGATTCCGAGCCCGTAGCTGACAATCCCGCGGTTCCAGAGGAACAGCCGGAGGTTGTCGTTGTCGCTGTACCCGAAGAATCGGGTCGGATTCGCGGCGAGCGCGTCGCCGTCGAGGTGCCGCAGGACGCGTATCTGGTCGTCGCCGCCGGTGTACGCCATGACGGCGCCGATCTCCGGGTCGGCGAAGGCGTCCTCGATGTCGGCCGCGCGCGTCGCCGGCGACGCCGGCTCCTCGCGGTCGGGGTCCGCGGTCGGGAACACGCGAGTCTCGACGCCGAGGGCCGCGAGTCGTTCGCGGCCGATCCGGAGCGTCGTCGCCTCGGCCGGTCGCGAGGGCGCCACGACCGCGAGCGCCTGGTCGTCCCCGAGCGGCGGGGGCGTCGTAAACGACATGCTGGCGGCTTCCGTCCGACATCGGCATAAGTCACCGGGTCGTGTGCTAAACCGCCTCGCGTGTCATGTCTCGACGTACCTTGCGAAAATCGCAAACTCGCTGCGAGATTCGTATTCTATCGTCGGCCTTATTACGATGAACGTATTCCGTCCGCGTAATGAGCGAGGACCGGACCATTCTACTCATCGGTAGCGGACCGATCCAGATCGGACAGGCGGCCGAGTTCGACTACTCCGGCGCGCAGGCGTGCCGCGCTCTCCAAGAGGAGGGCGCCCGCGTCGTGCTGGTGAACTCGAACCCGGCGACGATCATGACCGACCCGGAGACCGCGGACCGGGTGTACATCGAGCCGATCACGCCGGAGGCGATCGCCGAGGTCATCCGGATCGAGGAGCCCGACGGGGTCATCGCCGGGCTCGGCGGCCAGACCGGACTTAACGTCACCGCGGAGCTCGCCGAGGAGGGCATCCTGGAGGAGCACGACGTCGAAGTGATGGGAACGCCCCTCGACACCATCTACGCGACGGAGGACCGCGACCTGTTCCGTCAGCGGATGGAGGGCCTCGGACAGCCGGTGCCCGCCTCGACCACCATCTCGCTCGACGAGGGCGAATCGGTCACCGACTTCGACGAGGAGGCGTTCCGCGGGCGCGTCCGAGACGCGGTCGACGCGGTCGGTGGACTCCCCGTCATCGCCCGGACGACCTACACGCTCGGCGGCTCCGGCTCCGGAGTCGTCGACGAGTTCGAAGAGCTCGTCGAGCGCGTCCGCAAGGGGCTCCGCCTCTCGCGGAACAGCGAGGTGCTTATCACGGAGTCCATCGCGGGGTGGGTCGAGCTCGAGTACGAGGTGATGCGGGACGCCGACGACTCCTGTATCATCATCTGCAACATGGAGAACATCGACCCGATGGGGATCCACACCGGCGAGTCGACGGTCGTCACCCCCTCACAGGTGATCCCCGACGACGGCCACCAAGAGATGCGCGACGCGGCGCTGGAAGTCATTCGCGACCTGGGAATCGAGGGCGGCTGTAACATCCAGTTCGCGTGGCACGACGACGGAACGCCGGGCGGCGAGTACCGCGTGGTGGAAGTGAATCCGCGCGTCTCGCGCTCCTCGGCGCTCGCGTCGAAGGCGACCGGCTACCCGATCGCCCGGGTCACCGCGAAGGTCGCGCTCGGCAAGCGCCTCCACGAGATCGACAACGAGATCACCGGCGAGACGACCGCCGCCTTCGAGCCCGCCATCGACTACGTTGTGACGAAGGTGCCGCGGTGGCCCATCGACAAGTTCGACGACGTGGACTTCGAGCTCGGCACCGCGATGAAGTCCACCGGCGAGGCGATGTCGATCGGCCGGAACTTCGAGGAGAGCCTGCTGAAGTCGCTTCGCTCCTCCGAGTACGACCCGGCCGTCGATTGGCCCGCGGTCGACGACGGCGCCTTGGAGACCGAGTACCTCGAACGCCCCACGCCGGACCGCCCGTACGCGATCTTCGAGGCGTTCGACCGCGGCTACACCGTCGCGGACATCGAGGACCTGACCGGGATCAAGCCGTGGTACCTCGAACGGTTCAAGCGCGTCAGCGACTCCGCTCAGGCCGCTCAGAACGGGGAGTTCACGCAGGCGGCCACCGCGGGCCACACGAACGCCGAGATCGCGGCCCTCGCCGGCGGCGAGGTCGACGTCGGCGCGGTCGAGGAGGACGTTCCCGGCCGGACGTACAAACAGGTCGATACCTGCGCCGGCGAGTTCGCCGCCGAGACACCGTACTACTACTCCGCGCGCCAGTCGGAGTTCGAGCGCGGGCCGCTGAAGGGCGACGCCGCGGCGGGCGAGCTCGTCGTCGACAAGAGCGTCGACAGCGTGGTCGTCGTCGGCGGCGGCCCGATCCGGATCGGGCAGGGCGTCGAGTTCGACTACTGCTCGGTCCACGCGATTCAGGCCCTCCGCGAGCTCGGCATCGAGGCGCACGTCGTCAACAACAACCCCGAGACGGTGTCGACCGACTACGACACCTCCGACGGGCTGTTCTTCGACCCGATCACCGCCGAGGAGGTCGCCGACGTGGCCGAGGCGACCGGCGCCGACGGCGTGATGGTCCAGTTCGGCGGGCAGACGTCGGTAAACATCGGCGAGCCGCTCGAAGCGGAGCTCCAGCGCCGCGGGCTCGACTGCGAGATCATGGGGACGAGCGTCGAGGCGATGGACCTCGCGGAGGACCGCGACCGGTTCAACGTCCTGATGGACGAGATGGGGATCGCCCAGCCCGTGGGGGGTACCGCGACGAGCGAGAGCGAGGCGTTGGAGTTGGCCCACGACATCGGTTACCCCGTCCTCGTGCGCCCCTCCTACGTTCTCGGTGGCCGCGCGATGCGCGTCGTCGAGAGCGACGCGGAGCTCGAAGAGTACATCGAGGAGGCGGTCCGCGTCTCCCCCGACAAGCCGATCTTGGTCGACCAGTTCCTCGACGACGCGGTCGAACTGGACGTCGACGCGGTCGCCGACGGCGAGGACGTGCTGCTCGGCGGCGTGATGGAGCACGTCGAGAGCGCGGGCGTCCACTCGGGCGACTCCGCCTGCATGATCCCGCCGCGCTCGCTCGGCGAGGAGACGATGGCGCGGGTCCGTGAGGTCACCGAGGACATCGCCCGCGCGCTCGACACGGTCGGACTGCTCAACGTCCAACTGGCCGTGACGGGCGTCGGGGACGACGACGCCGAAAGCGAGGTGTACGTGCTGGAGGCGAACCCGCGCTCCTCGCGGACGGTCCCGTTCGTCTCGAAGGCGACGGGCGTCCCCATCGCGAAGCTCGCCGCGAAGGTGATGACCGACGACCTGACGCTCGCCGACCTCGACGCCGACGAGCAGGTCCCGGAGCACCGCAGCGTGAAGGAGGTCGTCCTCCCGTTCGACCGTCTGCCGGGCTCGGACCCGCGGCTCGGCCCGGAGATGAAGTCGACCGGCGAAGTGATGGGCACGGCCCGCTCGTTCGGAAAGGCGTACGACAAGGCCCAGGACTCGACCGGCAAGCCGATCCCCGAGTCCGGTACCGCCGTCGTCGACCTCTCCGCGGAGGAGTTCCCGGACCCCGACACCGACGCCGGCGAGGCGCTGGTCGAGGGGTACGCGGAGCACTTCGAGCTGTCGACGGCGACGGACCTGATCGAGGCCACGAAGCGCGGTGAGATCGACCTCATCGTCTCCCGCCAGCGCGAACTACTGGAGGTCGCCGTCGAGGAGGAGATCACCTACTTCTCGACGCACGCCTCCGCGAAGGCCGCCTTGGAGGCGCTCGAACACGCCGACGACGACCTCGACGTGATGGCCGTCTCCGACCGGCCGAAGCGCGCCGAGGAGTGGGGCGCGGCCGAGTAACCGGCGGAAACGCCGTCGTACACTCACGCACCGTTTATAAGCGACCCGCGCTCGCGACGACCTGTTTATAACGAATACGCCGGCGGGCTCGACGCCGGCGGGCTCGGCTTATTGTAAATACGCCGGCCTCGCTCGACTATTTATAACGCTTCGAGCGTCGATCGCTCGACGTCCTCCGCGGGCATCGGCTCGCCGCCGTACTCCTCGACGAACGACGACACGTCGTCTTCCTCGCTGAACGGGATCAGTTCGGGACCCATGGCGCCGACGACCTCGCTTCGCGCGACGACCGTGAGTTCGGTCGTCCGCGAGAACGCCTCGCTCTCGACGTGCGAGGAGAACATCGTGTCGGAACCCTCCTCGAACACCTCCTGATCGACGAGCGAGTAGTCGGTGAGGAACGTCGCCAGCGGGGTCCGCCCCGCCTCCTCCGCGTCGAACCGGTAGGTGTAGGTGCAGGTGCTGCTGCAGAACTGTCCCGGTCGCCCGCCCTCGGGCTCGTCGTCCTCGAAGTGAACCTGGCCGACCGGACCGGGGTGGTCCTCGACAATCATGCCACACTGGTCGCAGGCGCGCTCGCCGTCGAGCGAAACCGGGGTGATCGACGCGCTCTCCTCCCCCAGACAGCCGGCGGCCGCCAGCGAGACGCCCGCGCCGACGCCGGCGAGCAGACGCCGACGCGACACCGACGGGAGTGTTTGTTCTGTCATCACCTAATAGTTCGAAGACAACCGTCTTAGGCTCTCGGGAGCTATTCAACAGTCCGTTCGAGGAACGAACCAAACCGGCTAAACCCCCAGCGTTCAAAGGGTCGCCGTGACGCGTTTCGACCCTTACGGCGATCCGTCGCTCCCGGTCCGGCTCGCGCTCGCGGCGCTCCTCCTCGTCGGGGCGGCCGCGACGGCGGGAGCGTTCGTCGCCGACCCCGAGTCGGCCGCGCCGTCGCCGGTCGCCTACGACGACGTCGTCGAGCTCGGCCTCTCCTCGGAGACGGACGCCCTGATGGCGGGGTCGGCGACGATTCCGCGGACGCAGGTCTTCTACTCCCAGCTCCAGTACGTCGTCGGGTACAACGGCGTCGAGTCGTTCGCGGCGACGTTCGACGACGACCGGACGGAACGGCAGTTCGGCTACCCCGTCGTCGCCTACGTCGAGACGTTCGACGACGCGCGGCCGGGGACGACCGAGACCGGACTGTTCGCGGCCGAGCTGGCCGGCGAGTGGACGCCGGCCCCGGAGGCGGCCTACGTGGTCGGGAGCGACGCCCGGAGCCCGGCCGGCGAGACGGTCGTCCCGTTCCGGGAGCGGGACGCCGCCGAGGCGTTCGCCGCCGACCACGGCGGGCGGGTGGTCGGCTGGGAGGCGGTCCGAGGGGGATCGTTCGACACGGACTCCGCGGCGGCGGTGCGGGGAATGGCCCCCGAGCGGTGGGCCGCGGCCGACGATCGCGTCGCGGCCGCCGAGCGTCGCGCCGACCGACCCGTCTCGGTCGTCGTCGGAGAGGACGCGCCGACGGTCGAGGCGGCGCTCGCGGCCGCGCCGGCGAACACGACCGTCGTCGTCCCGCCGGGCACCTACGAGGAGACCCTGACGGTGAACGAGTCGGTCACGATCGCCGGCGACGACGCGCGGGTCAGCGGCGACGGGAACGGCTCGGTGATCACGGTGCGGGCACGGGACGTGGCGATCACCGGAGTCGACATCGACGGGAGCGGCAACCAGACGCGCGACCCGGAGGCGGCGCGCGAGGGTCGGGACCGCGACGACGGGGCGTGGGACACCAACATCCAGCTCGGGTACGGCCACGGCGACGCGGGGATCCGCGCGATCGACGCCCCGGGGCTCTTCGTCGACGACGTGACGATCGAGGCGAACGCGAGCGGCCTGCTCCTGCGGGAGGGCTCTCGCGCGGTCGTTCGGGACCTCCGCGTCGACGGGACGGACGAGTGGCAGGACGGGTTCATGGGGGTCACCGGCATGGGGTCGCGGGTGACGGTGACGGACAGCGCGTTCTCGGGCGGCCGCGACGGGATCTACCTCCACCGCGCCGACGGCTCGGTCGTCCGGAACTCCGCGTTCGCGGACAATCGGTACGGGGTTCACCTCATGTACACGGGCGACGCGCTGATCGCCGACAACGCGTTCCGCGACGAACTGTTCGGCGGCGTCACGGTGATGACGCGCCCCTCGGGCAACGCGATCGTCGGCAACGACGTGCGGGACTCGGGCGCGGGGATCCAGGCGTCGGGAACCCGTGCGTACATCGGGTACAACACCCTCGTCGGCAACGAGCTCGGCTTCTCGACCAGCTCGCGCGGATCCCTGTACGAGCGCAACGTCGCCGCGAACAACGAACTCGGGGCCCGCGCGACCACGGTCGTTCCGTCGAGCCGGATCGTCGAGAACGACTTCGTCGCCAACGCGGACCACGCGGCCGCCGGAGCGGGCGCGCTCCGGGTCTGGGCCGACGGCGACCGCGGGAACTACTGGGAGGGCGCGAACGTCGGGACCCACGAGCCCGGCGAGCGCGCGTATCGACCGACCTCGCCCGTCGACGGCGCGCTCCACCGCGAGGTCGCCGTCGTCGCCGTGCGCGAGTCGCCGGCGGTCGCCCTCCTCGACCGCCTCCGCGGGACGGTCCCCGGTGCGCGCTCGGGGAGCATCATCGACCCGGCGCCGGCGACCGAGCCGTACTCGCCCGAGCGGGTGGCGGCGGCGCTCGACCCTGACGCGGGGCCGGTCCGCGCCGACTGGCGCCCCCGATTCGGCGGCGGAGACGACGACGGAAACGCCGACACGATGACCACACGCGCTCGGAACGCGACGAGCGGGGTGGCCGATGCCTGACGACCTCGTCGCGAGCCTCTCCGAGGTGGCTCGCACGTACGGCGGCGTCCGAGTGCTCGACGACGTGTCGCTCGCCTTCGAGCCGGGCGTTACGGCCGTCATCGGCCCGAACGGCTCCGGGAAGTCGACGTTACTGAGAATGCTCGTCGGCGCGACGGAGCCGACCGCGGGCGAGGTCCGGTACCCCGGTGCGACCGGGCCGAAGCCGATCGGCTACCTCCCCCAGCGGATACCGTTTCGGGACGGGTTCACCGCTCGCGAGACGCTCGCGTTCTACGCGCGGCTCGTCGACGACGACCCGGACGCGGCGCTGGAACGGGTCGGGCTGGGCGACGCGGGCGGCAGGCGCGTCGACGCGCTCTCGGGCGGGATGCGACGGCTGCTTGGCATCGCGCAGGCGGTCCTCGGGGACCCCTCGCTCGTCGTTCTCGACGAGCCGGCGAGCGGGCTCGACCCCGGGATGCGCGAGCGCGCGTTCCGCGCGGCCGCCCGGCGCGCCGACGGCGACACCGCGGTCGTCGTCTCCTCGCACGCGCTCGACCTCGTCGACGCCCACGCCGACCGTGTCGCGATCCTCGGGCAGGGGCGGGTCGCCGCCGCGGGGCCGCTGGACCGGCTGCTCGAGGAGCACGGCGCGGCCGATGCGAGCGAGCTCTATCGCGCCGTGATGGAAGATACCGAAGCGCAGGCGGTCGACGAGGCCGACGCGGGCGACGCGGCCGGCGGAGACGGCGAGAGCGACGACGCGGAACCGGACGTCCACGTCACGGGGGTGTCGGACCGATGAGCGGTCGCCTCTCTGGGGTCGCGACCGTGTTCCGGCGCGAGCTCGCGACGGTGGTTCGGACCCCCGGCTACGGCGTGCTGGCGGTCGGGCTGCTCGTCGCCCTCGGCGGCCTTCTCGCGGCTGGCGGCGGCGGCGCGACCGGCTTCGTGCCGGCGGTCGTGGACCTGCTCCTCCCGACCGAGGCGCTCGTCCCGCTCGTCGCGGTGGTGTTGGGCTACCGCGCGCTGCTCACCGACGCCGCGAGCGGCGAACTCGCGGTGATCCGGACCTATCCGGTCCGCGTCGGCGAGTACGTCACGGGGGTGTTGCTGGCGCGAACGGTCGCGCTCGTCGCCGTCGTCGGGGTCCCGTACGCGGCCATCGGGGTCGTCGTCTGGCTGACCGCCGCGCCGGACACGGGGATCTTCGCGACGCACGCCGGGGTCGACTCGCCGCTGCTGTACGTTCGGTTCCTCGCGTTCGTCCTCCTCCTCGGCGCGGCGTACGTGTCGCTCGCGGCGGCCGTCTCCGCGCTCGCCGCGAGCCGCCGCAGCGCCATCGCGCTCGGAAGCCTCGCCTTGGTTGCGGGCGTGCTCGGCGGCGACCTCGTCCTGCTCCGGTCGCTCGCGGCCGGGGCGTCCCCGACGACGGTCCCGAGCGCGATCGCGCTCGCGCCGAACGGGGCGTTCCGCGGGCTCGTCTTCGAGCACGTGATCGGCGTCGCCTTCGCCCCGGAGGGCGGGTTCGTCTCGACCGTCCGGGCGGTCGGGTCGCTGGTCGGCTGGACGCTCCTCGGCGCCGTCGTCGCGGGTGCGACGCTCGCGTGGGGTCGCCGCGTCGACGCGGCCATCGAGCGCGTTCGCCGCGAGATCGGGAGCTGAGAGGGCGGTCGAGTCGCCGCCTCCCGGTCACTCCGACGGCGCGTCGTCTCCCACCGATCCGGGGGCGTACGCGTACACCGCGTAGAGGACCACCGCGGCGATGAGGAAGTCGAAGCTGTGTTCGAGGTAGTGGTGAACCGGCATCGGCACGACGCCGAGGACGGTGCCCGCGCCCACGACCGAGCGGGCGAGGAGGGCGCCGACGGCGACGCTTATAAGCGCGTACTGCGCACCCCGGCGACGGCGGTAGGCGACGAGGCTCACTAAAAAGAGGAGCCCCGTTCCGACGCCGGCGACGAACACGACGCCCAGCAGCGGAAGCGACCCCTCTACGCCCCACCCGCCGGCAGTCGACGCCGCCGTCGCGGTCGCGGGTGCGGTCGCAGTTGCGGGTGCGCTCGCAGCTATGGGTGCGGTCGCGGGTGCGATCGCAGTTGCGGTCGCGATCGCAGTCGCGGAGATCGGACTCACGTTCTCGGTTCCTACTGCGGCGGGCGACAAGAATACTCTCCCGATCTCCCGCGCGGAGAGAACGCGCGGGCCCGTTTTACGTGTCGATCCGGAAGGGTACGACGAGCACGCATGCCGGACACCAGATCCCGGGTTCGCCGACACGTCCGCGACACGCCCGGCGTCCACTTCAACCGGGTGAGCCGAGACCTCGACATCGCCACCGGACAGGCGCAGTACCACCTCCGGCGACTCGTCCGAGACGACGAGGTCGCGGTCGAGCGGATCGGCGGCCGCGCCCACTACTTCGATCCGACGTTCGACCCGTGGGAGCGACGCGCCGTCGCCTTCCTCCGGCGGGAGACCGCTCGCGGGATCCTCGTTCGGCTCCACGCCGGGGGACCGATTCGCCCGGCGACGCTCGCGGACGAGTTGGACCTCGCGCGGAGCACGGTCTCGTGGCACGTCTCGAACTTGGTCGAGAGCGGGATCGCGGAAAAGTCCGACGAGCGGCCCATGCGCGTCTCGCTCGCGCGTCCCGAGCGGACCGAGGCGCTCCTCGACGAGGTGTCGGCGTCGCTCCCGGACCGGATCGTCGACCGGTTCGTCCGGACCGTCGACAGCCTGTTCGAATAGCCGACATCGCCCGTCGTCCTCTCCGCCCGTCGCCAGCCTCTCCTTACCCGTCGCCATCGGGTTCGATCCACGTTCGTCGATCGCACCAGATCCGTTAGGGGCGCCGCACGCGACCGATCGACCATGCGCGAACTCGGGGGCGGCGTCGATTCGCTCGGAGCGCTATCGCTCGTCCCCGCGACGACGACGTGCGAGCCCACCGGAACGATCTACTCGGCGGAGCCGCTGAGCCTCGGCGTGTTCCTGCTCGTCGGGCTCCTCGGCGGCGCGCACTGTCTCGGCATGTGCGGCCCGCTCGTCTCGACGTACGCGGACCGAATGCGGGTCGACACCGCCGGCAGTGACGGCGGTCGAAGGAGGACCGCGCGGGCCGGGGGGAGCGCCGACCTCACCGTGCGACAGGTGCGCCAGCACGCGCTGTTCAACCTCGGCCGGACCGCGAGCTACGCCGCTCTCGGGGGGCTGTTCGGCCTCGCCGGGAGCCTCGCGTTCGTCACGGGTCGCACCGTGACGACGGTCGCCGACGACGTCCACGCGCTCACGGGCCTCGCGGTCGGCGCGGTCGTCATCGCTATCGGGGTACGGTACGCCCTCCGACTGGAGCTCCAGCGGATCCCGGTCCCCGGGATCGAGGCCGCCTCGGGGGTCGTTACCCGACGGATCGTCCCTCGGGTCGACGCGTGGGTCGGCGACTGGCGGATCGTCGGGCTCGGCGCCGCACACGGGCTATTGCCGTGTCCGTTGTTGTACCCGGCGTTCCTATACGCGTTCGTACAGGGGAGCGCGCTCGGCGGCGCCGCCGCACTCGCCGCGCTCGGGCTCGGAACCGTACCGGCGCTGTTCCTCTTCGGCACCGCGTTCGGGTCCGTGAGCGTCGACACGCGGATGCGGCTCCACCGCGCGTTGGGCGTCGCCTTCGTCGCGCTCGGGTACGTCCCGCTCCAGCACGGCCTCGCGACGCTCGGCGTCCCGCTGCCGCACCCGCCGATCCCGTATTACTCTCCCTTATAAATAACCGAGTCGCGAGCGGCGTTCGACGCGCGCACCAGACCGGTTATGCGACCGCAGTCCGTCGGATTCGGTATGCAACGGCGAGCGGTGCTCGGCGGGATCGCGACGGCGGCGATCGGTGCGACCGCCGGCTGTACGTCTGTACTCGGCGACGAGCCCGAAGGTGTCGTCCTCGGGCCGCAGGAAGGCCAGATCGCGGACAGCGAGGACCTCGCGTACCCCGCGTACGGCCAGCCTCTCCCGGCGTTCGAGCTGCGGGATCCGGTCGCCGGAGTCGCCATCGACAGCGAGGCCATCGACCGGACCGCGGTCGTGACCGGCGTCTTCACCACCTGTCCCGTGGAGTGCGGGATCCTGCTCCGGCGACTGGTCGGCGTCCAGCGACGCGTCGCCGACGCTGGACTGACCGACGAGACGGTTTTCCTCCCGATCACGTTCGACCCCGAACGCGACAACGCGGCGGCGCTCCGCGAGAACGCCGAGACGATCGGGGTGAACCTCGACAGCGGCAACTGGCACTACCTCCGCCCGGAGAGCCCGGAGCGGGCGAAGGCTGTCGTCGAGGACCGGCTCGGGATCGGCTTCGAGAAGACGACCGAGAGCGAGCGGCTCCCCGGTTACGACTTCACGCACATCGTCGTCACCCTCCTCGTCAACCCCGACGGGATCGTCGAACGCGCGTACCGCGGGGAGCGGATCGACCGCGACCGCGTCGCCGGCGACATCGAGGCGGTCGCCGACGCGTTCGCCCCGGAGTGACGGCGGGGGAACGCACATGACGCCCGACCGCGTACGGGCCCGTCGATGAACGTGGACGTGTTGCTGTACGACGGCTTCGACGAACTGGACGGGATCGGCCCGTACGAGGTGTTCGACTACGCGCTGGACTACGCCGGAGAAGGGGACGACCCGGCCGGTCGCGTCCGGTACGTGACCCTCGGCGAGCGCGAGTCGGTGACCGCGAGCCACGGGACCCGCGTCGGCGTCGACGGCGTCCTGCCCGAACCGGACGCCGCCGACGCCGCCGACCTGCTCCTCGTTCCCGGCGGGGGGTGGTCCGCCCGCGACGAGGAGGCGAGCGCGTGGGCGGAGGCGCAGAAGGGAGACGTGCCGCGCGCGCTCGCCGACCACCACGCGACCGGTACCCGGATCGCCTCGGTGTGCACCGGGTCGATGCTGCTCGCGGAGGCGGGCGTCACCGACGGCCGGCGGGCGGTCACACACGCCGCCGCGATCGAGGAGCTCCGCGAGTCGGGCGCCGAGGTCGTGGACGCGCGCGTCGTGGACGACGGCGACCTGCTCTCTGCGGGCGGCGTGACCTCCGGTATCGACCTGGCGCTGTACCTCGTCGAGCGGGAGTTCGGCCGAGGGGTCGCCGACCGCGTCGCGACCGTCATCGAGTACGAGCGTCGCTACGAGGTCGCGGGCGACGACGGGAGCGCCTGAGTCGGGTCAGTCGTCGCCGTCGTCGGGCAGCGGGGCGTCGCCCTCGCCATCGCTGGCCTCGTTGGTCGTGGTTTCGCCGTCGGCTCCGACCGTGATCACGGTGCAGTCGAGCTCGCTGCGGAGGAACGCGTCGATGTCGGGATCAGAGAGGAGCTTCTGGACCATGCGCCGCCAGCGGCCGGCCTGCTTCGAGCCGATGACGACGACGTCGGCCTTCTCGGCGACAATCTCTTCGAGGATGGTCTCCTCAACGAGGAAGCCGCGTCGGACCACGTACCGCGCGCGGTCCAGCCGGCCGATCCGCTGTTCGACGGCGCGTTTGAGGTCGCTACGGGAGACGCCGCCGGAGTTCTGATACAGGTCCACGTGGAGGATCGTGAGTTCGGCGTCGCGCTCCTCCGCGACGCGGACGGCCTCCCGCAGCGTCGCCTCCGAGTGCTTCGACGGCGGGAACCGGACCGGGACCACGACGAGAGTCATGTCGGAACGGTTGCATGGGAGGGATAAATATGCTGTCGGTGCGGGGCCGAACGGTCGGCGGCTGGCCGTGTGCTGTTAGGGTGGCTCGGTCCTCCGGTCGGACCCCGCTCGCTGCGCTCGTTGGTCCGGGCTGTGGCTCGTCCGCTCGGAATCAGACCTCGGAAGATGGGGATATGTTGCGCGTTAACAGGGCTGTATCGGACGATCCGCTTGGATCTTCCGGCCGATGTCGTGAGGTCGCGAATACACCGGCCGCTGACCGGAGACCTCGAAGCCGTCGCGCTAAGCCGACTAGGAGATCGGTACCTTGCACGGCGGGAAGACAGCGAGATCCGCGTTCCGGTCCGATCCTTTACACCACGTCGCGATCGGTGTAGGTGTACCGCCGGCCGATGGTGCCGGCGTCGGTGAACACGAAGAAGTCGGCAAAGCCGAAGGCGACTCGAGTGCCGTCTTGGAGGCCGTTGAACCTTCCTCTGACTGCAACGGTGTCGTCCTCGCCGGTCAGGGAATGGACCTCATGTGAGCCCTCCGTGAGGGGCCGACCGTCGAGATAGAAGTCGCGGAGAGCGTCCATCCCTTCGATGTCGTCCTGACCGGGACGCTCGTAGCGGATGTCGTCATCGAAGAGCGCGAACAGGGACTCGTATGCCTCGGCGTCGACCGACTCGTAGTACGACCGGACGACGTCCGGATCGGCGTTATCCATACGTCGGATTCAACGCAACGTGACAAGTAGGCTGTGATTCGACGCATGGATCCTGCCTACCGCCCACTTGGTCACCGAACGGAAGCCGTCCCGCATCGCAGAGCGGAACATCGGTACTGACCAGTTCGTGGCGACCGTCTGGGCCAGCGACCCGGTGACCGAGCGTACTCGCGGATCTGTTCGAGGCAGTCCGGGCGTGCGGCTCGCTCCGCTCGCAGTTCCGGGCTGTGGTCGGTCTGCTCGATTCGGTCGGTCGTCCCGCACGTTCAGCGACCGTTCGCTGTCGCTCATCGGTCGTGACAGTGACCCGCAGGAGGAGAGGTTCCAGCAACGTGGCGAGCGGTTCTCAGAACTGAGACTCGGGAGATGGCTTTTACATATTTTGCACAGGGACATGCGTTATGGCTAAATCGCAGAGCGGTTCGACGGCGGCACAGGATCTTTCCCAGCCGATCCACGGCGGGAACGATCTCACGGAATCAGAACTCTGGGACGTTCTCACGAGCAACCTCCGGCAGGTGATGGAGTCGACCGGGGCGGGAATGCGGATCCTCGACCTCGATTTCAACGTCGTTGTGGAAAACCAGCAGATGAAAGAGATGGGCGGCGTCGACGCCGAGGGGAGCGAATCGATCAGTTGCTACGATCAGTTCTGCAATACGGACGTTTGTGGAACCGAAAACTGCACGCTGAAACAGATCGTCGACAACGGACAAGACGAGATTCGCGTCGAAGTCGAAAAAGAGAGCTACGACGGACGTGTAATCCCGACCGAGTTGGTCGTCAGACCCATCCACGATCAAGAGGGGCAGGTCGTCGCCATTAGCGAAACGTTCCGCGATCTCTCCATCAAGAAGCGTGCGACTGGGAGCATCAAGTCCTCAGTCGACGAGCTGGAAGCGTCCGCGGAACAGGTCGAGCAGAGTTCCCGTGAGATCAGCACCCAAGCCGCCAATCAGGTGGAGTCGATCACGGAGGTTGCTGACGAGGTATCGTCGCTCAGCGCCACGGTCGAAGAGATCGCTTCCACCGCAGACGAGGTAAAGGCGACGAGCGAACAGGCACGAGAACAGGCCGAATCCGGCGGTGAGGCGGCTGAGGCGGTTATGGACATGATGTCCGACCTCGAATCCGCTGCCGGGGACGTAACCGAGGACTTCCGCAAACTCGACAAGAGCATCCAACAGATCGACGAACTGGTAGACGTCATCAACGATATCGCCGATCAGACGAACCTGCTCGCACTGAACGCGTCGATCGAGGCCGCGCGTGCAGGAGAGGCAGGCGACGGGTTCGCCGTCGTTGCAGACGAAGTCAAAAATCTCGCCGAGGAATCACAGCAGCGTTCCAGCGAAATCGAGGAAATCGTCGGTGGGATCCGGGAGGACACAGCGGAAACAGTCGAGAGCCTGGACGAGACTAACGAGATCTTGGAAGTCGGCATCGAGAAGGTCCGGAGTTCGGGGGAGACGTTCAAACGCATCGCCGGAGTGGTCGAAGAAGTCTCCTCCGGAGTCACTGAGGTCGCTGACGCCACGGACGATCAAGCGGCCAGCACAGAGGAGATCGCCGGTATGGTCGATCAGACGGCCGACGAATTCGAACGGGTCGCAGACGAGGCCGAAGCCATCGCCGCCGCAAACGAACAGCAGACCGAGCGGGTTCAGGAGATCAGCAGGGACGTCGACGAGATGAACGCCATCGACATCCAGGCGGAGATGTAGTCTCGGTTGCGTCCACGTCACAACCCGACATAACACCGCTCTCGAAGGGCAGCAACGGTGGGCGTCTTTGACTTCGAATCGCTCGAGTAGTGGCGGATCGCTGCGAGGGCCGACTATCGCAACTGTGAGGGCCTCGTGTGCGGGTGACGTACCGACTACCACCTCGGTACTTGCACACGGGTACAGCCGTCAGTGTGAACCGCCTCGGGGTCAAGCCCCGAGGCACTCGCCTTGCTTATCTGTAGAAATCGTCGAGCACGCGGTCGTGCTCGATGATGAGTGCCTCGAGGCCGGTTCCATCGTCGGGAGCGATGGGACCCTCCGGTGTCGCAGCCGTTGGCGTTCCGTACTCATACCATCAGTGGGACGCCCACTCCGGAATACGAATCGTACTATCACCGTCATCCGTGGTATCCTCGAGCAATCGGGCGGATCCGGAGACTCTCTCGCAGTCACGAAAGTACCATCCACCCCATGGCATATCTCACCCCCTCTCTTGAGTCGGGGCGGCCCCCCTCTGTGGGCCGATTTTGTTGGACTCTTCGAAATCGAACACGCCGTTCGAGGTCTGTGGAATCGGCGAACGGCAGTACGCGAACACGATCGGAGATTCGACTGTTCCCGATACATTCGGCGATACGCGAACGCACGAAGGCGGTATCAGCAGTCAGGTCACCCGTCCAACGCCGATACGGCGAGATGAGATCACACGACGACGTGGCTTCTCTCGGTACCGGTTCATCTGTTGAAAAAGCCCGCCCTCCCCGAATTGAACTCGCCGAGACAGTCCGGGCGTGCGCCTCGCTTCGCTCGACCCTTTCGTCTTCCGAGGAGGGGGACAGGTCAATCTCCGGTCTGCTACGAATCAGCTTGAGAGGAAGTCCGCCCTCCCCGAACGCATGATCTCTGCTGTCGCTACCCCTCTCTCGTCGACTGCGTGCTTGTCGGTTCATATGTCGAAGTACCTCCGTCGCTGCGCCGCTTTCTCGCGCTCGCTGCGCCGATCGTAGTGCTTGTCGAGGACATCGTCGCTCGCGTTGAGTCGATCCTCGACGAGATCGCGTTTCACGTTCGCTCGTCGATACGCCGTGACTCTCCCACTCCGCACGTCGTGGGGCGACCGTGCGGATGGACAGCGGCTCATGTGGCCCGGCTCCGTGAACTCGCAGGTGTCCGGGTCCTCGTCGTGGGGGCACGGCTCACCGCGCCAGCAGGGACGCGTCACCCGGTAGAGCGTGCTCCTGATTGACGACGAACTGATGCGGCCTTGCCTGGTCGACAGGAGCGGCCGCCGGCCGTGTTCGTCGGTCGCATCCTTTCGCGGGCCGTCGATGTAGTCGCGTAGGGTCGTCGCCACCTCCTGACTGATCGCGTTCCAGCGCGTTCCGGGGCCCTTGTTCTTGAGGGGCGTGCCGGTGTCCGGTCGGTGGACGAAGTGGATCGCCGGTCCCTCGCCGCGGGCTCGGGTTCCTTCGAGGTCGAGGTCGCCGAGATCGAGGCCGCGGATCGCGCCGGACCGGCATCCAGTGTGCCACAGCAGCAGGAGGATGACGTGGGGCCGACCGGCGTATGCGTACTTGTCCAGGTGCTCCAGAATCGCGACGGCGCGATCCGGGTCGAGCGTGCTGTCGCTCACCTGCTCGTCGCGGCCCGCGACCGGCAGGGGGAGCTTGTCCCAGAGTTCGTCCTCGACGGCGTCGATCGTCGCGCAGAACCGGAGGAACGCGCGAACGGTCGCGAGCGTTCCCCGGAGAGTAACGGTCTCGATCTCCTGTCCGGAGTAGCCGCCGTCGCGGCGCCAGACGCGGAACTCGTAGAGGTCGCGGCCGGACAGCTCGTTCATGTTCGTGAGGCCCACCTCGTCGGCCCACGCGACGAAGGCGCGGAGATCGTAGAGCTGGGACTCGCGGGTGTTTTCGCTGATGTCGTCGCGGCCTCGCAGGTAGAGGTCCACGGCCTTCGACGGCTCGATCGGTTCGAGGTCCGTCACTCCGCAACCACCTCCAAGTCGGTCTCGTGGGCCGTCTCCTCCTCGTGGCGGTCCGCGGCGAGGACGGCGATGTCCTTTGCGGTCTTCAGCGTCTCGAAGTCGCAGTCGCGGCAGACCACATGCACGCGGGTCACGCCGGCAGCACCTCCCCCGTTCTGAACTCTCTGGGCGGGATCTCGGCGCGGCGTCGCGCGAGATCGACCGCGGCGGTGTCGGTCGCGAGCGGCGAGACGGCGATTTCGACAGTTCTCGTTCCGTGCGTCGTGCGCAGCTCGACGGCGCGGGTGACGGCGTCGGGCCGTCTCCGCACGTCGGGGACGCTGAACGTCGCAGCACGTTCCGCACGCTTTTTGCGGTCGCTCGCGTTGTCTCCGACGGGCCCTGAGGGTGTCTCTTTAGGCAGGGTCATCACGCGGGGCCCTTCTTCGATTCACAGTCCGTCGAGGTGAGCGACTGCTCCGGGACCGCGAAGGGAGAGTCGTCCGCCTGACGGATCAGGAAGCGGATGTACTCAGCACGGCTCATTCCGTGTTCTTCGGCCTGTTCGGTCACGTCGTCGACCATCTCCATCGGCATGTTGACGGTCACATTGACTGATAGCGCCATGCGAGTCTGCTTTAGTCAATTACTAACTTAGTTCTTTTGGAAAGTAACTCAATACTACGATACTAAAAGACGAACTTATTCATTGACTTTGGACAATATGATTCTATGAGCACCGCTGATGACGAAGAAGCCAGTAGTAAAACTGTATCTGCAAAAGTCAACGAAGAGCTGGCTGATGAATTTGATTTAGCACTCAAAAAGGCTCAAATTGAGGGAATTGCACCGATGGGTATGAATCGGTCAGAAGCACTTAGGAACCTAATGCGTGCGGCAATTGAAGATCATTCTCTCTTTGCCGAAGAGGGGACTGAGGACTGATCAAATATCAAAAATGCGTACCCTCCCTGAGTGGTTATTTGATTTTGTTTACTTTCCGATTCTTTTTGATCCGATAAAGGACGACTTCATAAGTTGGTATAGGAAAGCTGCAGAACATCCACACATTGTTGATGAGGTCGACATTAGCCACCCAGATCTGACAACTATGGCGTTAGAAGCAGAGTCCTATGCGAAAGACATTGAAAATGAGCATGAACTCATACAATTTTTTGATACATTAGAAGAAATCAAAAACAGGCTTGAGACACTGTATTCGTATATTCTGGTCGTGTTGTTCATCGTGGGTGTTAGTCTGGCAGGGGTCAGCCAAACGCTTACTGGACTTCTTATGAGCAGGATCCTGCTTTATTCGGGGATTGGTATGTGCGGACTAGTTGTTTTGGCCATATCATTGTATAGAATATTCAAGCATCAGATTAGGTCCAATACCAGATTTATGAGTTTGCTCAATGACGAACTAGCTGTGAAACCCGGCTATGTTCGCAGGTATGACAGAGATCTCCCTGGTCTGCTGTCTGCATATTTATGGAATAGAAGCTTAAGCCGTCCAATTGTAATTAACGTTGTACTCCTACTAGTTATCGTTCGCGTGTTGTCCAGGTCCATGTATGGAGACATATCTGCCGAAATCCAGTATAGTATGCACGAGTTCATTGAAGAAGATACCCATAGAGTAATCAAAAAACGGCTTTCGGATCTAGTGAGAGGTGAATACCTTACCAACAGGTCGAGTTTGGAAAAGCATCCAAACGAATTTACTGAGAAGGAGATCGACCAGCTCAGAGATCAATGAATCGTATCTGGCTTTTCAATTACATCGAACCAGCCAGATAGCGTTTCATTTGCTCAATCTCGGACTCCAGATCGGCGATCTCCTGCTGTAACCGCTGCCGCTCCAGCTCCGCCTCGATGTACAGCGAGAGGTCCATCCCCCGCCGCGGCGTCGCCGGCTCCAGGTAGTCAGCGGCGCCAGCGTTGGCGCCCACCATCCCCAGCACCTCCCCGAACGCCTCCTGCGCCTCTGTCCGGGATATCTTACTCCAGAATCGCTGCAATTGACTCCGGGTGACCGGCGATACCATCTTCTGTTCTCCAGATCATTTCGATCCCTCGGGAGCGGAGGAACTCAATATATCCCGAGAACCGGTCTGAAGGTACCTGACTGAGCGCGACACAGGCAATGAGCTCTTTCTCACCCCATGCACGGTTCTGGACATCGCGGTAACAGTTTTCGAGCAGTTGGCCGATGGCCTTTCTCAGCTGTTTTCGCTCGTTTGAGTCGTCAATAGACTTGACTTCGATTACAAGAGCCTCTGTCTCCGTATAGGCGAGAATGTCCGTCTCATCGGTCTCTTTACACTCCCACCGACCAGATTCCAGCCAGTCTCGGATTTCCGCTACAGTGTCTTCATGAGTGTTTGTCGCCTCAGCCTGGGTCTTCTTATTCGAGTCGTAGGAGATCTCCTCTTCCGAGCTCGGAACATCTCGGGTGCCCGGTTCAATCTCTCTCAGTTGTCCGGGAGCGAGATCATCATCCGATTCAGACTCCTCTGAAGCGGCCTCTGCCTGGTTATCGGCTAGTTCCAAGTAGAAGTCATATTCTGACTTGCCTTTTTGAGGTCGATAGTTCAGCTCGAAATCGACCACCTCAACTTGCCCGTGAAATAGGTGTCTAACAGGGTCCTCTGAGACTTTTTCAAATAGGAAGACTGGCCAGTCATTGTCCTGACTCTCTGCAAGTAATCCATTCCCTCTATTGAGGATCTGATCGCCAGAGGGATTGTTGAAGTCTTTTTCACCAACATACCGCATCGGATCTGATTCCAAATCGTCGCCATATTCGCTTTCTGCCTTTGAGAACAGCCGAATGAATCGATCATCGTTGTCGTCGTATAACGTCTCGATGCCCCGACCTGCTCGTCCCTTATCGAATGTGGTGCGTAGTTCAGATGGAGAGTATGCCGTACCCGGTTCCAGATCAACCTCACTAATGACAACCATCTAAGAATGAGTTTTACCCAAGCCGACTAATAATCTGGGACGTCCGACAGGCCGTAGTTCCAGCTACTCCAGTGGCATAGCCTCACCGGCGAGATATTTTTTGACCTGCTCGATCTCGGCTTCCAACTCGGCAATCTCCCGCTGTAACCGTCGGCGTTCCAACTCCGCTTCGATATACAGCGAGAGGTCCATCCCCCGCCGCGGCGTCGCCGGCTCTAGGTAGTCAGCGGCGCCAGCGTTGGCGCCCATCATCCCCAGCACTTCACCGAACGCCTCCTGCGCTTCCGGTCTCAACATCCGCCTGAAATCCTCCAATTCCTTCGCGCGCTGCTCCACCATCGTTTGCTGCGTCCTACTTGGCGGCACACATGGACGGAGCGGGTGTTTAAATAAAGACATAAGCCATGGGCGGGGAGTAAAAGTGAAACATGTCTCTCCAATCCGCCTATCGCGAGGATCTGCGCGAATTGGTCGCTGCACTCGACGAACGTGGGATCTTCCGTCCCGGTGAACGTGAAGCGTGGGAGGAGGGGATCGAGGAGGCCGACGATATGACCGAGCTGATGATCACTGGCGAGGCGCTACACAAAGCGATGCTCGATCGGGAGGGCGTCGAGGAGGTCGTTAGTGAGCACACGAAGGAGCGGACGCGGGCGTTTGTATGATGCTTGGTACACTAGTATCCGCAGTTGGGATTGGCCTTACAGGCGTTGGTACGTTTGTACGAGTAGTGCCAGATGTGGATCGCATGAGAAGGAGACAGTTTTACTCGAATGCTCCTTTTACCAGAGAACTCTTTGAAATCAGACAAGAGATCAAAGAGAGTCCGAAGGGATGGAACTTCACTATTAGATCACGAGCTGTCAGAAAGGAATTTATTGATTATGTTGATGCACATGATATTCGTGATCCTCCTGATCAAGTACCGGTGTCACTTTCTAATGTTGCGGCTAGTATAGAGGTTGAAATGCCCAACGGGGACCCAGAAGAGTTCCTACGCGGGGGTTTTAGCGAAAGAACGTTAGTAGAGATAATTACTCTGGCTATTGAGAGAAAATGTAGGAATAATGGACTTATAATCACGATTATTGGTGCAGTTTTAACGATAATTGGAACCATTATCTAACGGCCTCTTTGATTGAGTAGTATTGGGAAGCCCGTTATACGCCGGGCCGTGCATTTGTCACAGAGTAAAATATTAGTATGCTGGTTAGTTATCAAAAATTGGCATACTCCTGAAACATGGTTACAGCCCGGTGGCTTATCCATCGTTAATAGGATTACTCATGGCCCGGACTACCACAGACACTCCGTCTGGCGACATCGTGCGGACGATGCTCGTCTGCGGAACTGTCCTCCTGCATGGTGGAGGGCTCGCTGGTTGGGGACTGATCATCCCCGCTGTCGGCCTTGCGGTCCACTGTGTGGTGAAGTAGGGAGCCGGTGAAATCCCGGCCCTACTCATCCGGGCCACTACTCATGATACGCATCACTAGCAAGGTTTCCGTTCAAAGGATTACTCATGGCCCGGCCACCGCATTCAGGAGCCGATTACTCTCCTGCGGCTTATGGCCGGACTACCACGGTAGACACCTAGGTCTCGTCGATGTCGCCGTCGTCGTCGAGCTCTCCCGAGTCGGGTGCGGTGGTGTCGTAAATACCGTCGACACCATTGAGCTCGCCAACGCCGGCTTCGGTGTTGGTTTCTACCATGGTATTCCAGAGTAGGTGTTTCAAACAACCACTAACTTATTAGTAGTTGTTTGAGCTTCACCTGCCAAGGCCGCGACCTTGGCGCTACGGTTTTGATCCTCCAAGAACAAAAGTCTCAGGAGGATGTTCTGAGACCCACGTTTAGCCTGCTGACCTTTCGAGCAGCCGAATAATTGGAAGTATGAAACGCTTCCACAGCTGATCGAGCGGTGTCGGATACGGCGTCATGTGCTCGATCACGTCGTCGAGCGCGACCAGCAGGCCGATGAACGCGAAGCCGGCGCCGGTCGCCGGGTAGTACGGCCAGATCGACGCGAAGCCGAACAGCGACAGCGCCACGCCCACGTAGAAGTGGTGCGGCGCGAAGGCGTCCCCGTCCGGCTCCTCCTCGGGGTCGAAGATCTCACTCATCGCTGGCTTCCTCCATCGCGGTCTCCTCGTCCATGCCCGGCGGGGGCCGATACGGAATCTTCGCCAGCACGAGCCGCCCGAATCCGCGGAACCGCTCCTGCGCGAAGTACGCCGGGCACATGGCCCCTGCGATGAACGCGACGAGCATCAGCGCGAGCGTCTGCGCGTTGCCCGACAGCGCCGCGCCGACGGCCTCAACGCCCGTCATATGGTGCCCTCCTCTTCGAGCGCCTCGCGGTGCGTGGTGACCATCTCGACGAGCCCGTCCCACGCCTCGTTCTGCTCGCTCCCGTGCAGCGTGCGCTCGTGCTGCTTCGCGAGCTGGTAGACGGCGACTGCCGCCGCGAACGTCCCGGTCGTCGCGGCCGCCGTGACGATCGCCGCCGCGGAGACGATGTACTGCACGAACGGGTCGATCACTCCGAGACCACCCCACCGACGATCGACCAGAGCGGTCGCGTGTAGCCGTAGGCGACCCCGGCGAGCACGATCGCGCCGAGGCCCCACGTCCACGTCGGGACGATCTCCCAGAGATTACCGACCAGCCCACTTCCGGGATCGGTCGGATCTGGCGGGTCGGGCCAGTTGAACGGGTTGTCCGTGTTGTTGTCGTCGTCCGGCGCCTCTTCGGGGGCGTCGTCCGAATCTCGATAGACGTCGACGGACTCGGACACGCGACTCGACTCCTCACCTGTCTCCGCCGTGCGGACGAACGCCTCGTAGCGGTGCGTGCCCTCTGCGTGCGGCGCCTCGAACGAGACGTTCGATGTTACCTCGTAGGACGCCACGATGTCGTGCTGCTCGGCGCAGACGGTGTCCCCGACGTGTTCCTCGCCGTCTGGTCCGACCAGCACGCCCTCGACCAGCAGCCCGACGTTGCCGGAGTTACACCGATCCTCGTCCCACGGCGCGATGAAGTTGCTCGTGTTGGTCGCGTCGATCCGCGCCGTCGCCCGGTCGCCCGGCCTGAGCGAGTCCGGCAGGTCGACATCCGCGATCTTCACCCCCTTCGCGCCGGCCATCAGCTTTCACCCCTGACGTAGAGCGCGCCCCCACCGGCCAGCGCGAGCAGTGCCACGCCGCCGAGAGCGGGCGAGAGACCACCGCCGCCCTCGGAGCCACCGAGTTGGTCGGGCACGGGGAGGTTTTCCATCAGCGCGGCCATGCGCTCCTCGTAGGCGGCCCGCTGCTCCGCGAGCGCTCCCTCGATGTCGGTGCCCTCGTTGGCGTTCGCCTGCTGCTCCTGCGCCCAGTCGTCGTCCTCCGGATCGACTCGCCCGCCACCCGTCACGTCCGAAGCGTCCCCGCTGTCACTCTGCCAGTTGTCCGGGTTCTGTCGCGGGTCGTTGTCGATGCTGTACTCGCTGCCGTCGGTACCGTCGCTGTCGGACCCGCCGGAATCATCGACCACACCACCGCCCGACACGTCGGTATCGTCCCACGAGAGATCGTCGTCGTCGTCGCTGTCGTCGCTGCCGCCGCTGGTCCAGTTGTCCGGGTCCTGCCGCGGATCGTTATCGATGCTGTACTCGCTGCCGTTGTCGTCGGACTCTAACATCGATGGGTCGTTACCCACATCGACATCGGCATTCTGATCGAAGAACGAATCCGGGATCGACATCAGGCCATCACCTCATCCGCCGAGTAGTCGCCGCCCGGTTCGCCGTCGCCGTCGCTGTTGATCTCTTGCATAATTGTCTCCGTCTCCGCAATTTGTTCGACTGTCACACGACCCACCTCCTGTAAATCGCATCCAGCGTTGGGTTGTTCGCGAGGTTGGTGCGTGACAGTTTAACGCGGAATCGTATTTCCGAGTCTGGATCGGCGTCGATTGGGTCGCCACGGCTGACCGGTCCCGCAATCTCCGTCCACCCCGTGCCGTCATCTTCTTCGATGAATACCTCCACCGATTCGCCATCGGGCGATGTTTGGAACTTGACAGCATCCCACCGAAACACGTCGCTAGGTTGCGGCCACTCGATAGCGGCCTCTCCCGATGCTGCTGCTGGGTAGCCTCTCACCCAATCAAACATATACCAATCGCCAGTTTCGGAACCGGCTGAGCCGCCAGCGACCACATCCAAGCTCGGGTCTTCGTAGGGGAAGCTAGCACTACCACCGCGGTGGTCAACGTCCCCATCATCATGATATAGAGTATACTCCCGACCGGCCTCAAGAGTCACATTAAACGTCTTACTAGTATTATCGCCGACATTGGAGTCCGACGCTAATGTGGTGCCGGTGTCGTCCTCAAGCCATATACTGGCGGTTGAAACGGCTCCGCCAAACATCGTTTTATATTCTAACGCTTCAAGCCGTTTATTCGGATTTATAACTATAAACGGGTCCCTTCCCCTATCATATACGACACTTGTTGAAGGGGCGCTAACTTTATTTCCCTGCGTTGAACCGAGTTCGATAGTTTCATTGACAACCTTAGAGCCTCCAGTCTCCGACACGTCCGAAACGGTAACGTCCGGCTCTGTGAACGTCTCCGCTTTGTTCTTATACGGCCAGTCTTCTACTGAACTGGAGCCGCCTCCGACAGCCGGAAATCGCGTCATGCTGTCACCCTCAGATCGAGGTTGACAGCCGCGTTGTTCGAGCCGGTTACTCGCAGGTGAGAGGCATCGTAGTCGATAAACGCGACATCCTCACCGGCTGTGTCGAAGCCGATAGGCGACTCTGCCGCTGGCTCGTACCACGTCGAACCGTCGGGGCTGAACTCGATAGTAAGTTCAATCGCGCCCTGCACCTCGATGAACAGCGTGGCGCTTGAGGCGGCGCCGGTTCCGGTCGACAGAGTCGCCTCTACTCCCTCGCTGATGTCCTCGGGACCGTCCGTGAGAGACGTGCCAGAGGCACCGCGGGCCTTGATCTTCTCGACTTCTGCATCAAGTCCCATCTCACTCACCCCCGCCGACGCGCTCGTAGCCCATCGGCTGAATGTGGTACTCGCGACTGGTGTCGGACAGGTTCGTTACCTGGACCTCGAGCTCCTGTTCGAACTCGTAGGCCGGCACGAAGCAGACCGCGAGGTCGTCGATGTCGGTCGGTGGGATCCCCGCAGGGCCGTAGATCTGCTCGTCGTCCGCCGAGATCTCGTAACTCGACTGCGACCGCTTCGAGACCGCGACTGTCGGGAGTACGAACCCCTCGTTGGTCCGCTGGCGGGCCGTGTAGGTCACGGTCGCCTGTTGACCCGCGCCGATGTCGACCGTCACGGGCTCGTTGACCGGGATGTCGTCCGCGCTCGGCGCCGGCACCACGTCGGTCACGCGTCACCCCCGCGGCCCTTTATCGCCGCTTCGAGCCGGTTGCGCTCGCCGTCAGAGAGGTCCTCCACCTCGACGGAGGTCTCGATCTTGCTCATGCGCCCACCCCGTTCAGCGCGAGATAGAGGAACCCGAGCGTCCCGATCGCGCCGATCAGGTCGGTCAGTAGTTCGAGGTCACGCCGCGACCAGCGCGAGTCGGCGAGCCACTTCGACAGCGGGCTCTCGATGTCGCTCACGTCCACGTCGGTCGCGAGGCCACCGCCTGACGATCCGCCGGTCGCGTTGCCGTTCCCCATCGTCGTCACGGGGCCGTCGCTGATGGACGGGCTCTGCCACGGGTCGCCGTTGTCTGTTGTCGTCGAAAAATCGGACATGGTGACGCCCTCGCTACCGGCCCATGTCGGCGCTGATGGCCGACGTGAGCCCTTCGATCTCGCCGTTGGACTTCTGGGCGGGTACCTGGAGGAGCGCGTTCGTCGGCTCCGTGCCGTCCCCGTCCGGGTCGGTCCAACGGACCTGATACGGTGCCTTCAGTCGCGCGGTCAGCTCCATGTCGCTCGCGAGGAACCGCTGGAGCGGCGACTCGTTGAGTTCGAGGAACTCCGGCTGCTCGGACTGGTTCGCGTCGTGGATCAGCCCGAGATTCGCCTCGTAGAGCTTCTCAGAGTTCGAGGTCTTCGCTGACGGCGTCTTCTTCCGAAGCTGGAACGTCGCCGCCTTCCCGCTGATGTAGTAGGTGTGAACGGTGACCGCCGATCCCGGCCCGGACACGGTGAACTCGTTGGTGTCGTGGTTGACCGACTTCGGCGATCCCTGATAGGTGCCGTCGAACCAGACCACCACGTCCTGCGTGTCCGGGCAGTCGGTGAGATCGTGGGTGACCGAGAACGTCTGATCGCTCCCGTCGCCGGCCGTCGTGAACGACTGGTACGCCGGGACCGCGATCCGGAGCGGGTTGCGGCGCCCGGTTCGGAGCGCGAGCGCCGTGTCGGCGACGAGCGTTGCGATGTCCGAAAGCGACCCCTGCGAGTTGGTCGACGTTTCGAACTGGCGCGGTCCGAGCGCCGTATTCCGGACGCTCGCCTCGGCCAGTCGGTCCATCACGTCGGTCATCTACCGCGATCCCTCCTCGATGGCGGCCGTGTCGAAGTAGAACTCCGACTGCGACCAGTCGATTTCGGCGGCCGACTCGATCGAGACGTAGAACGAGTCCACGTCGCGAACGTCGTGGAACGGCGCCGCACCGTTCTTGCTGGCCGCTTCGGGATACTCCAGCGTCACCTTCGCGTTGTCGATGTTGTCCACGTCGCGCTGCGTGGTGATGTCGTTGGAGTTCCAGAAGCTGATCTGCTTGACCTCCTCGCTCACCTTGTGCTGGTCGTCGCCGCCGGCGCGCTCCAGCTCGAACTTGACGAGCGTGTTGGTCGGGAGAGGATCGCCGTTCGAGTCGCGGAGCTTCATGTAGACCGGAATCCCGACCTCGTCGCCCCGCGCCACGCTGTTCAGGACTCGGAGGAACGTCCCGCGGTCCGGGTCGATTTCGAGGATCGGTGTTGCCCGCTCGATCCCGGCCGCGTTCGTGTGCTGAACGACGACATCAGAGGTCGAACCGTTAGAAATGTAGATGTCTGCCATCAGGCGAACACCTCCGTCAGCGCGTCACGAACACCGAAGCGTTCCATCAGCGCGAGGAGGAGGGCGACTCCGCCGCCGACCTGCATGTGTCGCTTCGTCCGCCCGTCGATCATCGGGGCGTATTCGGCGCCGGCGACGACTGCGATCCCGCCGAGTTCGGCGGGCGTGTTGAACCCAGCGACTGTGTGGCCGTCGGCAAGGTATCCGAGCGATTCACCTGCGAGGACGCCGCCGCCGACCGCGCCGGCGTCCATCATGAACTGCTGATCAGCCAGCTTATCGAAGCCGGCCGTTACATCATAGGCCATTGCGACCGTGTCGAGAATGGTTTTGATTATGATAGGCCGCCCCACTCAGTAGGGGAATGCCTCCAATAGATGAATTTTATTCAGTATACTACCTCGGCACTATGTTATATTCAATGTCCTTGGAAACCAGCCACGATCGGATGTTTCATTTGACAAAAAGACGAATTGCAAACAATGGCGGATGATTATCGTTACAGGGTAGATATCAAAGAATCCGCTTACGAGAGAAATCGTCCGATTCGGCGTTTACTTGAATTTCCCGGCGGCGACCTCAGTACGGAGCGATCCTACGACTCAGAGGAAGCCGCAGAGCTAGACGTGATCAGGCTCAATGAGTTGGGAAATAAAGAGCTGCGGCTACAGTCAGCAGAGCATGATAACAATCCGTTTCAGGCGTATATTGTAGATACAGGGAAATCTGCGGGAGGATATGGTCGAACGACTAGAAACGCTAGTTCAGGTTGGCAAAAGGCTAGAAAGACAGCCTTAGAGCGTGATGAATTCTCCTGTCAGGAGTGTGGTGATGTTGGAGGGGTAGAAGGAGAGGTGGAATTACAGGTACATCATATTACGCCCCAATCCGCTGGCGGTACGGATGACCCTGAAAACCTTCGAACACTCTGTCGCGAGTGCCATATGGAAACTCATGAAGCCACACCAAGACGCGAATCGGCTCCGATGAGTGAAATTGCAAGGGCAATCAGCGACTTAGCCGAAGATTCCGATGTACCGGCATTCCGCCGCAGAGACCTCCACGACTCTTTGATCGAGGAGATTGGGATAGATGTTAGATACAAATTGTTTAATCAAGTGGTCGAGTCACTTACTCGATATGACCGGTTCGCCAAGACAGTGGTCGAAAGAGTTCAAAAGGTTGGGCCCGAGTTGACGGAAACGTATAGATCAGAGTATGTAGTCATCTACGATGAATCGGTTATTGATGATTCAGATCTGCTATCCTATGAAGATGGGCTGGTATACGATGGAGGAGCACTATACTACGGAGATATCCCAGTCGCAAGCCTAAGTCAAAGTGGATTAACTGACTTCATAGATAGCCGAGAGTGATCTCAACTATGGTATGCTGTTTTCAAAGCTTCCGAGGATCAGAATATGGAAGTCCGTGTTGTCGGTACAAGAGCAGCAGCTCCTCAACCACTCTTGGATTTGCTACTTCATGACCTCGAGTCTCCTCAATTTCCTTTTTGACTTCACGAAAACTATCCGCAGTACCTCCGTAGAGTGCCACTTCCTCACTCGGCCGGGTCATAGCCCCACCTCGATGCGCTTTCCCTCGGCGCCGACGTGGTCACACTCCGGTTCGTAGCGGTTCGACTCGACGCGCTCGATCTTCCCCGAGTCGTCCGAGTAGATCCACTCGGAGTTGACCGTCTGCGGCTCCCCGTCCGGCCCCTCTTCGACCCACTTCCGGACGGAGATCGCGCCCTCGTCGGGCGCATGGAGCTTCGCCGGCAGGTTCGGGACCGACTGCCCGCCCGTGTTGTGCGCCTCCTTCGGGTACTCCAGCACGTCCTTGACCGCGTTGAGGTCGTTTCCGGACTGGTAGCCACCGAGGAACCGGGCGGTACAGTTCCCGACGACCTTCTTACAGAGCTGTGCGAGCCGCTGCGTGACCCAGATTGACGAGGTCGCCGAACCTCCTTCGGTCCGGCCGTCGGTCGCGAGCGCCTGGATCTCGTCGGGGTAGCCCTCGCGCTCCGGGGCGATCCCGTGTGCCTCGTCGATGACGACCAGCACGTCGTGGTCGGACCGGCGGCACGCGAGGATTACGTCGCGAGCGACCTCCTGCCAGTCGTCCTTGTCGACGTGGCGGCCGACGACGAGCGCCTCGTTTCGGTCGATCATGTCGCCCCACACGTCGGGGTCGAAGTGGTCCCGCTCGCGAGGGCCGGCGAACCAGTGCGACGCGAGCCCTGGCCCGGTCTCCTTGCTCACCAGGCCGCGGAACTCGTCGGACGTGTCCAGCACGACGACGCGGTCGTAGGTGTCGCCCTTGATGTTCTTCTCGGCGAGAGCGTGTGCCAGCCAGCCCTTCCCCCAGCCCGAGACCGCGCTTACGAGCATGTGCATCTGCTATACCTCCCGGTCAAGGGCTGCGAGCGCCTCGGTGTGCGTCTCTATCGGGCCGGCCACGAGTTCCTGAAAGACGCGTCCGGGCTCGAACTCCACGATCTCCGACTCGAAGGTGTCGAGGCCGACGCCGAACGTCTCGCGAATGTGAACGTCGGCGAGGTCGCGGTCGGAGCGGTCCGCGATGGCGTCCCCGGCTCGGTCTCGAAACGTCGCCGCCCACTCCTCTACCTGCGCGTCCCATTCGTCGGCGTCGACGCCAGCGAACTCTCCCGCCCGGTCGGAGTTCTCCAGCTCGTCCGGCACGAGGTGGTCGACGTAGAGGCCCCACGCGTCGCCGACGACGTGCGCACCGACCGCTTCGGCGAGCTCCGCCACGCGCTCCTCGGGGTCCGGCGGCTCGTCGAGGCCGACCTCGTCCGGGTCGACGCCGAGATGCTCGGCGTGCTGTCGCATCCGCTCGCGCTGCTCGCGTTCGAGCCCGGCGAGGATCGACGCGTAAGCCCGGATCTGCTCGTTCTCTGCGGGGTTCGACATCATCTGCTTCATCGCCTGCTTCTGGAGCCCGAACATCACGCGCTCACCTCCTCGGAGGCGGCGCCGACGAGCTTTCCGGCCACGTCCCCGTCCTTCAGCAGCACCGTGCCGCAGACGATCGCGGTCGAGAGGAGGAGCGCCTGCTTGTCGCTCATCTCCTCCATGCCCATGTCCGAAACGACCGCGTCGAACTTCTGATCGAGTTCCACGGGCGGCTCGGTCGCGAGCGCCGCGACCTCCTCGGAGGACATCGCCTCGGCGTCGTCTTCGTCGCGCATCTCCCCGGCGACCTCCGGCAGGAGTACCGAGAGGGACTCGACATACATCTCGCCCCACGAGCCCCCTTCAGAGGGGGTCTCGCCCCTCTTCTCATCCCCTTCGGTTTGGGTATCGTCGGGGTTGGTCACGTCGGGCGATTCGGACCCCTCTCCGGCGGGGTCGTCGTCCCCTTCCTTCTCGTTGATCTCCTCGGAGATCGCCGCGAGGTCCACGTCGGCCCGCTCCTCGTCGTCGATCGGGGGGCGTTCGTCCCCCTCGTCACCCCCTTCGGTGGGGGCCTCGTCGGGGTCGCTGTGGGTCTCGTCGTCGGGCGATTCGTCCGGATCGGCGTCGTCGTTGGTGGGGTCGTCAGTCATGTTTCGGTCGGCGTGAACTCTAGTTCATCCGTGTTGGTGCCTTCGATGGGGGCCGACCCCCCGCTCTGGTCCCATGCCGAGCCCTCGCTGCCGCCCTCGTTTTGGGTATCGGTGGGGTTGGTCGCGTCGGGCGATTCGCTGGGGTCCGACTCCCGTCCGCGGAGCAGCACCGCGACGGCGAGGGCGCCGGTACCCAGCATGAGGGCCGTGCCGAGGCCCATTCCGCCCCCTTCAGAGGGGTCGTCGATGGGGGTATCTGCACCTTCTCTGTCGCTACCCTCCTCGGAGGGGTCTGGATCGGCGCCTTCGGAAGAGGTCTCGGTGGGGGTATCTGCGCCGTCCCATTGCGCGGCGTATTCGTCCTCTTCGTCGGGCGATTCGGTACCCCCGTCAGAGGGGGCCGTTTCGAAGGTATCCGCACCCTCTCCGTCGCTACCCTCTTCAGAGGGGTCCGGATCGGCGCCTTCGGAGGGGGTCTCGGTGAGGGTCTCGCCCTCCTCGCCGCCCCCTTCGTCGTCGGTACCCTCCTCGTCGAGGCCGTAGGCGACCGGGTACCAGTCGTGGTGATTCCGGTCGGCCGCGGCGTCGACGTGCTCATCATCCTTCCGTCCATGGAGGTGCGACCGGAGGCCCTGCGGACTCCCCGAATAGTCGCACCCGTCGATCTTACAGTCGAGTTCGGTCATGCTTCGAGGTCTCCTGCGGTGATGGGTCGCCCGCCGAGTTCGTCGAACGAGAGCGCGTCCTGACCGAACTGTCGGCGCACCTCGTTGATACCGGCGGCCGCACCCTTTGCATCCGCGAGTCCCGTCCGGTACTGGTTCCAGAGCTTCGAGAGCGCACCGTAGGCTTCTCCGGTCAGGTTCTGCGGGTCGGACCCAGCGGTCTCGTCGGCGGTCTCGGTGAGCTGTTCAGCCTCGTCTCGGTCCAACCCGCACGAGTCCACTAGGAACTCACAGGCGTCCCAGTCGCCGCTCTCGCAGTAGTCGAAGGCGTGGCCGCACTCCTCGCCCTCGACGCGAGCGGCGGCGTCCGCCTCCTTCTGGAGCGACTCACCCTCGGTCGGCCCGTCGCTTACATCGGCGCCCGTCTGCTGCCGGCGAGCCTCCTCGATCCGGCCGGTGTTCTCGTCGGCGGTAAGTTCCGGGTCGTAGTGGGCCTCCCAGTCGTCGATCCCTGCGTCGAGAAACGCGGCTTTGGCCGCGGTCGCCTTGCGGTAGTTGTTCGACCCGGTGAACGGGCCGACGCGTCGCTTCTCACCGTCCGTAAGTTCGGCGTGGCCGGCGCCGCCCTCCCGGTCGGCCTTGCCGTCAGCGGCGATGCCGCGGATCTCGGCCTCGAGGTCGTCCGGGATGTCGTCGGTGAGCTCGACTTTCGCGAACCGTCGGTCGAACCGGCCGGTGAGGTGGTCGGCGTAGTCGTCGCGCACCGCGTTGGCGTCCGCTCGGGTACCGAATTCGACGATCCCCGTCACGCACAGCCCTCCGCGATGTCCGCGCCGGTCGGGTCGAACGCGAGCGCCGGGCAGGGCTCAGCGTCGTCGACGCGCGCCCCTTCGGCAGCCTCGCCGTCTCCGGCGTCGGAGCCCATCCCGTCGCGAAGCACCAGGGCGTCAGCGCCGGTCGGGTTGAGGTCGCAGTACCGGCCCGGCTCGTCGTCCCAGAACGGACAGGGGAGACGGTACGCGGTCGCTCGGCGGTAGATCTCTCGAAGCCGTGAGAGCGCGGTCCGCTCGCCCTCGTCCTCCGGCTGGAGCGCGAGGGCGGCGCCGGCTTCAGAGGCGCGCATCACCGATCACCGCCTCGATGAGGGCCGCGGCACCGATGCCGAGCAGCAGCCCCTTCGCCGCGCGCTCGTAGCCGTCCAACGCCGACTCGGCGGCGGTGGCCGATTGCGCGCCCCGGCTCGCTTTCTTCGCCGCGACGTAGGCCATGAACGTGCTGTACTCGTCGAATTCGTCGACGTGGTGCCAGTAGGCGAAGTGCGGCGCCAGCTCCGGATCGTCGTTGTCGATCGCGTCCTGTGCGTCTTCGAACTCCTCGGCTGTCGGTAGGTCTGTGGAGACCATACCGAATCATCAATCAGCTACAACATATTTATTATCGCTAATTTAGTTATTAAATGAATACAGATACAATACTGCCAAATCTTATAGGTGAATTAAATTTGATTCTTCGCAGCTGAGAGTGACATCCCATTTAACCACAAATCAACATTCGAGTTCGATTCCACTGCATCGACAGCCGATTTAAGACTACTACTGTCCCTTTCAAAATGGTGCCACTCACCTAATTTCAGTCCCCCGTCCTTGTCTGGGTATTGGAAGTCATTACAGGATGGACATGCTGTTGAATGTCTCGTGTAATGACTGCTTCTCCCCACAGGAATGAGACCAGGAATCTCCTGAGACCCACACTCATCACAGATCATCAATCTTTCTAAAAGATCGGCGCCTCGGTCTGTTGTAGCGTAACCGGAGGATGTTTCAACAATTAGATTTGTTTCTGTTGCCTTTCTTAGTACGCTGACCCGGTTTGTTCCTGGCATACCCATGAGAACATGACCCCGTTTCCTCAATCCACTTCCACCAGATCCACCTTTGCCTTCAGGGAGGGGGCCACGATAGTGGGTATTTGCGAGTAGTTGTTTGATATTATTGTAAGAGAAAGTGCTGCTAACTCTTGATTTGATGTCTGATGGTAGATCGGATTCTGACTGGATTTGACTATTCACATCTAGTCATCGCGACGGAATAGATAAAAATCCATGCTGCGTGACCTTTGACTAATTCTAACGCTTAGACACGGTCAATGTGGTCGTAGACTCGCTCGGTGGTCTGGATCGTCGCGTGTCGGAGCCGGTTCCGCACGTCGTAGAAGGTGTGCCCCTCCTCGACGTTGAGCATCCGATAGGCGACGCTGTGGCGGAGCGTGTGCGGTGTCACCTGCTCCGGGTCGCCTCGGCCCTGCAGAGTCATCGGCTCCACGTCGGCGCCGACGGCGGCCGCCGTGACGACGTTGCGGACCGACTCGGTCGACATCCGGTCGGACTGGCGCGACGGCCAGAGCGCATCGGTGTCCTTCCACCGGCCGGCGAGGTACGTCCGGAGTGTCCGAACGGTCTCGTCGGCCAGCTCGATCTCGGTGTAGCTCGGGGTGCGGTCGGTCGGGTAGTCCTTCTGGATGCCGGCCGGGAGCGCGAGAACGCCGTCGTCGAGGTCGACATGGTCGGCGACGTTGAGCGCGACGCACTCGGCGACCCGCAGGCCGGAGTCGTAGAGCGCCGCGATCAGCGCGTCGTTGCGAGCCGCGAGGTACGACGCGCTCGCTTCGACGGTCGCAGAACGCATCTGGTCGACCTGCTCCGGCTTCAGCCAGACGGTCGCTTTCTCCTGAGTTTGGGTTTCCATTATTCGGGGTGTCTCGAGGTGGATTGTTTATAAACGGTTCAGCGCGGGGGACCGGCGAGTTTGGGTTTCTGTACAGAGAATCCCAAACTCGTCTTAACCATTAGCATGCCACTACATTCGCCAACATCCGATCGTATAAACAGGTCGTAGACATTGGTCCTGTCATGGCATTGGGTATCCTTTCCAGGTTGGACACAGCTGAGGAAAGGATCACTCAACTCTACCGCACAGAATCGACACTGGACACGATCCGCGGCCAAATGATTCGACTGTCTATATCTGGCTTTCTGGCGTGTTGTATTGGAGGTGCTGTAGGGGGGATTTTGTACGTTGCAATTTACTATACTGGAGAGTTGTCCCAGCGATATCTGGAGTTCTTTGCTCCAGTCGGGGTTCTCTTTACCATGTTCTGGAAGGACTACGGGCCAGATTAATTCCGATTGCGAACAAACTTCATTGGATGGTTGACCGTCTCGATTACTGTATCGGGTGATTCTAACAGCTGTCGAGCCTCGGTGAGACTTTCGGTGAACAACCCGTCCGAGCCTAGAACCAACTCGAATAGTCTCGCTATTCGCTGAATCAGGCCAATCACAACGGCGGTCAGCCAATGAACTCCTGGTAGACCTGCATTTGATATCCGATAGTCTAGTGTCGGGGTTGCTAACGCAGCAAAGATGGCAAGAGTTGGCGTTAGAGATTCCCAGACTGCGTAACCCACCCCAAAGGCCATCAAGAACATCACATTCAGGTATATTCCTAGGACAAGGCTGATCACTAGCCTCGTTGGCTCGTTCTCGCTGAGGTCTCCGACTCGCTTTGGCCCTGCAATCGTAGCAACGCCCACAAACAGCGTCACAATTCCACCATACGCGAACACTCCGAGTGTCGGAAATGGGCTGGGTGACGAGATAGAACCGATGAGTGGGATGAAGCAGACAATCGCTATGGCTAGTGACTGCGTGACTACCGCTGACAAGCCGTCTTCTAATTGTTTGCGTATCGTTCCGACCGTCCCCGCGGTAGCCATCTCTTGGTAGATGTTTTGTACACTTGCTGGTAAAGGTTCCTCTGGTTGGGAGATCTACTATTTGGGTCCGCTTTTGTCGAACTCCATGCCGGTCCGTCATTAGCTCACCTCGACGTATTCGACGTAGTGCGCGGCGTTCTGCTCGTCGTGATCGACGAACCGTTCCTCGCCCGGCTCGACGTAGATCCGCTCGCTGTGGTCGCACGACAGACACGTCACTTCGTAGATTCGGTGTCGCCGGCGGTCGCTCGCTTCCTCGACGTCTCGCTTCCCGCGGAGGTCGACGTTCGGTGCGGCGCCGACGACCTTCACATCATTACGCATCGCGGGCACCTCCGTCAGTCCGCACGGTGCGGGCGAGATCGGCGAGGTCGTCGGGTTGTCGAATCATCAACACGCCCCAATTTGGCTCCACGATCTGCTCGCCGCCGACGCGCTGGCGTTCGAGCGGAAGGATCACGCGCCGCTTCACGCTTCCCTTCGGGATGTTGAGGCGGTTCGCGACCCGGCTCATCGCGGTGTCGACATCGATCCGTGACTGGAACGGCGACGCTTCGTCGCAGAGCACTTCGTAGCCACGCCGGACGACCGGATCGTCCGGGAGATACGCGGCCACGTTCGCCTCGTTGCCGTCGCGGTTCGCGTAGCTCTCGCGGAGCGCCGCCCGGATCGCCTCCGACCGCGATCCGTGCTCATCCGCCGCGTCGTCGAGCGCGTCGAGGAGGTCGTCGTCGCTCACTCGCGCCGACACGCGCTTCCCGCTGGTCTCGGCGCTCATCGACTCACCTCGCTTCCGGTGACCGCGCTCGGCTCGGCCGTCCACGCGCAGCAGCGCGCGCGCCGCCTGCTGTTCGCCCGCACAACGCCCGTGCATGAGGGGGGACGCCGTTCTGACGACGCGCCCCCGTCTGTGTGACACGGACCGGTTCCGGCAGTAGCGTTCTTGTTACCCCCGACGACTGCGGAATCGGTCTGTGTGACACGGTCGGCGTCTGTCACACGGATCACGTCGTTCATCGGTCCACCCCCTCGCCGAGCAGCCGGCGATCGTCGGTGACTCCGTCGCGCCGGGCGGCGGTACCGCCGTCGGCGCGGAGTTGCTCCTCGTGCTCGGCGACCTTCTCGCGGGCGACTCGGAGCCGGTTCGAGACCGTGCCGGGAGAGGAGTAGCCCTGCCGGCGCTGGTACTCTCGAACGCCCATGTCGCCGAGATCGCACTTGAGGTAGGCGTCGCGCTGCTTGTCCGTGAGGTACGGGTAGCGGCGTTCGGCGGGGTCGACGGCGTCGAGGTCACAGATCCGGATCGTCCGGCCGTTGATGTCGCGCTCTGGCGTGACGCCGGTCCACGCGGCCTTTCTGACGGCACAGAGGTGGACGCACGGGCCGTCGTTGTACTCCCAGCCTTTGCAGTCGCAGAGCCCGACGTGGTGGTCTCCCTCGCTTGCCAGAACGACGTGGTGCCACTCCTCGCCGTTCGGGCTCTTGATCTTGAAGCCGAGCCGCGATACGATCTCGATGTCCGACTCGTAGGGGACCGCCTTCTTCCAGCTAGTATCGTTCGTGCCGGCGAGGCGCTCGAAGTTGATCGACTCGCCGATCTGCGTGTCGACGCGGCCGAACTCTTCGAGCCCGCTGCGGGAATCCGCCCGGCTCATGGCGGTGAACACCCCCGAACGAAGGTGCCGACGCCACCTGCATGTCTGTCGAGGATGTGATCCCGAACAGACTCCGAAACGTCCTCGGGCGGGACGGCTTCCTCGTGGATATACTCCGATTCGACGGAGACCTCTGTGCCCTCAACGGTAGTCTCGGTCAGGACGTTGACGTGGTAGTACTTGTCGCCGCGTCTCTCGTAGCCGTTCCAGCCGGCGCTGTCGCTCCAGAGCTGGAGCCGCGCGTCGCAGTTACCCTCCTCGACCGGCCGAAAGAGCTGATCGACGCGCACCGTTTCGATCCGCTCGCGCTCGATCTCGACCGCGTCGCCGTCGATGTCGACAGCGATCGCTATCGCCTCGTCGCTGTCGCGCTCCGCACTCATGCTTCACCCCCGTCAACTACAAAATTCGCAGGACGGCGTCGGGGGGTGTGATCGACCTTGTTGCACTCCGATTTTTCGGGGCGTCTTCCGAAAACGCGGACTAGTCGCTCACGTCTTCTACGGTGAAAGTACGACAAAAGCGCCGTAGAGGCGCTTTCGCCGTAAAATTCGGATCCGCCCTCCCCGAATTGAACGGGGGACAAGTCGATCTACAGTCGACTGCTCTACCAGGCTGAGCTAAGGGCGGTTACTGTATGCTACCCGCCGGATTCAACTTAAGGGTTCCCTTTCAGCACAGGTGTGATCCGCCGTACCGCGGGGGGCTCCGGGTCGAGATCGGGGCCCTCCGATCCCGCTCGCAGCGCACGGTTTTTAAGTCGCTCGCGGCGGGAGCGAGCGTATGGCCGACGGCGACGACAGACAGGCGACGTTCGGGTCCGACGGGAGCTTGGAGACCGACACGACGCCCGACGCGACCGGCGACAACGACTTCGGCGAGCCGAAGGAGCCGAACGAGACCGACGGCGGCTACAGCCGCTACGCCGTCTCCAGCCTGCTCCAGAAGGCCGTGCGCCGCTCCGACGAGGAGGTCGCCGCGTGGGCCGCGTGGGAGTTGGCGCGCTCCGGCTACGCGTGGAACCTCTGGGACCGCCTGACGCTGTACGTCGTCGAGGACCTCCGCGCCGGCAGCGACGTGGCGCTCGCAATCGAGCGCTACGAGGAGCTCGCCACGGAGCGCTGGGAGCCCGCCGAGTGGAAGGGCCGCCTCTGCGCGATTCACGCCGCGCTGGCGGCCGCTCGCGCGCAGTCGAGCCGCGAGGCTCCCAACGCCGACGAGTACTTCCGGACCGTCGCCGACGTCCGCGCCGAGGCCCGCGAGCGCGGCGAGGAGCCCGCCCACGACTTCCCCGTCGGCGACTTCGAACCCGGCGGCGAGTTCGACGCGATCTTCGACGGCCACACCGGCGAGGGGTCGAAGCTGGGGCGCGACACGCGATTCTTCAAGACCCGCGGCGCGCGGGTCGGCCCGGAGGGCGAGGGCGAGCACAGCGCCCGCTGGCAGCGCCTCGCGATGCTCCTCGACGACGAGAACGACTACTCCGCCGCCGAGCTCGATCGCGCCGTCGAGCCCGTCGATCCGGACGACCCGTGGCGCGAACCAGAGACGGTCGGCGCCGACGCCGAGGAAGACGAGAGCGACCGGGACGACGAGATCGGCGACCCTCACGGGTCGCTTTCAGATTTCTCGTCGTAGTCGTCGAGCGACAACCGACGAGCGCACTCACCCGTACGCCGCAACGCGCGGAGATACCACACCTCCGTCACCGGTTCCGCCAACCCTTATCAGGCCGCGACCGGAACGACGGCCATGGCAGACGTAGCTATCGTCGGCGGCGGACCGGCCGGACTCAGCGCGGGGCTGTTCGCGGGCAAGAACGGGCTCGATACCATTCTGTTCGACACCGATGCGACCTGGATGCACAAGGCACACCTGTTCAACTACCCCGGCATCGGCTCGGTCGGCGGCAGCGAGTTCCTCGCGACCGCCCGCCAGCAGGCCGACGACTTCGGCGTCGATCGGAAACAGGGCGAGGAGGTCACCGACGTCGCGGAGGCGGGCGACGGCTTCGCAGTGACGACCGAGGAGGGCGAGTACGAGGCCGGCTACCTCGTGCTCGCGACCGGCGCGAGCCGTGACCTCGCCGAGTCGCTCGGCTGCGCGTTCGGCGACGACGACACGGTCGACGTCGGCGTCTCGATGGAGACGAGCGTCGCGGGGGCCTACGCGACGGGCGGGATGGTCCGCGCCGAGGAGTGGCAAGCGGTCATCGCGGCCGGTGACGGCGCCGCCGCGGCCCTCAACATCCTCTCGAAGGAGAAGGGCGAGCACTACCACGACTTCGACGTCCCCGACACCGCGACCTCGGTGTTCGGCGGCCTGATCGACGACGGCGAGTAGCCGGACTCGTCCCCGGCGTCCTCGCCTTCCGATTCCCGCCGTTTCAGTCGTCGTCAGCGGCGGCGCTCACGACGCCGGCGTCGGTCGGGTTCGTCCCGCCGTACCGGTCCACGAACTCGTCGAGCCGATCGGGGTCGTCGGCGCCGGGGAGCGGCTCCGTCGCGGTGTCGCAGGCGGCGTCGACGCCGAGTCGCTCGCAGACGCGGTCGGCCGTGACCTCGGCCATCTCCCGGTAGGTCGTCAGCTTTCCGCCGACGACCGTGTGGAGGTTCCCGACGCCCTCGTCGGCGTGATCGATCACGGTGAACCCGCGCGAGATCCCGCGCCGGTTCGGTCCCGTCTCGTCCGGCGCGTACAGTGGGCGGACGCCCCACCACCGCCTCACCTCCGGCGCCTCGGCGACCGCGGGGAGCATCGCCGCGCACTCCTCGATCGAGCGCTCGACCTCCCAGTCGGCCGTCTCGTACTCGTCCGGGTCGTCGACCGGGACGCTCGTCGTGCCGAGCACGGCCTCCCCCTCGTGGGGGACGACGATGTCGCCGTCGTCGGGGTCGCGACACCGGTTCAACACCGGAGCGAGCCCGTCGTACTCGACGGAGATCATCACGCCGCGGCTCGGCGCCATCCCCACCTCGACGCCGGCCAGGTCGGCGATCCGGTCGGCCCACGCCCCCGTCGCGTTGACGACGTGATCCGGTCGGAGCGCGGCGTCGACGTCGCCACCGACGCGCACGGCCGAGACCGCGCCGTCGGCCGTCTCGACGGCCTCGACGGGCGCGTCGGTGTGGACGGTGGCGCCGTGTCGCTCGGCGTCGGCCGCGTTCGCGGCGACCAGCCGAGAGGGATAGATCACGCCGTCCGGCACGCGGAACGCCTCCGCGACGTCGTCGGAGAGCCCCGGAACGACGGCTTGCGCCTCGTCGGCGTCGAACCGCTCGGTCTCGATGCCGACCTCCTCGCAAGCCCCCAGTTTCTCCTCGAAGTAGTCCGGGTCGTCGCCCGCGAGGCGGACGAACAGCCCGTCGGTCTCGCGGAGGCACGTGCCGGCGATTTCGCGGAGCGTCCGGTTCTCGCGGAGGCACTCCTCGGCGCCTCGGGGGTCGTCCTCAGCGTAGCGGGCGCCGCTGTGGAGCAGGCCGTGCGAGCGCCCGGAGGTGCCGCCGGCGAGCCCGCCGCGGTCGACGAGCGTCACGTCGACGCCGCGGAGAGCCAGGTCGCGCGCGACTCCGGTCCCGGTCGCGCCGCCTCCGATCACGAGGACCGTCGGGTCGCCGCTCACGATCGGCCACCTCGGTCGGGGATGCGATTCGCGCGCACGCACACAGTGGTCGTCAGTCTGCGTCGCTGTCTCATGTCACACGTTACGACTAGCCACACTTGAGGCTGCCGTCGCCGGCGGTTCGAAACCGTCGAAAAGAGGCGTCTCAACTGTTCTGTACGTGAAATCCCGGACCGATCGAGGGCCTTATCGGGAGCGGCCGGCCGACGCCGGGCACGTGTCGACGCCGAGCAGTGAGTAGAGCGCGCACGTGCCGGTCGCGGCGGTCCCGAGCATGAGCAGCGACACCACGCCGAAGACGGGCGCGGCCAGCGCCGGCAGCGAAATCGCCCCGGCGAGCGAGGCGAGCGAGGCGATTCCGAACACCGCACCGAGGGCCGTTCTGACGCGCTTGTCCGTGGAACCGACGTTCTGGTTCATAACTCACAATACGGTACACACATGTAAATACGTTCCCACGCCGGCTCGTCGATCAGCCGTCGTCGTCGAAGGCGGACAGGTCGGTCTGACGGCCGCGCCGACGCCCGTCGGCGGTCGCCCCGCCGGCACCGCCGCTCGCTTCGGCCTCTCGTTCCGAGGCCTCGATCCCGTGCTCCGCCGCGATCGACCGCGCGGCGTCGATTCCGCCCGAGAGCGAGGCGCGCCGGAGACCGTACCGGCCGGTCACGCTCCGGTTGGCGACCACGTCCCAGCCGGCGTCGACGAAGCGACCGAGCACCTCGATCGGGTCGCCGTGGGCGTACGTCAGCCCCGGCGCACCCACGTCGCGGTACTGGCGGTCGAGGTCGCGCAGGCAGTCGTGAAGAAAGTCGATCCGGGCGTCACAGGCCATCCCGCGGTCGCCGAAGAAGGCCGGATCGAAGACGAACAGCGGGAGGACGGTGGGGTCGGCGTCGCCCGTCGCGTCTGCGGATCGCGTCGACGCGGCCGCCGCGAGGGCGGTGTTGTCCGCGATCCGGAGGTCCTCGCGGTGCCACACCACGGTCCCCGCCGTCGCCTCCGAATCGGCGAGCGACCGGATCGCCTTCCGGTCCGGGACCGTTTGAAGTGGCGTCGGGCCGTCCGGATCACCCGGCTCCATACGCCCATGGTTCGGTCTCCCGGCGCAAGGGCCTGTCGTCGGCTCACCGCGGGCGTCCGGTGGGCCGCGTCACCGGATTCCGTCCCGTTACTCGCCGGTCTCGATCGGCGCGCCGACGAGGTTCCCCCACTCGGTCCACGAGCCGTCGTAGTTGCGGACGTCGTCGTAGCCGAGCAGCTCGTGCAGGAGGAACCACTCGATCGACGAGCGCTCGCCGACGCGGCAGTAGGTGATCGTCGACTCGTCGCCGTCGACGCCGGCGTCACCGTACAGCTCGCGGAGCTCGTCCGCGCTCTTGAACGTGCCGTCCTCGTTCAGGGTGGTCCCGATCGGGACGCTGCTCGCGCCGGGGATGTGGCCGCCGCGCTGGGCGGTCTCGTTGAGCCCCTCGGGCGCGATGACCTCGCCGGAGAACTCCTCGGGCGAGCGGACGTCGACCATCGGGATCCCCTCCTCGATCGCCTTGTCGATGTCGTCCTTGTAGGCGCGGACGCTCTCGAAGGGGCCGCGGGCCTCGTACTCCCGGGCCGGGAAGTCGGGCTCCTCGGTTGAGAGCGGGTAGTCGTTGGCGACCCAGTACCCCTTTCCGCCGTCGATCACGCGGACGTCCTCGTGACCGTAGTACTTGTAGATCCAGTAGCCGAACAGCGCGAACCAGTTGGGGACGCGGCCGCCGCCGTACACCACGACCGTCGTGTCGGCGCTGATACCTCCCTCGCCGTTCCGCGCCGCGAAGTCCGCCTTCGAGACGATGTCGCGCTCCGTCTCGTCGGTGAAGACCTCGTCCCACTCGAAGTTCAACGCGCCGGGGATATGCCCCTCCTCGTAGGGCGTGTAGTCCGACTCGTCGGTGACGGTCGGATTGTTGATCTCCACGAGCCGGTACTCCGGATCGTCGCTCTCGAACGCGTCGAGGTTCGATTCCACCCAGTCCGCCGTCACGAGTACGTCTTCAGGCATCAACGACAGTACAGCGTAAGACGGCTTTGAAGGACCGATAATGGCGGTTATTTCCGCCGCCTGTGACGCCGCCGTTCTCGACGGAGGCGTCGAAAACGAGAGTTAGCGGCGGTCGAAGGCACGCTCACCGGGTGACACCTACCGGATCACCGTCACCGGCACGTCCGCCTTGTCGACGACGCTCTTCGCGACGCTACCGACGACCTGCTCGCGCTCCTCGCTCAGCCCGCGGTGTCCGACGTAGATCGCGTCGATGTCAGCCTCGTCCGCGTAGTCAGCGATTGCGTCGGCCGGGCGTCCGGTGAGTAGCTGCGTCTTCACGTCGATCGGCTCGTCACCGACCGCCTCCTCGGCGATCGTTCGAGCGTTGGCGAGAACGCTCTCGCCAGCGTCGACCGCGGCCGCCTCACCCGGGAGGACGATCGTCCCGTCGACGAGTTCCGAATCCGGCGTCAACACGTGGACGATCTCGAGGGTCTCGTAGAACGCGACCGCCTGTCGCGCCGCGTAGCGGACGGCCTCGTCGCTCTCCGCCGATCCGTCGGTTGCAACGAGATAGCTCATACGCAAAGGTCACGCCGGCTCGCATATAACTCCTGTCCGGCGTTCTCGGGTCGTGAAGGTGCGGACAGGGAGTACGTCGTCGAACGCGAACCGTCGCTACGACTCCGACTCCGGGCCGATCGAGTCGTCACCGTCTCGCTCTAACCGGCCGTACAGGACGTACGAGTACGCCGCGGTGACCACCGCGACGGTCACCAGCGGAACGACGAGGGCGTACACCGCGTACTCGCCGAACGCCAGCCCCGCGAGCCCGACGAGCGCGGCGAGCTTGAACAGCCGCCCACCGAGCCGATGGGTCCGGTCCCAGACCGCGTCGCTGCTGAGCGTCCACGGCGTGCGGATCCCCATGAACCAGTTGCGCTCGGTCCGGGGGAGCACGGCGCCGGCGTAGTAGACGAGCAGCGAGACGCCGGCCACGATGAGCGACGTGAACGGGAACTCGTAGCCGAGGTTGAAGGCGAGGACCCCCGCGTGGACGACGAACAGGAACGCCGTCACCGCGACGACGAACCAGTCGTAGGTCGGGCGAAACGCGGCGACGTTCTCGCGGAGCGGGTCGATCCGCGGCAGGACGGCCAAGAGCAGGACCAGTCCGGCCATCAGCGCCGGCGACAGCCAGACGGCGGTCGCCCGCGGGAGGGTCCCGGCCGGCCGCCCGGCGGCGTCCCAGTTCGTCACCACGCGCTCGGGGAGCGAGGGCGCCGCGACCGCGCTCAACGCGCCCGCTATCAGCACGAGCCCCGCCGCCACGGCGAGCCGCTGAACGCTTCTCATATCCCCCGCAACGCCGGCCGCGTGTATGAAGGTGTCCACGGATTCAGGCCGCGGTTATCGGTGTCACGTCGGCTCGCGGAGGGTCGGACAGGCGTCCCGGACTCAGACGAGGTCGAGCGGTCGCGCGACCATCTCGCCCCACGACTCGAAGCCGTGACGGTCGTAAAAGGCCCGGGCGCGCTCGTTCGCCGGGTCGACGTCGAGCACGACCCGATCCAGCGGGAGCGACTGGTCGGCCGCGAGATCGACGGCGGCAGTCATGAGATCGTCCGCGACGCCCGTGCCCCGGTGGTCGGGAGCGACATAGAGCTCGTTTATCACTGCCGCGTCCCAGACCATCGCGAGCCGCTCGGGGAGCACGAAGACGTAGCCGACGACCGCGCCGGCCTCGGTAGACTCGCCGCCGTCGCCCTTTCCGTCGTCGCTCTCCGCGACCGTCACGCAGCGCTCATCGTCGGCAACGCACCGCTCGACCCACGCGAGCCATCGCTCGCGGTAGCCGTCGGTGAGCTTCCCCTCGTAGACGGCCGCCTTGTCGTCGCCGCCGGTGTTCTCGCCGAGCCCGCGCTCGAACGCGAGCTTGCAGTCGTAGAGCCCCTCGGCGTCGGTCGCGGGGTCGTACGGGCGAAGCGCGACAGTCATCGGTCGTCCTCGCCTTTCGGGGCGGTCGCGTCGGTTTGCCCGATGTCCTCGCTCCCGTCGCCCTCCAGCACGAAGTCGGCGAGCTTCGGGACGAACGTCCCGATGTCGGTGACCATCCCGACGGCCTGCGCCGAGCCGCGGTCGAGCAGCTGGGTGACGGTCGCGGGGTCGATGTCGACGCAGACCGTCTTCGTCGTCGACGGGAGGCAGTTCCCGACGGCGACCGAGTGGAGCAGCGTCGCGAGCATGATCACGATGTCGGCCTCGTGGGCCTGCTCGCGGATCGCATTCTGCGCCGCCACGGCGTCGGTGATCGTGTCCGGAAGGGGGCCGTCGTCGCGGATAGAGCCCGCGAGCACGACGTCGACGTCGCGCTCGACGCACTGGTACATCACGCCTTCGGTCACGATCCCCTCGTCCACGGCGGCCTCGATCCCGCCCGCCCGGATGATCTCCGAGATGGTCCAGATGTGATGTTTGTGTCCCTTCCGCGGGTGTTCCAGCGTCTCGACGTCCATCCCGAGCGACGTGCCGTACAGCGACCGCTCCAAGTCGTGAGTCGCGAAGCCGTTCCCGGCCGAGAGCGCGTCGACGACCCCCGCCTCCACGAGCGCGGCGAGCGCGTCGCCCGCCCCCGAGTGGATCACGGCGGGGCCGGCGACGACCATCACGTTCCCGCCGGACCGTGTCACCTCACGGAGCTCCGCGGCGACCTCCCGGATGGTGGACTCGGAGGGGCGCTCGGAGGAGACGCCGCCCTGCATGAAGCCGAAGGCGCCGCCCCCGCTGCGGGGGCGCTCCGGTGGTCGCACGCGGATCCCCGACTCGTCGGTCGCGATCAGGTCACCCGCTTCGACCGCGTTGAGCACCTTCGTGGACGCTCGCGGTTCGCCGTTCGGACCGCCGTCGGGCTGGACCACCAGCGCGCAGTCCATCTCGATCCGCTCGACCTCGATCCACTCGCCGTCGTACAACACCTCGGTCGGGTGGTTCGTCGTGGAGTAGAAGTCGGGCGGTACGACCCTATCCGCGGGCGCGGCGACGAGTTCGACGTCGGTCGGGTCCTCCAACACCGCGCCGTTCTGGTGAAGCTCGTGGAGGATGGCTTGGAGCGTCTCCGGGTCGTCGGCCGAGACGGTCATTCGGCAGTACGATTCCTCCTCTTCGTGTTTCCCGACGTCGAACCGCTCGACGTCGAAGGAGCCGCCCAGGTCCATCACCGCGCCGAAACAGCGCTGCATCGTCCCGCTGTCGATGATGTGCCCCTCGATCTCGACGGTTCGTTTCCGGCTCATACCGCACCGTTTCGGCCCGCGGAGAAACCCGTTTCCCCTGCCGCGGGCGTGGCGGTCAGCGAGAGCGGTGGGTGAGAGTCACCGCTCAGATCAGTCCGAGCGCCGAAAGGATCTGGTTCCCGAACACCATCGCGATCAGCCCGGTCAACATGACGAGTCCGGACGAGACGGTGATCGTGCGGACCGCGGCGTGCCGGTCGGAGAGGGGGACCCGGCTGATCACCGCTTCGGCGACCATCCGGAGGATACGCCCGCCGTCGAGCGGGAACGCCGGCAGGCAGTTGAACAGCGCGAGCTGGATGTTGATCCACCCGGTCCAGAAGAGGAGGTTCGCGAGCAGGAACACCCCGCCGCCGAGCGCGCCGAGCGCCCCCTCGACCACGAAGAAGTTGGTCACCTCGCCGGTGAAGCCGGCGAAGTTGAACGGGAGGCCGAACAGGCTGCCGAGCGGGAGGATGAGCGAGACGAACACGAGCCCGAGCGGCGAGTCGGTGAGCCCGCCGAGCGGGACCGCCTCGCCCGCGGCCTCGCCCGCGTCGCCGCCGAGCAGTTCGAGGTACGCGCCGGCGGGGTACTCGGAGACGCCGAAGTCGTCGAGCGCGAGCCCGCTGGATCCGGGGAACACCGAGACGCCCACGAACCCGCCGTCGCGGTTCGGGTGCGGGGCCAGCTCCACGTCGTACGCCTGGCGCTCGTCGTCGTCGTCGTACGCGATCACCTCGACGGTCGCTCCGGGGTCGCGCTCGCCGAGCACCGCGGAGAGGGCGTCGGCGCCGTGGATCCGTTCCCCGCCGATCGAGACGATCGTCAGCGGCTCGCCGGGCGTCGCGCCGGCGTCGTCGAGCGGGCCGTCCGCCTGTACGCCGAGCGCGTACGCACCGATCGGGATTTCGGCGGTCGTGGCGTTCGCGTCCCCGCCGCTCGCGTTCGCGCCGCTCCCGTCGAGGGCCCTCACCGACACCGTGGCGCGCTCCGCGTCGCCGACGGCGTCGTAGAAGGCGCCCTCGGTCGCCACCCGATCGCCGTTCACCGACTCGATCGTCAGCGGCGCCTCCGTGATCGTCACGCCGAGGGGGTTGCCGCCGGCGGAGCCGACCGCTTGGAGCTCGCGGTCCACCTCGACCTCGCGCTTCCCGTCGCCGTCGTCGGCCGCGACCGTCACCGTGTCACCGGCCTCGGCAAGCGCTGCCTCGAACTCGGCGGCCGTGTCGACCGGGGCGCCGTCGACTTCGTTGTGCCGGTAGCCCGCTGTGTGGTCGGCCGTGTCGGCCGG
>NZ_JARANT010000059.1 GCF_029889805.1 Halorubrum sp. Boch-26 | reverse complement strand
ATCACGGCTAACGAGCTCCGCCTTAGTCTCGGGGGATCGGATATGGGTATATGAGACTGCCGCCAAATCGACCCCGACGACGGCCCGCACGGGCCGCGGCTCGGGCCACGGGCCGACGGCTCTCCCATGCTCCCCGACCGATCGCCGAACGGCTCGGGTCCCGACGGCGAGTCCGCCGGCGCCGACGACTGAGAGGCGACACCGACGACTGAGAGGCGACAAAGACGACTGAAGAGCGGTGTCGAGTCGCCTCGCGGCGTCTCCCAATGAACGAAAACGACCGGAATGCTCTTTATATTGGTACTCATTAGCATGCGTAGTATGACAGCGTCGGACGCACCGATCGCCGGTTCGGAGAGCGAGGGGCCGGCCGAGGACGACGGCGACCCGGACCGCTCGGAAACCGCGCTCACCCGCTCCGACGAGCGGGTGCTCGCGTACCTGGACGACGTCGGGACCGACTATCCCGCCTTCGTCGCGAGCAACACGGGGCTGTACCTCGACCACGTCGAGTCGCGGCTGGACGCGCTCGACGCGGCGGGACTCGTCGAACGAGTGACCGGCGAGGCGGTGTACCGGATCACCGACGCCGGCCGCGACGCGCTCCGCGACGACTGCGCGGCCTGGTCGGACTGACGGGCCGTTCCGCCTGTCAACCGCGACGGCGACACCTACCGCCCGAGGTCCGCGTGCGCCGAAGAGAGGTGTCTGGAGCCGAGCGCGGCGAGCAGCGAGAGCTCGCCCGCGAGCGCGCCGACCGCGATCGCCTCCGCGAGCGCGTCGCCGTTGCTGCCGGCGGGGTCGCCGCCGCCGCGGACGCCGAGCACGTCGAGCCCGGCGGCCTGCGTCGGCAGTTTCGTGCCGCCGCCGACCGTGCCGACTTCGAGGCTCGCGAGCGACACGGAGAGGTAGAGGTCCCCCTCGGGCGTCGCCTCCGCGGTCGTGATCGCGTTCGCGCCCTCGACCACCTGCGCCTCGTCCTGCCCGGTCGCGAGGAACATCGCGGCGACCGCGTTGGCGACGTGGGCGTTGAAGCCGAGTCCGCCCGCCTTCGCGGAGCCGACGAGGTTCTTCCGCGTGTTGATCTCGGTGATCGCCTCGGGGGTCGTGTGGAGCCGCTCCTCGACGACCTCGCGGGGGACCTCCACGTCGGCGCTCACCGACCGGCCGCGCCCCTCGACCGCGTTGATCGCGGCGGGCTTCTTGTCCGAGCAGAGGTTCCCGGAGAGCGCGACCAAGGCGGCGTCCGTCTCCGCCTCGATGACATCGCAGGCCTCCCGCGTCGCGATGGTGGCCATGTTCATCCCCATCGCGTCCTTCGTGTCGTAGCGGAACCGCAGGTAAACGTTGTTGCCGACGACGTACGGCGTCACGTCGAGCAGCTCGCCGTGGCTCGTCGTCGACTCCGCGGCCTCCCGAAGCGCCGCCTCGTTGTCGCGGACCCACGCGACGAGCGCCTCCGCCTCGGCGACGTCGCCGACGCGGAAGACGGGCGCGCGGGTCATCCCGCTCTTCGTCACCCGCGCGGTCGCCCCGCCGGCGTCGTTGACGACCGAGCAGCCGCGGTTGATCGAGGCGACCAAGGCCCCCTCCGTGGTCGCCAGCGGGAGGTACCGCTCGCCGTCGAGCGCGCCGCCGTCGATCGACACCGGGCCGGCGACGCCCAGCGGCACCTGTACGGCGCCGATCATGTTCTCGATGTTCGAGCCGTGCGCGTCGGCGGCGTCGAAGGCGTACTCGCCGAGGACGTCGACGTCGGCGTCCGCGGTCTCGCTCACGAGGCGTCGGCGGGCCGCCGCGGCGGTGTCGGCGTCGGCGTGCTCTTCGAGCTCGTGGAACCGGATCTCGTCGTCGCGGACGCGCGCCGCGAGCGACGCGGGGGTGGCGTCGGTCATGCCCGCGTCTCCTCGCGGCGCGTGCTAATGGTTGTCGATTCCGCGGGGGCGACGGCGAGAGGAGCCTCGGCCGAGCCGCCTACCGCCCGACGATCCCGGAGAGTCGCTCCGCGATCGACTCTCCGCCGAGCTTGAGGTAGTAGGCGTCACCGCCGTCCTCGTAGTAGTTGTCGATCCGTCGGACGACTTCGAAGCCGAGGTGCTCGTAGAAGCCGAGAGCCCGCTCGTTCGTCGTCCGGGCGTGGCAGGTGACCGACCGGTGCTCGGCGGCGACGTCGGCGACGAGCCGTTCCGCGTGGCCGCGCCCCCGGTGGTCGGGGTGGACGGCCAGAAAGAGGATGTACCCGTCGCGACGGACCGAGGCGAACGCGACGAGCGCGTCGTTCTCAACGAGGAGATGCGTCGTGGATCGGCGGTAGGCGTCGGTGAAGAATCCCCGACGCTGTCGGAGGACCCCCTCCTCGGCACAGATCCGCTCTTTGAGGTCCCACGCTGCCGGCGCGTGGTCGGACTCTCCGGGCGGGTCCGTCCGCTTCTCCACGTTGACGCTCACTGCAAGGAGATAACACACCAGCGGAATATAACTCCACCGCCACCGGGGAGGGTTGCGATCGGGGCCTCCGGAGCAGTTCCGGTCGGCTCGGGGCGACCCGAACCGGACCGCCCCGTCGCGCTCGACGACGGAAGCATTTTGGCCGGGTCGGCCGTGATGCCGATAATGGCCGCCGAGTCGCCGCCGGACCGAGGACGCTTCAGACGGGCGTTCCTGACCGGCGTCGCCGTCATCGTTCCCTCCGTCATCACGCTCGCGGTGCTTGGCGTCGTGTTCAACGCGATCTACGACTACCTGAACGCCTTCTCCACGGCGATCGTCCCCCTGTTACCGCCGTCGACGCTGCCGATCGACCGCGAGGTCGCTATCGAGGTCGCCACGCCGATCGTGTTCGTCGGGTCGATCCTCCTCATCGGCGTCGTCGTCGAGTCGACGCCGTACGGCGAGCGCGCGGTCGACTACGTCGATTACGCGATCGAGCAGATACCGGGGGTCGGTTCCGTGTACCAGGGGTTTCGGCAGATGAGCGACGCCATGATGGAGTCGGACGGCGGGAACTTCCAAGAGGTGGTCCTCGTCGAGTTCCCGACGGAGGACGTGTACGCCCTCGCGTTCGTCACGAGCGAGACCCCGGAGACGGTCGCCGCCCCGACCGAGAGCGGGGAGATGCGGACGCTGTTCATGCCGATGGCCCCGAACCCGGTGATGGGCGGACACGTCCTGTTCGTCCCCGAACGCCGGATCGTCGAGGTCGACCTGAGCGTCGAGGAGGGGATCCGGGCGCTGGTGACGAGCGGCGTGGCGCTCGAACGCGCCGCGGCCGACGCCGACGGCGTGTCCCCGGGGCGGGTCCGCGACGCCGGCCACGAGGGCCGCGTCGGCTCGTACCACTCCTCGATGTCGGACGCCGCGAAGCGCTCGGACGACGGGCCTGACCGGACGAGCGGCCGTCCGGGCGACGACCGAGGCGGGCGGAGCGACGAGCGGATCACGCCCGACGACGGCCGGGGGGACCGCCCGTGAGCTTCGCGCTCCGCGACCACACCGCCGACGTGGCGGTCGAGGCGACCGCGCCGACCCTCGCGGGGCTGTTCGAGGCCGTCGCCGACGGGCTCACCGCCGCGAGCTGCGAGGCGGTCCCGGAGACCGGCGACCGATTCGAGCTCGCCGTGACCGCCGAGAGCCGCGAGGCGCTGCTGTTCGACTACCTCGATCAGCTGATCTACGAGCGCGACGTGCGACTCGTGCTCCCGGCCGGGCACCGGTGTGCGGTCTCGGGGCCGGACGATCCGGCGGATGACGATAATGACGCGACGGACGATCCGGAGACGGACGACCCCGACGCGTGGACCGTCGAGGCGACGGCCCGCGGAGTCCCGCTCGGCGACGTCGCGGCTCGCGAGATCAAGGCGGTCACCTACTCCGAGATGACCCTCGAACGGCGGAGCGACGAGTGGTACGCGTACGTCGTCTTCGACGTGTGACGCTCGTCTGCTATCGAGTCACGCGGTCTGCTGACGCGTGGCGTGACGCCGCCCCGCCGGCCGCGTCGCGGTCGCCTCTCGCAACGCCCTTGCCCCCCCGCGCCGAACGCCGGGGTATGACCACGCGCGAGTTCGACGGGATCCGACTGGAGAAGGTGCGCGACCACGTCTGGGAGATCCCCCGCGAGGGCGACATGAACGTCCCCGCGCGGGTCTTCGCCAGCGAGTCGCTGCTGGAGGAGATCGGCGACGACGACTCGCTCCGACAGCTGAAGAACGCGACGCACCTCCCGGGGATGGCCGAGCCGGCTCTCTGTATGCCCGACGGCCATCAGGGGTACGGCTTCCCCGTCGGCGGCGTCGGCGCGATCGACGCCCGGACCGGCTGTATCTCGCCCGGAGCGGTCGGCTACGACATAAATTGTGGCGTGAGAATGATGAATACTAACCTCACGTACGACGACGTGCGCGGCCGCGAGTCCGAGCTCGTCGACGCGCTCTTCGACGCGATCCCCTCCGGGCTCGGCGGCGGCGGCGTGATCGACGGCGACGCCGACGCGATCGAGGGCGCCCTCGAACGCGGCGTCGAGTGGGCGGTCGAGGCGGGATACGGGATCGAGAGCGACCTCGCGCGCTGCGAGGACGAGGGGCGACGGCCCGACGCGCGGCCGGAGTACGTCTCCCAGAAGGCGATGGACCGCGGGCGCAACCAGATGGGGTCGCTCGGCTCGGGGAACCACTTCCTGGAGGTCCAGCGCGTCACAGACGTGTTCCTGCCCGAGGTCGCCGAGGCGTACGGTCTCGCCGAGGACGGGATCGTCGTCTTGATCCACTGCGGGAGCCGCGGACTGGGCCATCAGACCTGCAACGACTACCTGCGGCGGATAGAGAAGGAGCACGGCGACCTCCTCGACTCGCTGCCGGACAAGGAGCTCGCGGCCGCGCCCGCCGGCTCCGCGCTCGCCGACGAGTACTACGGCGCGATGGGCGCGTGCATCAACTTCGCGTGGGTGAACCGTCAGCTGATCACTCATCAGGCCCGCCAGACGTTCGGCGAGGTGTTCGACGCCGACCCGATCGAGGACCTCGGGATGGAGCTGCTGTACGACGTGGCGCACAACATCGCGAAGAAGGAGACCCACGAGGTCGGCGTCGACGCCGACGGGCGCCCCGCGGTCGGCGACGAGGCCGTGGACCGCGCCGATCGGGAGCTGTACGTCCACCGCAAGGGGGCCACGCGCGCGTTCCCCGCGGGCCACGAGGACGTGCCCGCGACGTACCGCGACGTGGGCCAGCCCGTGATCATCCCCGGGAGCATGGGCGCCGGCTCGTACGTGCTCCGCGGCGGCGCGGAGTCGATGTCGGTGTCGTTCGGCTCCACCGCCCACGGCGCCGGCCGGCTGATGAGCCGGACGCAGGCGAAACAAGAGTTCTGGGGCGGCGACGTGCAGGACGACCTCGAGGACGGCCAGCAGATCTACGTGAAAGCGCAGTCGGGCGCGACCATCGCCGAGGAGGCTCCGGGCGTGTACAAGGACATCGACGAGGTGATCCGCGTCAGCGACGCGCTCGGCATCGGTGACAAGGTGGCGCGGACGTTCCCCGTCTGCAACATCAAGGGGTAACGTCGGCTGCCACGCGCCACCGAGTTCTTATATCGGATACCACGGCCAGGTTGCACCGAGATGACCGACCACTCGCGGACCGACGGCTCGGTCGAAACGGTCTCCAGACGATCCGTGCTCGGCGGCGTCGCCGCCGTCGCCGGCGGTGGTCTCGCGGGCCTCGGCGCCCTCGCCGCGTCGAGCGAACCCGCGGTCGCGGTCGAGGGAGACCCCGCCGCCTTCGAGGCCGGCGATGCGCCGACCGTCACCAGCAACGACGGGCGGATCGACTCCGTCTACCTCTCGCCCGCCGTCAGCGTTTCCTGGACGGACTTCTCCGACGGCGTCGAGCGCGTGACGCTCGCGCTCGCCGTCGGGAGCGACGCCGGCGTCGACGAGGTGTACCGGGAGACGCTGACCGCGTCCGACCCGGACGCGACGCCCGGAGACGTCGCGGCGGTGGCGAACGGCGGCGACGGGAAACCGGAGGGGACGGCGCCCGACTTCGCCGCGGTCGACGGCGGCCTCACCGCGCGGTTCGAGCGCGCCGACGCGACCGCCCGCGGCGACGCGGTGACGAGCGAGTCGCTCGGCGATCCGGACCTCCCCGGCGGCGAGAGAGCGACGACGACCCTTGACCTCGTGTTCCGCGCGGACGTCGCCGGCGGCGGCGACGAGGCGACCGTCGTGCGCACGACGACCGTCGACGTGACGGTCGAGAACCCCGCCGGCGACGCGACGGCCGGCGGTGAGGTGGAGGTGGACGCCGCGTAGGGCGGACCGGTCCCGGTTCGCTCAGAGGTGCATCCCGCCGTCGACTTCCAGCACCTCGCCGTGGACGTACTCGTTGTCGAGCAGGTACCGGACGGAGTCGGCCACGTCCGCCGGCTCGCAGGCGTACTCCGGGAGGTGGGTGTCGACGTTCTCGTGGCCGCGGAACTCGATCTCCTCGAGGTAGTCGAGGATGACGTCGTTGAGGTCGGTCTCGACGGGACCCGGCGCGACGGCGTTGACCTGCACGCCGTCCGGCCCGAGCTCCCGAGCCAGCGCGCGAGTGAGCCCGTGTAATCCGGCCTTGCTCGCGGCGTAGCTCGCGTCGACGGTCCCCAGCGTCCCCCCGACGCTGGAGAGGAACACGACGTCGCCGCCGCTCGGACGGAGATGCGGGGCCGCGGCGCGAGCCACCCGAAACGCACCCGAGAGGTTGGTGCCGATCACCGACTCCCACTCGGCGTCGGTCGTCTCCTCCAGTCGGTTCGGGCGCGTGATTCCGGCGTTGTTGACGACCGCGTCGAGCGTGTCGAACGTGTCGACGGCGGTCTCGACGAGTCGGTCCGCGGCCGCGGACTCGGAGACGTCGGCCCGCACGGTGACGGCCTCGCCGCCCGCCTCGCGGACCCGCTCCGCCGTTTCGACCGCCGCGGCCTCGTCCGACCGGTAGTTGACGACGACGTTGCGCTCGGCGAGCTCGATCGCGATCGCTCGGCCGATTCCGCGGCTGCTTCCGGTGACCAGTATCGCCATATCCGCACGTGTAATTACTAATTAATACCACTAACGAATACCGCGCCGCTCTCGACCGACGCGCGGTCGCGGTCGGACTCCCGGTTCCGTCAGCGCTCCCGCTTCGCCTCCCGACCGAGCTCCTCCTCCACGGCCGCTACCTTCCGTTCCGCGGTCGTGTCCGCGGCGCGCTTGTCGTCGATCTTCAGCACCGTCGAGACGCGGTCGCCGTCGACCGCCTCGTGGGCGGCCGCGGCCGCGGCGAACACCGTCTCGGCGTCGTCGGCCTCGATCACGGTGCCCATCGGGTTCGTCTCGTAGCTCACGTCGAACTCGTCGAGCGCGTCGACGGCCTTCGCGACCTCGCCGGCCATACTCCCCTCTATCACCGGTGCGACGCTCAGTAACGCGACCGTTGTCATACCCCCGCATCCGGGCCGCGAGCACTTAAAAACGGAGCGCGCGGCGGCTCCGACAGCGACCTCAATCGAGAGCGTCCCGCAGGAACGACAGCTGATGCCCGACCGCCGGCTCGAAGTCCTCGCCGAACGGGGAGAAGTGGTCCGCGGGCATGGTGACGACGGTCCCGCGCGACAGCCGCTCGCCCGCGTCGACGACCGACTCGCTGTCGACGACGGCGTCGTCGGTCCCCGCCAAGAGCAGCGTCGGCGCTCGTATCTCGCCGACTCGTTCGACCGGTCGGTAGTTCGCGACGCGCAGCAGCGACCGCGCCGGCGTCTCGTTACGCCACGTCGACTCGCGGTCGACCAGGTCCAGGTACTTCCGTTTCGTCCCCGGCTCCGTGATCGCCGCGAGCTCCTCGGTGCCGCCCGCGATCGGGACGGTCCGCCCGCGACCGAACCGGTGGCCGACCAGGTCGCGGACGCCCGCGGCCCCCGAGCGCGCGAGGTATTTCCCCCCTCGGCGACGGGCGATCGCCCGCCCGTCGAGCATCGGGACGACGCCGACCACGGCGTCGACGTCACGGCGCGCCGCGGTGAGCGTGAGAACGTGCGCGGCCGACAGCGACGCGCCCCAGAGGACGAGGTCGCGGCCGACGGCGTCCACGCGACGTACGCGATCGATCGCAGCCGCGTAGTCGTCGCGTTGGTTCGCGGGGTGGACGGCCTGCGAGTCGCCGTCGGAGGCGCCGAACTCGCGGTAGTCGAAGAGGAACGCGGCGTGGCCGGCGTCGGCGAACCGCTCCGCGACCGCCGGGTAGCCGAAGCTCCGCTCCGCGCCGAGTCCGGGCGCCATCACGATCACCGGGGGGTCGTCGGCGTCGCCGCCCGGCAGGTAGAGGGTGCCGCGGCAGGTGTCGCCGTCGACGTCGAACGCGAGCTCACGAGTGGCGAACCGTTCGCGGGGCGGCCGGTCGAGGCGGCGCTGTGCGCGGTTCACCGGATGTCTGCGGGTCACGCTCGGCCCTCGGAGGACGCGCTGTCATCGGTATACGTTAGCGTCTCTAGCACGCGCGTCGAAAACTCCGTCTCGGAGATCTCGTAGGCGGCCAGCGCCTCGAACCACTCCGCCTCGGCGCGCCACGTCCCGAGGACGTCGTCGGGCGAGCGGACGACCGTCGCCTCGACTCGGACGGGCTCCCACTCGTCCGCCTCGGCGCGGTCGATGAGCGCGTTGAGGGCGCGCCCGATCTCGCCGTGATGCACCTCGCGGCCGGGGAACGCCGTCATGTACGTGAGGTCCAGCGGGTCGCCCTCGTCGATCTCCTCGACGCTGATCCCGTAGCTGCGGAGCGTCGGCTCCACCTCGGCCGTCTGCTCGTCGCCGGTCATACGGGACGGTCGACCGGGCGGAATAAATCGCTACCGGCGCGGGCGCCGCTCGCGGTGTGAGAATCGGTCGCTCCGTCGAAAGCCGCGGACGGGGGGACGGCCGCCGCAGACGGCGACCGTAATCGGAGTTGTCAGAGGCACACGATTGTCCCGCGCGGCCGGCTCGTAGTACTCCGTGAAATCATATAAACACTCGGGAGGCGGAGTGTCGGGTGACAACTCCTCGACTTCCGCGCTTCAGCGGGCCCGTTCGGCCCGTACGGTCTCGGACCGGGTATCCTTTATCACCGTCGCGAAACAAGGTCGGGTATGCTTCGGGGCGCGTCGTCGGCGCTATCGCGATCGACCGATGCCGCCGGCGTCCTCGTTGTCGGCGGCCTCCTGACCCTGTTGACGTGGGTCGTCACGCCGGTCTGGGTCGGCGGTGCGCTCTTCTTCCCTCCGCTCGTCGTCCTCGCCCCGCTCGCGCTCGCGCCGGCCTTCGTGCTCCGCGGGTACCTCGTCCGCGTCGTCGCCGGCGGGGGTACGACCGGGAACCGAGACGGCGCACCCTCGTTCGTCGCGTGGAATGAGCTCTACCGGGACGGACTCAAGTCGACCCTGCTCAGCGCGCTGCTGCTCGCGCCGCTCGCGCCGTTGTTCGCAACCGTCGCTCTCGCTGGCGCTGCCGCCGGAACCGGTCTCATCGACCTCGGTCCCGCGCTCGGGTTCGCGGAGCGCGCGCTCGGCCCGGCCGGCCCCCCCGCCGTCGTCGGGGCCGGCGGCGGGCTCCTGACCGTCCTCACCGCGGCGTACCTCCTCGCGTTCGCGTACGTCAGGCCGGCCGCGCTGACCGCGTTCGCCGCGTCCGGGCGGCTCCGCGACGGTCTCCGTCCGGGGCGGGTCGCCGCCGTCGCCCGCTCGGAAGCGTACGCGACCGCGTGGGTCGTCGCGCTCGCGACGCTCGGCGCGGGGTACGCGCTGGCCGCGCCGTTCGTCCCGCTCGTCGTCGGCGTCGCGTTCGTCTTCGCCGTGCGGATCGTGGCGCATGCGCTCTACGGTCGCGGCGCCGCGGGAGCGATGGACTTCGGCGTCACGGCGCCGGTCGCCCCGTCGGGATCCCCGGCCGCGCCGACCGGATCGCCCTCGGATTCGGCCGAACCGGTCCCGAACCGAACCGGAGCCTCCCTCGACCGCCCCGACGGCGGGCTCCCTCGCTCGGCGCCCGAGGCGCCGGCGGCGGTACAGACCGGGCGGACCGTTCCGCTCGGCGACAGCGACGAGACGCCGACCGACGCCGACGGCTTCGAGTGGAACGTCGACGTCGGTGTCGAGGGAAACGGCGGCCCCGAGTCACCGGTCGCCGACGACAGCGACCGGACGCCGCCGACCGGCGACGGCGACGGGAGCGGGTTCGAGTGGCGTACCCGCGTCGGCACGGAAGACAAGAGTTGATACGAGCGCGGGCGAACGACCGCGTATGCGCATCTCCGACCGGGGCTACGGCGAGGAGGGCCGGGAGCGGCTCACCCTCGTCCCCGAGAACGTCGACGACCTCTGGCACCTCGCGCACGTCCTCGAACCCGGGGACCGCGTCGAGGGGGACACCACCCGCCGGATCCAGCGGAACGACGACCAGATGCGGGACACCGGCGGCCAGCGCGAGCACCTGTTCGTCACGCTGGAGGTCGACGACGTGGAGTTCGCCCGGTTCGCCAACCGGCTCCGCGTCTCCGGCCTGATCGTCGCCTGCTCGCGCGAGGACCAGCTCAACGCCCACCACACGCTCAACGTCGAGGAGCACGACGAGATCACGGTGGAAAAGCACTTCAAGCCGGACCAGACCGAGCGCTTGGAGGAGGCGACGGAGGCCGCCGAGAACCCCGACGTGGCCATCGCGACCGTCGAGGAGGGGGCCGCCTACGTCCACACGGTCCAGCAGTACGGCACCGAGGAGTACGCCTCGTTCACGAAGCCGACCGGGAAAGGCGAGTACTCCCGGCCCCGCGCGGAGCTGTTCGCCGAGCTCGGCGAGGCGCTCGCGCACCTCGACGCCGACGCCGTGATCCTCGCCGGCCCGGGGTTCACGAAGAACGACGCGCGCGACTACATCCAAGAGGAGTACCGCGACCTCGACGACCGGATCACCACGGTCGACACCTCTGCCGCGGGCGACCGGGGGGTCCACGAGGTGCTGAAGCGCGGCGCGGTCGACGAGGTCCAGAAGGAGACCCGCATCTCGAAGGAGGCGAGCCTCATCGACGAGCTGACCGAGAACATCGCGCAGGGCGCAAAAGCGACCTACGGCCCCGAAGACGTGGCCGAGGCCGCCGAGTTCGGCGCGATCGAGACGCTCCTCGTGGTCGACGACCGGCTCCGCACGGAGCGACAGGGGGAGGGCGACTGGTCTATCGACGTCAACGAGGTGATCGAGTCGGTCGAACAGCAGGGCGGCGACGTGGTCGTCTTCTCCTCGGAGTTCGCCCCCGGCGAGCAGCTCTCGAATCTCGGGGGGATCGCCGCGATTCTGCGATATCGGTTGCAGTAAGGAGCGGAAGCGACGTCTCAGTCTTATAAACAGTGAGGCGGTGGCGCGCGCCTCCGAGCGCCCATCGGGCGCGAGGAGCGCGTGCGAGGGAGTCGGCGGTCCGGCGCGGCTCCGCCCGCGCCGGGCCGCCCGCCGAGGCTGGGGAGGCGTGAGGCCGCGGTCCCGCGAGCGATCGGAGGGAGCGAGCGGGAGTAGGAAAGTCGCAGCGCCGAGCGTTGCGAGACCGTCGGTCTCGCAGGCAGCCGGGCGAAGCCCGGCGACGAAGCGAGCCGACCGTCTTCCGGCGGTGCTGTGCGGGGCGGGACGCAAACGGGCAGCCGTGCGGTCGCCGTACGCTCGTTGCGCTCCTCAGTCGCTCGCGGTGCTCGCTCCTTCCGGTGCTTCCGTCGCCTGCGGCGATCGCACGGCTGGGGCTTTGGAGGCGTTCTCCACCGATCCAGTGTCAATTATTACGAGCACGTCAGATACCGAAACCGATCACCGACGGATCGCAGACTCTGTATTATCGTCCGGTGAGCGCCTCGCTCGCGGGCGCGAAGTCGATCGTCTGCCCCCGGCCCGCCTCGCTCGCCCGCTTATAAAGCATATGCGCGGCCGCGACCGTCTCGATCCCGGTCCCGCCGGAGTCGAACACCGTAATCTCCCCCTCGCTCGTCCGGCCCGGGTGCTCGCCGGCGACGACCGCGCCGAGGTCGGCTGCGACGTGGTCCTCGCCGATCAACCCCGCCTCCTCGGCCGCGAGGAACGACCCCGCGTCCTGACTCACCCGCTCGCGGATGTCGGGGACGTACGTCGCCCGGGCGATCAGCTCCGGCGGGAGCTCGTTCTTCTTCGGGTTGTACTGGCCCATCGCCGTGACGTGGGCGCCGGGGTCGACGTCCGCGTCGTCGATGACGGGGTCGCTCGCGTTCGTCGCCGTGATCACCACGTCGGCGCCGGCGACCGCCTCGCTCGCGGTCGCGACCGCCGTGACCGCGGGCTCGATCCGGTCGGCGAACTCCTCGGCGAACGCCTCGCGGCTCTCGGCGGTCGGCGAGAACACCCGAACGGCCTCGAACTCCCGCACGGTCGCGGTCGTCGCGAGCTGGCCGCGGGCCTGCGCCCCGCTGCCGATCACGGCGATCTCCGTCGCGTCCTCGCGGGCGAGCGCGTCGACCGCGGTCGCCCCGGCCGCGCCGGTCTTGTACGGGTTCATCGAGGCGCCGTCGAGCACCGCGAGCGGTTCGCCCGACTCGGCGTCGAACAGCGGGGTCATGAACCACGCGTCGCCCGCGCCGAATCCGGCGGAGTAGGTGTAGCCCCCCATCCCGCCCGTCTCGGGGAGGACCGACGTGTAAGAGGTCAGCATGCCCGGCGGATCGCGGTTGTACAGCAGCGTCCGCGGCTTCGCGGGCGCACCCTCCCCGATCTGGCGGTACGCGTCGCGGACCGCGGCGACGTAGTCCGCCGGCTCGGCGAGGTCGTCGACGTCGGCGCTCGAGAGGAACAGCGTCTCTGTCATACCGGTTCCCTCGGGTGCGAGGGACTAAACCGTGTAGGGAACCGGCACGCGACGCGGCGTGAACTCCCGCCAGTCAGTCGAGCGCGTCAGTCGGCCAAACGCGTCAGTCGGCCGAGCCCGCCAGTCGGCCGAGCGCGTCAGTCGGAGCCGCCGGCTCCCGAGCGGCCGGTCCGCGACCGCTCGACCGCCCGGTCGATCGAGTCGCCGACGGATCCGGTGCGGGAGCGCTCTGCCCCGCCGTGAACGTCGGTAACTGGGCCCCGAACGAACAGCGCGTGGGCCATGACGGCTCCCGCGACGAGTGCGCCCCCGGGGAGCGCGGCCGTCAACGACAACCCGACCAGATTCAGGAAGGCGGTCACACCGATCAACGCGGCCGGGATAAGGCCGAGAACGTAGTCGTAATACCCAGTCATGATCCGGTTGATCGTATTACACTATCACTATTAAAATTTTCTCAGGGTTCGAGGTGACTCCTCAGATGATCACTCTGAAGAATTCCATAAGTTATACAGACGTATCCATCTCCGATCGACGCCCGGTACGTGACGGTGCGGAGCCGGCGGCCGCCGCACACAGTCGGGACTGGAGGCGGAAAACGGGGTTCGAAACCGGGAGAACGACGGTCGAAACGCCGGGAGGTTGAGGCGCCGACGTGGCTCCCTACCGGAGCTTGAAGTACACTGCGCGCCAGCCGCCGAGCGCGACCGAGCCGAGCACGAGCATGACGACGGCGAACGCGGGCGCAGCGCCGCCGCGGAAGACGAACGCGCGGAGCGCGAGCCCGACCAGCGCCGCCGGGATCCACGACCGGACCGCGAGCGGGACCGACGACTTCGCGGTCTCGACGGCGCCAGCCGAGTAGGCGCCCACGAGCGGCGCGATCAGGGCCCACGCGATCAGGAACGGCGCGAACACCTCCAGCAGGTACAGCGGGTTCGACGACAGGAACTCGACCGAGGTGTGGTTGAGCGCGCCGACGGTCAACAGGACGATCAGGGCAAGCAGGTCGCCGACCGCGAGGGGTACGGCGCCGCGGTCGAGGCGTGTTGCGAGGAACGACGAGTCGGCCATGTCGACCCGTCGGAGCCCCCCCTACTTTGTACGCACGGATTCAGTCGGGGAGTCGCGACGCCGCCGATCGACGCGTCCTCACTCGTACAGCGGGAACTCCTCGCAGAGCTCGACGACGCGCTCACCGACCTCGTAGATGACATCGTCGCTGTCGACGTTATCGACCACGCGGTAGATGAGATCGCCGACCTCCTCGATCGCCGCCTCGTCGAACCCGCGGGTCGTGAGCCCCGCCGTACCCGCGCGGATACCCGAGGGGTTGAACGGCGACCGCGTCTCGCCCGGCACGGTGTTCCCGTTGAGTACGACGTTCGCGGCCGCCAGCGCGTCCTCGGCGTCGCCGCCCGGCAGGTCCGGGTGCGAGTCGCGGAGGTCGACCAACACGAGGTGGTTGTCGGTGCCGCCGGAGACTAAGGAGAGTCCGTGGCTCTGTAGCGTCTCGGCGAGGACCTCGGCGTTGTCCACGACCTGTTGCGCGTACGCCTCGAACTCGGGTTCGAGCGCCTCCTTGAACCCGACCGCCTTGCCGGCGACGTTGTGCATGAGGGGGCCGCCCTGCCCGCCCGGGAACACCGCCTTGTCGATGTCGTCGGCAAACTCCTCGTCGCACATCACGATCCCGCCGCGCCCGGCGCGGATCGTCTTGTGCGTCGAACCGGTGACGAAGTCGGCGATCCCGACCGGCGAGGGGTGGACGCCGGCCGCGACCAGCCCGGTGATATGCGCGATGTCGGCGAGGTGGTAGGCGTCGACGGCGTCGGCGGCCGCCTGAATCTCCTCCCAGTCGACCGTGCGCGGGTACGCGGAGTAGCCGGAGACGACGATGTCGGGCTCGAACTCCTCGGCGGCCTCGCGGAGCCCCTCGTAGTCGATGTAGCCGGTGTCGGTGTCGACCTCGTACTGCTCGACCTCGTAGATCTGTCCGGTGAAGTTCGCGGGGTGGCCGTGCGAGAGGTGACCGCCGTGGTTCAGCTCCAAGGAGAGGATCTTATCGCCCGGGTCGAGCGTCGCGTAGTACACCGCTTGGTTCGCCTGCGTCCCGGAGTGCGGCTGGACGTTGACGTGGTCAGCGCCCCACAGCTCCTTCGCGCGCTCGATCGCGAGCTCCTCGACCTCGTCAGCGTACTCGCAGCCGGCGTAGTACCGGGCGCCCGGGTAGCCCTCGGCGTACTTGTTCGTGAGGACGCTCCCCTGAGCCTCCAACACCGCCTCGCTGACGTGGTTCTCGCTGGCGATCATCGCGAGCGTCTGCTCCTGTCTGTCGCGCTCCCCGGCCAGCGCGTCGGCGACCGCCGGATCGACTTCCCGGACGTGCTCGTTGTCCATGTACGAACGCGGGTACGATCGCGCATTAATCCTTCCGTCACGGCGTCGCCCTCGCGCTCCTCACGGCGTCGCTCTCGCGCTCCTCACGGCGTCGCTCTCGCGCTCCTCACGGCGTCGTCGCGACACTCACGATGCGTTCTCTCGCCGGTCAGGACCCGTTTCTGTGTATTCGGTGTTTTCGGGCGTTTCGGCGGCTGAAGCGGCGTTGTTCACTGTATCAATCCCGTTAATATTAAATAGATATCTGGCTTTTATCCGAGGAGATATATGGTGTCAAATTTGCTGGAGACGGACGTCGAGAACGTCCTCGAGACGGCGTTCGCCGGCGACGACGAGGAGCTCCTCGTCGTCGACCCGTCCGCGGAGACGATCGTATCGCTCGTCGAGGCGGCGACCGGCCGCGACGACCTACCGACCCTGTCGATGCTGGCGGACGAACGCACGCTGAAGGACGTGACGGACGACTTCCTCGTCGCGTCGAAGGCGGCCGACCTCGTCGCCGACGGGTCGCTCGGGCTCCGCGTGCTCTCGGCCGACGTCGACAACGCGCTGTTCGTGTCACCCTCGCGGGTCGTCGTCCTCGTGAGCGCGGGCGACCACGTCGCCGCGCTCTCGACCGAAGACGGCGACTTCGTCGACGAGGTGTTCGCGACGCACCGCGACGCCTTCCAGACGGCCGAGGAGTACGGGCTCCGGACCCCGGCGCTCAACCGCGTCCGCGAGACGATGGCCGCCGAGATCGGCGAGGCCACCCGTGACGACTTCGACGCCGTGCTCGCGTCGATAGAGTCGGCGGACGCCGCGCTCGACGAGGTGACCGTCTCGCTGCTCGTCGCCGCGCGGAACGACGTGCTCCTCTACGACATCTCGAAGTGGGGCGAGGACGTCGGGATCGCCTCGAAGGCGACGTTCTCCCGGACGAAGACCCGGCTGGAGGACCTCGGGATCATCGACACCGAGAAGGTCCCGATCGACGTCGGCCGTCCGAGGCTCCGTCTCAAGCTCGGCGACGAGCGGCTCCACGGCGTTGACGCCGACGAGCTCGCCGCGGTGGCGAGCGATCTGATGGCGTAGTTGCGGGCCTCCCCCGTCTCCACTTCGGTACGCCCGTCATCCCGACACCGCCACCCACGCCGTTCTCGCACCGCCACCCGCGGCTTTTTTTCGCTCCTTCGCGTCGGAGGAGACATGGACATCGGACTTGTCGGCGAGGGCCCCGCGGTCGACGCCGTCGCGACCGCGCTCGGCGATGTCGACGTGAACGTGATGCCGGTCGAGCCGGGACTGCTGGACGGCTTCGACCTCGCGGTCGTGACGGACACCGCCGGAGCCGGCGCGTTCGCGGCCGCGAACGACACGCTCGACCGCTGGGTCGCTATCGAGGTGGGCGG
>NZ_JARANT010000058.1 GCF_029889805.1 Halorubrum sp. Boch-26 | reverse complement strand
CGGAGGCGAAGGCGGCGCCCCCCGCCGGCGGGGCCGCGACGCCCGAGCTCGCGCTGGCGGCGGACCCCGCGGCCGCCGTCGACGCGGCCGACCGGATCGGCTACCCCGTGGCCGCGAAGGTGTCGTCGCCCGCGGTCGCTCACAAGAGCGAGTGGGGTGACGGCGCGGGCGTCGCGGTCGGACTGACGGGACCCGACGCCGTCCGAGAAGCGGCCGAGCGGATCGACGACGCGGCCGCCGCCGCCGGTATCGAGGCCTCGGTGCTCGTCGAGTCGATGGCCGACCTCGACGCGGGGACCGAGGTGATCGTCGGGGGGACGAACGACCCCTCGTTCGGTCCGACGACCCTCGTCGGGCTCGGCGGGACGTTCACCGAGGTGTACGGGGACGTGACACACCGGATCGCGCCGGTCACTCATCGCGAGGCCCGCGACGCCGTAACGTCGCTCACTGCCGCGCCGCTGCTCACCGGACACCGGGGTCGCCCGCCCGCCGACCTCGACGCGCTCGTCGACGTCGTCCGGACCGTCGGGGACCTGCTCGACGCGTCGCCGGAGATCGCGGAGATCGACCTGAATCCGGTCTTGGCGACGCCGGACGGGGCGACCGCGCTCGACGGGCTCGTGGTGCTCGCCGATCCCGATGGTGCAAGCGGGGACACCGCCGCCGCCGACACCGCCGCCGCCGATGCCGACGCCGACGCCGGCGCCGACGACCGCGGGGGTGAGCGCCGATGACGTACGCCCGCGAGTGGACGGTCCGATTCTCGGACAGCGACCCGTTCGGCATCGCACACTACCCCCGCATCGTCGACGCGTTCCAGGAGACCGCGGACATGTACATGGAGTCGATCGGCCACCCGTTCTGGGCGATACAGACGGAGTTCGGGGTCGGCCTACCCGTCGCGTCGATGGACGTCGACTTCGAGCGTCCCGTCGAGAGCGGGGACGTCGTCGAGTTCTCGCTGACGACCGACGTGGGGACCACGAGCGTCACGTTCGAGTACGAGGGCGCGGTCGACGGCGAGCGCCGGTTCACCGGGACCGAGCAACGCGTCTGTGTCGGCGTCGAGGACGGTCGGCCCACGCCGGTCCCCGATCCCCTCCGAGAGGCGCTGACGGCATGACGCCGACCGAGACGGCGATTTTCGCCTCGTGTCCGCGTCGTGACCGCTCTCTGCGCCCCGACGTCGACGGGTGAGTCCGCACGATGGTCCGGACCGTCGTCACGGCGGTGAAGGCTCCGCGGATCGCCGTCCCCCTCGCCGCCCTCGCCGGCGCCGCCGCCGTCGCGGCGATCGGCGGTGACGGCGGCGCGGTGGCGGGGATCGCCGCCGGGAGCATCGTCCTGTGGGTGCTTACACCCGTCTCTCCCGCGTTCACCGGTATCCTCGCGATCGGGGCCCTCGCGGCGGCGCTCTCGCCGTCCGCCGCGCTCGTCGGGTTCCAGTCGTCGGCGACGTGGCTCATCGGCTTCGGGCTGCTCATGGGGATCGCGACCCGGCGGAGCGGGCTGGCAGACGAGGCGGGGCGCGTGCTGACACGCGTCGCCGTTCCCCCTGCGGAACGGTTCGATGCTCGCGCGATCTATCTGCGGCTCCTCGTGACGCTCTCGCTCGGCTCGCACGCGCTCGCGCTGCTCATCCCCTCCTCGCTCGTCCGGGTGCTGCTGCTCGCGCCGATCCTCACGGAGATCGGGTCGCGATTCGACTCGCGACGCGCTCGCGTCGGCGTGTACCTCGGACCGCTGTTCGCGACGTTCTACGGATCATCCGGGATCCTGACCGCTGACTTACCGAACATCATCATCTCGGGGCTCGGAGAGTCGGTCGCCGGTCACTCGATCGCTTGGACCGAGTGGCTGGTCCACATGTACCCTGTGATGGGGCTCACGCGGGTGTGCGTCGTCGTCGCGGTCGTGTACGCCATGTTCCGCCCGGAACCGAACACCGGAGTCGACCCCTCGGTCGCCGAGGAGACGGGGTCTTCCCGTCCGCGCTCTGCCGAAAACTCAGCGGGATCGCCGGATCGAGCGCCCGGCCGGATGCTCGCGTTCCTCCTCGTCGGCGTCGGGATCTGGCTTACCGACTTCCTCCACGGGCTCGATCCGGTCGTCGGGGCGATCGCCGTGGTCGCGTTCGCGTTCTTCCCGGGCGTCGGCGTCGCCCGGTTCGAGGAGGTCGGGGAGGAGTTCGACGTGTCGATCCTCTTTTTCATCGCGGCCGTGCTCGCGATCGGCGACGGGCTGGCGGCGACCGGGCTCGCCGAACGGGCGGCGACGACGTTACTCGGGACGGTCCCCGCCGACGCCCCCCTCGCCGTCGCGCTCGCGCTGGTGTTCGTGACCACCGTTGCGCTCGCGTTCGCCATGGAGGGATTGGCCGTCGCCAGCGTGCTGACGCCGGTGGTGATCACCTACGCGGAGTCGGTCGGGGTCCCGCTCACGCCGGTGTTGATGATCGAGGCGCTGGGCCTGAGCAACTACTTCTTCCCGTACCAGTCGGCGGTGTTAATCGCTATCCTCGCGGAGGGCGACGTCGAGACGGGCGAACTGATCCGAACGACCGCCGCCTGTACGCTCGCGACGGTCGCGGTGCTGTTGCCGATCCACCTCGGCTGGATGACGGTTCTGTACTAGGGACCGATCGCGTTCCCGTCGGGTCGTATCGAGCCCAAACCCTTTTGTCGTGGTACGTGAACTCATAGACACCTGCATGAGCGATACAAATACGGACGCACCGGTGCTTATCGCCGGGGCCGGTCCCGTGGGGATGACGACGGCGCTCGCGCTACACGCTCGCGGCGTCGACGCAACGATTCTCGAAGCAGAGTCGGAAGACCGGGATCGATCCGGAAGCCGCGCGATCTACGTCCACGGATCGACGCTCCGAACCCTCGAACGGGTCCATCCCGGGCTCGGAAAACGACTCGTCGACGACGGAGTCGTCTGGCCCACGCGACACACGCGCTGGCGGGGCAAACAGGTGTTCCGGCGCACGTACGACTCGCCGGGCGGGGACGGCGAGATCCCGCACTTCACGAGCATTCCACAGGAGTGGACGGAAGAGTACATGCACGAGGCCCTCGACGAGGCCGGTATCGAGATCCGCTGGGACTCGGCGGTCGAGACCGTCGAGACCGACGCCGACGGCGTTCGCGTCGAGACCGACGACGGCCGCGAGTTCGAAGCGGAGTACCTCGTCGGTGCCGACGGCGGAGGCTCCACGGTCCGGAATGAGATCGGCGCGGAGTTCGAGGGGTCCCAGTCGGAGAACTCCTTTATCATCGCCGACGTGGACGAAGTCGAGGAGGACCCGTACCCGTGCGAGCGCCTCTTCCACTACGACGATCCGGCCGCCGACGGCCGGAACGTGATGCTCGTCCCCTTCACCGGCGGGTGGCGGCTCGACATTCAGTGTCTTCCGGACGACGACCCCGAGGAGCTCGCCTCGGACGAGCAGATGCGCGAGTTCGTCTCGGCGGTGATGGGGGAACGGTACGCCGACAACGTCACTTGGGTGTCCAGCTACAAGTTCCTCCAAGTGATGGCGGACACGTTCGTCGACGACGACCGGCGCGCCCTGCTCGCGGGCGAGGCGGCCCACTTGCTCGCCCCGTTCGGCGCTCGCGGGATGAACTCCGGGATCGCCGACGCCGACGAAGCGGCATCGGCGATCGCCGTCGCGCTGGGCGCGCGGACCGAGGCGGTCGCTCACGACGAGGTCGAACTGTACGCCGCCCGCCGCGAGAAGGCGGCCGAGTACAACCGCGACGCGGCCGGACAGGCGCTCGAATACCTCCAAGGCGATCATCCCGTCCCCGTGCTGCGCAAGGAGGCCGCCGCGTCGCTCGCGGACAGCTTCGAGGTCGCGGGCGAGTACCTCGACGACGCGCCGTACGGCCCCCACGGGACGCCGCCGATCGTCTCCACCGGGAACTACTGACCCGGTCGCATCGCGGTCCTTCCGACCCCGACTGCAGAGTCGGAGAGTCCCCCGGCGGCGGGTGTTACTCCGAGAGAAATGGGAACGATTTACATGCGTCGCGGCGGTACGTCCAACCGAACATGGTGTTTCAAGGCGATCTCGAAGACGCCGCCGCATCGCACGACGATTTGCCGGACGCCGACGAGGTGTACGACCCTGACGACGAGATCCCCCTCGAAGCGGTCTTCGACGACGCGTTCGTCCGCGAGTACACGTCCTTCGAGACGTTCGACGATCTCGTCGCCGCGAGCCCGGCGGACGCCGACGAAGCGGCCGCTCTCGACTACGTCGGCGACGGCGAGTGGGACGAGTTCGTCGCGACAGAAACTGAGTTCGAGGACGAAGAGGCGTTCGTGATGGCCGGTCGCGACAACTGGGTCGCAAACCGCCTCGGCCTCGAGTGAGTCTCGGTCGGTTTTCCGCTGCCCTATGCCACCGAGTGGCGACACCGATCGATCCGATTCTCACCGCATTTGTTCGCCGTCAGAGAACAAAGGATCACGATCCATCGTGATATCGCCGCCGCCATAAACGCCTACAGTCGGCGAGTGGCGGTCGTCGCTATATAAAGCTTCACACACGTAAGAATGTAATGAGCGCGATACTTAGTATCACGTATTAGTCACTAACCGTTCTCTATTGAGAAACAATTTGTGATCACCGTTCACACGGGTGGCGAACTCACTCGTCGCTCCCGTCTCGAGAGCGTCGGTACGCGTCGGCTTCCGCCCGAGCGAACTCCGTGCTCAGTTCCGCGTAGTGTTCGTGGACGCGCCCGATCTGCGCGCGCTGATCGTCGGTCAGCGGTCTTGTTTCGGCCGGCGTTCCGTACGCTAAGTGTCCCTCCGGCACGGTCGTCCCGCTCGGAACGACCGCGTTCGCGGCGACGAGGCAGTTCGGTTCCACGGTTGCACCGCGGAGGACGGACGACTGCATGCCGACGAGGACGTCGTCCGCGACGGTGGCGAAGTCGACGACCGCACCGTGGCCGACCGAGACGCGGTCACCGATCTCCGCCCCGTGGAGCGTCGTGAACTCCTGGACGTTGGTCTCCTCGCCGACAAGAACGGGTGCGCGGTCGCCCCGGAGCGAGACGAGCGGCCACACGCTGGCGCCCGGGGCCACGCGTACCTCCCCCGAGAGCACCGCGGTCTCGGAGACGTACGCGTCGTCGTGGACGGTCGGATCGGACCCGTCGAAGGGAATGTGCATGGCGTCTGCTCACACCGACGGGATAAATGTGTGCTGGCCGACGCCGCCGGCTCAGCGGTACGTGAGGTTCAGTTCGAGGTCGTTGACCACCGTGAGCAACCGATCCGCGTACTCCTCGTGACACCGCGTTTCGGTCAGCCGGTTCGCCGCGCCCGCGATCGAGAGCGCGCCCTGTACTTCCCCTTGGTGAGCGATGGGCGCCCCGATGGCGTGAATCCCGTCGAGGTCCTCCTCGAGGTTCAGTGCGTACCCCCGCTTTCTGGTCCGTTCGAGCTCCTCCAGCAGCTCGTCGATATCGGTGATCGTCCGGTCAGTCCGGGCCGGCAGTCCATGTTTGTCGACGATCTCTCGCACGCGATCCTCGGAGTACTGTGAGAGAATCGCCTTCCCACCGGAGTTGAGGTGGAGGTGCGTCCACGTGCCGACCAGCGAGTCCACGTTGATGTCGAGGGAGCCGCCGTCACCGAACAGGTACATCGCCATCCCGTTCTCCTCGAGGATGAGCCACACCATCTCTCCGGTCTCCGCCGCGAGTTCGCGCACCCGCGGCTTCGCCTTGTGGAACACGTCGTACCCGTTTCGCACGAACGACCCGTACTCGAACAGTCCGAGCCCGAGCCGGTACTCGTCGCCGCGTTTGACGACGCACCGCTGGTCCGCGAGGGTGGCGAGGTGCTTGTGGACGGCGCTCTTCGAGAGCTCGAGCTCGTTCGCGATCTCCGTGACGCCAGCGCCGCCGCGGTCCTGTAGCACCTGGATAACTGAAAACGTCGTCTCGACCGCCCCGACCGTTTGCGAGTCTGTCTCATTCATACGCTGATCCTCGGTGGCTATCCTAAAAAAGATCGTGTTCGTCGAGAGCGAACGGAGCCGATCCCCGTACTACGCGCTCCCGTCAGAACGGGTACTCGCGCGGCTCGTGCTGGATCGAGATCCACTTGTTTTCGGTGACCTCACGGAGGAACTCGTCGGTGTTGTACCCGCCCATCCCGGACGCACCGGTGCCGCTGAACGGCACGTGTGCCTCGTCGTTGATCGGCTGATCGCCGATGTGGACCATCCCCGTTTCCATGCGGTTTGCGATGTCCTTCGCGGTCCCGAGGTCCCCGGCGTGGACCGACCCGGAGAGGCCGTACTCGGTGTCGTTGGCGACCGCGACCGCCTCGTCGACGTCGGAGACCCGGATGACCGGCGCGACGGGACCGAAGTGCTCGTTACACGCCGCCGCCATGTCGTTGGTCACGTCGGAGAGGACCGTGGGCTCGACGACGAGCGAGTCGTCGACGCCGTCGAGGTCGACCGTCCCGCCGCCCGTTTCGAGTGTCGCGCCGGCTTCGACCGTCTCCTCGACGTACGAAAGCATCTCGTCGCGCTGCGTCTCGTCGATGATCGGTCCGAGGTGGACCTCGTCGTGGGCGCTCCCGGCGACCAGTTCTTCGGCGCGCTCCGTCAGCAGCGACACGTACTCGTCGTAGACGTCCTCGTGGACGACGTGTCGGTTGATCGAGATACACACCTGTCCCTGGTGGATGAACGACCCGAAGACGGCGCTGTCGACCGCGCGCTCGACGTCGGCGTCGCCGGTGACGACGTGGGCGTTGTTGCCGCCGAGCTCCATCGCCGGCGTGGCGAGGTTTTCCGCGGCCGCGGCCGCCACCCGACGGCCGACCTCCGTCGACCCCGTGAACGCGACGACGTCGCTCTCGGAGTGTCCTGCGACGCGGTCGCCGATCTCGGAGCCGTGACCGGTGACGACGTTCAACACGCCGTCGGGGAGGCCCGCCTCCTCGAACAGCTTCGCGAACAGGAGCCCGCCGCTGATCGGCGTGTTCGTCGCCGGCTTCAACACGACCGCGTTCCCCGCGGCGATAGCGGGGAACACGGCGCGCGCCGAGAGGTTGAGTGGGAAGTTCCACGGCGAGATTACGGTCACGACGCCTTTCGGTTCCCGCTGAACGAGATTCTCCTTCCCGGGGATGTTCGAGGCGATGTGGTCGCCCTTCATCCGACGGGGGATCGTCGCCGCCTCGCCGGCTTGGTCCATCGCGAGGTGGTGAGACGTATGGCCGTACCCGGCGGTCCCCCCGGCCTCGTGTGACATCAGCTCGATAATCGCTTCTTCGGCCGCGTCGAGCGCTTGGAGCGCGTTCTGTACGATCTCCTCGCGCGCCGCCGGCGGAGTCGCGGCCCACTCGTCGCTCGCCGCGGCGGCCGCCTCGTACGCGGCGTCCACGTCGGCCTCGGTCGCCGCGGGCACTTCGGTGAACGACTCCCGCGTCGAAGGGTCCTCGACACCGATCGTCTCGCCGTCCGTCGCGTCGACCCACGATCCGTCGATGTACAGGCTGTTCCAGTCGGCGTCGGGTGAAATTTCTGCTGGCATCGTCGTCTCGACGTTTCGGCTGCTACCCATATAGGTGTGTGGTAACGGTTGGGACACTAGGTGCCACCGGGGTCGGCTCCCCCGTACGACCGGTCCGCTCCGCGGATCTATCCTCGACGGGCCGTCCGCTCGCGTCGGAGATCTGTTCGCTCGCGTCGGGGACCTGTTCGCTCGCGCTCGCGGCCTACTCGTCGGCGAGTTCGACTAGGGCGCCGACCGCGTCGGAACCGCGTTCGGGCGCCTGAAACGTCGGGATTCCGACGGCCTCCATCTGCAGCCGCTCCGTCTCGAAGCTCTCCGGCCCGGCGACGATGAAACAGATCGGCTTGTCGAGATCCTCGGCGAGCGCCTCCAACTCCTCGACGGGATAGCCCAGCGAGCGCTCGTATATCTCGTACACGACCACCACGTCCACGGCCTCGTCGCGTGCCACGGCGTCGATCACCTCCCCGAACTCGGGGAGCGGCCGACCGGTATCGACCGGATTCTCCGTGTAGGTGATCCCCTGTAACGCCTCGGCTATCTGCTCGGCCGTTTCCGCGTCGAGATCGGGGAAGTTCGCGCCGCGCTCGCGGAGCGAGTCTGCCACGATGATCCCCGGACCGGCCTGCGCCGTGACGAGTCCGACGTTCGAGCCCTCCGGCGTCGGGGTCGACGCGATCGCCCGTGCGCCGTCGATGAGCTCCGTCACGGTGTCGACGAAGACGACGCCTTCGCCGGCGAGCGCGTCCTCGTAGGCCCCTCGGTCCTGCATCGGCGCGCCCGTATGCGAGCCGACGAAGTCGCGGAACTCCTCGCTGCCGGCCTTCAGCACGACGATCGGGGTCTCGCACTCGCGGAACGCCGCTATCGCGTCGTCGATGTCTTCGGTGCCCTCGATGTGGACCGCGATCGCCTCGGTGTGCGGATCCTCGTCGAGCACGGGAATCAACTCGGCGAAATCGACGTTCGCGCGGTTCCCGAGTCCGAACATCGACGAGACGCCGTACTCCTCGCGGTCGAGCTGGAACGCTCCCGTGACGCCGATACCGCCGCTCTGGGCGAGGAGGGCGACGTTACCGGTCTCGATATCTCGGATCTCCGGGACGAAGGAGCCGTACAGGTCGAGGTGAGGGATGCAGTAGCCCGCGGTGTTCGGCCCGAGGATCGTCATGTCGTACTCCTCGCCGAGCGCCGCGATCTCCGCCTCGCGCTCGCGGCCCGCCTCGTCGACCTCGGCGAATCCGCCGGCGAAGATCACCGCGGCACCGACGCCCGCCTCGCCGCACTCTTCGATGACCTCCGGGACGACCGGACTCGGCACGCAGCAGAGCGCGAGGTCAGCGTCGGTCTCAGTCACCGAGTCGACGAACTCGTACCCGTAGACGCTGCCCGAACTGGACGGGTTGACCGGATAAATGGCTCCGTCGTACGACCGGATGTTGGTCATCGCATCGTTGCCGAGCTTGCCGGCGGTCTTCGACGCGCCGACGACGGCGATCCCGTCGGGGTCGAACAAGTCAGTAACTCCCATGGAACTGTTACGATCGAACAGTATGAAGAGCATTCCGGAAGCCACAGGCCCCCGCCTCGGTCTCGTCGGACGCCGGTCAGAGCGGAAGCGAACATCATAGACGCCGCTGCGAGAGAGACAAGGGCTGAGCGAGAACCGGGAGAGAAACCGGTTCGGAAATAGTCATAAAATCTTATCATTTCACAGAAGTACCATTTAGTTGAATATTATATGGCAGGCCCGAAGCCACTGACGAGTGACCCGGATCGCTCGCCTTCGCGTGGGGCCGCTGTCGCCGGTTGCGACTCGTCGGCTGCGTCTCGACGGGTGCGATTCGGCGGCGAGTCCGTTGTCACGTTCCTCTGACCGCGCGTCACGACCGTCGACTGCGGTGGGGTACTGCTCACCTCCACGGATACGACCGAAACGGATAGAGAAGCGTTTAAATCGGATACCGAGAGCGATGCTCAAAAAGAGAGAGAGATGTCTCCGTCTGAAACGGGTCCCGTTCGGAGAGACGGCCCCAACGGATTTCTCGGCCGAATTACCGTTCAATCCGCTTATAACGCCTCTTCCAGCCGAAACGTGATCTCCGTACTGCTCGAGGCGATTGCGGTATCTCGCCGGTGGCGCTGATCGTTGGTCCGGGGTACACCGCGATCGGCCGCAACGTGATCCGAACCCTGTTCGTCAGGCAGCCGTGCTCCGATCTCTGGTCCCGACTGCGGAAGCGATCTCGTCGCTGACGACGATATGTGTGATATAGCAACTGTATTTAAATATGATAATATGGGTCCGAGACCGAAACCCAACGCCCCGGTCACTGTTGTCCTCGCCGTCGTGTCACGACGATCGGCACGAAGCGACCACCGCCGGTGACACGGATCTCGCGGTCATACATCGGTTACACGTCGCCTCCCTTCACCGATCCCGGTCGACACAGCGTGCCATCTGCTGGATTCGCTTCCCACCGATCAGCGTCGGTCGGCGTCGCACTCCGGCGGCTCCCGCGGGTCGCGACCGGCGCTGCCGTCGCCTTCCTGACACCGGTGTCGCCGTCGGGGTGCGCCTCCGGGAACGCGTGACGAGTGCCTCCGGGAACGCGTGACGAGTGCCTCCGGGGGCGCGTGAGCGAGCGCCGCCGTCGCCTCGGTCCCGAAAGGCGTCGAGCGCGAGACGGTCGGCTTCCGGAGACGGACGAAGATCCCCCGTCACACGACGGACCACCTCGTCGCAGCCGATGTCGACGCGTTCGTTTTCACAATTTTTATGCGCCGGTTACCGCAGGATTTACTCGGTCATGTCAACGAACCAGCCCTCCACGGTCCTCACGTCACGGCAGCAGATCGCCGTCGTCGTGGTGGCCGCGGCGGTGGTCGGCGCCGTGCTCGCGCCCAGCGTGTACGCGTCGACCAACGACCCGGACGATACCGTCGCCGTCGTCGAAATCGAAGGACCCGTGAACACGGCCCTCGCCGACGATGTCGAGAGCGAACTCGCGGACATCCGCGCCAACGGCTCCGTCGGCGCGGTCGTCCTCAAGATAGACACTCCGGGCGGCGCCCCCGTCGCCTCCGAGCGGATGTACAAGGCGGTCCAACGGACGAGCGAGCAGATGACCGTGATCGCCAGCGTGCAGTCGATCAGCGCCTCCGGCGGCTACTACGCCATGGCGCCCGCGGACGAGATATACGTGCTCCCGACCTCGACGGTCGGCAGTATCGGCCTGAACGCGCGCGCACCGCAGACGACCTCGCCGGTTCAGGGTCCGAGCGGCCCGGATAAGGCCGGGAGCAACGAGATTCAGTCGTGGGCCAAGCAGCAGACGCTCGCCGACACGTTCATCGACGCGATGATGGCCGAGCGCGGCGACGAGTTCCGGATGCCGCGCGAGGAGGTCGCGAAGGCCAACGTGTACCTCGGCACGGAGGCGGTCCAGAACGGCTTCGCCGACGAGATCGGATCGCTCAACGAGGCGATCCACGCCGCCGCGACGGCGGAGAGCCTCGGCGAGTACCGGGTCGACACCCGGGAGACCGGACCCGACACCGGCTTCCCGATCCTGCTGCGTACCGACACCCAAGTCGTCGCGGTTCACGCCAACGACCCCGGCTACGGCGACGTCGAGCCGATGGGGCTCACGTACGTCCACCTCGAAGCCGTCCCGCACGTCGACACCGTCGAGCGCTTCTCCGAGAGCGACCTCGACGCCGACCGCGGCGGGTCGCCGGCCGGCGCGACGGGCAACGACACGGCGCGGCTCTCCGGGGGTGTCGACGCGTGAGTCAGCTCCGAACGCTCGCGGCCGTCTTCGTCGTGACGGTGGCGGCGATCACCGGCGGCGCGGCGCTCACGGGGTACGCGACCGCCGACGGCGCCGCCCCCGCGCCCGAGATCCAGAACGACCACTACCTCGACGAGGACCTGGTCGCGAACGGGACGCCGGGCCAGGCCACCGTCGAGATGGAGGCCGCGACGCGGTCCCAGACGGTGCTCGTCGACCCCGGCGTCGAGCCGCAGGGTGCGGCGCCCGTGAGTCCGCTCGCGCTGCTCGGACTCGGTAGTCCGAGCGTCGCTGACCGCGATATCAGGCCGCTGGCGAACGCACTCATCCAGAACGGCCACGACGTCGGCGTCTACGTGCCGGACCCCGACCAGCAGCGCCGCCCCGCCGCGCCCGGCGGTGAGCAGGGACCGACCCAGCTCGGCGAGCGGCTCGCCGGGGCCGACGCGTTCGTGACGTTCCGGACCGACTACGACGAGGCGCAGCTCGACGAGATCGAGTCGTTCGTCGACTCCGGCGGCCACGTGATCGTGGCGACGGAGCCCGGCGCGGCGTTCGACCAGCCGGGAGCGGCCGCGCTCGACGCGACGCTCGGCGTGACGACCGAGCCCGGCTACGTGTACAACATGGAAGAGAACGACCTGAACTACCAGCGCGTGTACGCGGAGCCCGCCGGCGACTCCGACGCCGCCTTGACCGAAGGCGTCGACCGCGCCGTCCTGCCGTCTGCGACGCCGGTCGGAACGACCGACGCCGGCAGCGACGTGCTCCGCCCGATCGAGGGGAGCGAACTGTCGACGACGCGCGCGTCCGCCGAAGCGCCGCTGCTCGTCCGGAGCGACGGGGTGGTGATGGTGGGCGACAGCGACTTCCTCTCGCCGGAGAACGCCGCGCGCGCCGACAACGACGCGCTGATCGGCAACCTCGCCGACTTCCTCGTGACGAACGACCGGACGCCGCCCGGCCCCGGTGGGCAACAGGCGCCCACCGGACCGACCGGACCGACCGGGCCCGACCAGCCGCCCGCGGAGCCGTCGGAGAACGAGACGGCCGGCTGAGCCGCGTTCCTCCCGAACCCGTCGCCGACGCTTTTATCAGTCCCAGTTCCGTCGCACCGGCGTCTCGCTCGCGTTCACGTTCGCCAGCAGCCACGCCGCGGCGTCGTCGAGCGCGTCGTCGTCCGTCGCGGTCACCTTCAGGCGGTTGTGGTCGGCCTCGCGGTCGGGATAACAGCCGACGACGACGTCGAACCGGTCCATCGCGTCCTCTAACGCGGGCACGATGTTGGACTCGGGCTCCACCGTGTAGAGGAACCGCGACCGCCGGTCGCCGGCGAACTCGTCGGCGACGGTCGCGAAGACGGCCTTCAGCTCGTCCGGGATCCCCGGCAGCACGTACACGCCCTCGATGACGCAGCCGGGGGCGAGCCCCGCCTCGGTCACGAGCGGGCGGCTCCCCTCGGGGACCGCCGCCTCCGCGGCCACGTCCACGTCGAACTCGCGGTCGGGGACGCGCTCGCGGATCGCGGCCAGCCGGCGCTCGACCGACTCGCGAGTGAGGTCCGTGGCGACCATCTCGCGGTCGAACGCGTCCGCGACCGCCTCCATCGTCACGTCGTCCGGCGTGCTGCCGATCCCGCCCGTGACGATCACGGCGTCGAACGTCCCGGCGTACTCCCGGACGTGCTCCGCGATCGCCGTCTGGTCGTCGGGAACGGAGAGGATCCGGGCCACGACGACGCCGCGGTCGCTCAACTCGGCGGCGAGCCAGTTCGCGTTCGTGTTCACCGTGTCGCCCGAGAGCAGTTCGTCGCCGACCGTGATCAACGCGGCCTCCATCGGAGGCCCCTTGGACCGGCCGACGGATGTACGTTTCCCGCCGCGTCCCGAGCACGCTTCCCGCCGCGTCCCGAGCACGCTTCCCGCCGCGTCCCGATCGACCCACCTGCGAGCGCGAGAGCCTCCGGCGTCTCGGGAGCGCTATTGAGCCCTCGGGACCGTTCCCGTCGCCCCGATACCCCTCATATAAGCGTTTACGAGGGCGACCCGCCAGGGATGCGGTATGGCAACGACTACCGACGGGCCCGACGAGTCCCGGACGGCCATCGACGGCGCGCGGGAAGCGATCCGGGTCGAGCGGCGCCGCACCGTCGACGAGCGCGAGGCGTTCCGGGCGTTCCGCGGCCGGGTCGAGTCGATCCCGACGGAGACGGTCACGCCGGTCGGATCGCCCGCGACGGCGGGGCTGGGTGACCACGCGGGCCCTTCGGGGACCGCCGGCAACTCCGACGTACCGGCCGCCGCCGGTGCCGCGGCCGGCGCGGGGGTCGGCGGTCCCGGCACGCCGCCCGGCTCGGGCCTCGTCGCCGTCAGGGACGCGTACGCCGAGACGGTGATGTCGGTCCCCCACTACGAAGACGAGTACGACGACACATACGAGCGCAGCGTCGCCGCGGAGTTCGGCCCCGAGCTGGCGTACGCGCTCACCCGGACCGCGGGATTCCACCCCGAGTACGAGCGGGCCTTACTCGACGAGGTCGACGCCGCGATGGAGGAACGCGAGCAACTGATAGAGCGGCTCCGAATCGAGACGGAGTCGCTCGATCGGGCGGGATCGCGACTCGCGGCGGTCCGGCGCGAGATCGCGTCGCTCGACGCGGCGGTTCCGGAGGGCGGCTTCGGCGCGCTCGACGCGTGTCGCGCTCGCGCCGGCGTCCTCGTGGAGGACTGCGACCGGATCGCCGCGCGCCGCCAGCGCGTGATCGCGGAGCACGCCCGCGAGCTCCGGCTCGACGACGCCGCGGTCGACCTCCCGACGTACCTCTATCAGGACCGCTCCGCGACGTATCCGGTCCTCGCGGCGGTCGGATCGGTCGGGAGCAGGCTCGACGATCTCACGCGTCGGATCGAGCGCGCGATGGCCCGGACCGAGTGAGGTCCGGCCCCCCGGAGAAGCCGAGGCGGTCGCCGGTCGGAGCGGTCAGTCCGTCGGCGTCGCCGCCTCGCTCTCCAACCCTGAGCCGCTCGGGGGGCGGAGGACGAGCGCCGCCAGCCCGGCGGCGATCGCGAGGCCGCCGCCGAGCGCGAACGTCGGGACCCAGCCGAACGCCGCGACGAGGTAGCCGGTGACCGTGCCGGCGAAGACGCCGCCGCCGACCTTCGCGGTGTAGAGGACCGCGTAGTTGCCCGAGGAGTTCCGGGCACCGTAGTAGTCGGCGATCACCGACGGGAAGTAGACGAAGAGCGGCGAGGAGAAGAACATCGCCGCCATCACCAGCGCGACGAACGCGATCCCGGCCTCGGCCCGACCGGCGCCGATCAGCGCGAGCCGGAAGACGCCGGCGAGCACGAACGAGGCGGCCATCACTTTCTTGCGGTCGAAGCGATCGGAGGCCTCCCCGAGGATCATCCGCGACACGCCGGCGGCGACGGGGAGCAGGGTCGCCGCCGCGGTCGCGACGACCGCCGCCAGCCCGAACTGCTCGGCGAACCGCACGACGTTGGCGATGACGATCAGGTCCGCGCCCGCCATCGCGACGAACATCGCGTACAGCAGCCAGAACTGCCACGTCGAGAGCATCTCGCGGGTCGTATAGGCGCGCCCGCGGAGCGAGGCCGCGAGCCCCTCGTCGCCGTCGTCGTCCTCTCGGTCCGCCAGCCCGAGCCAGTCTTCCGGCGGGTCTCGGAGGAGGTACGCCCCTACGAGGGTGACGACGAGGATGGCGATCCCGACGTTCCGGAGCACGTCGCCGTACTCCGCCACGGTCGCGTTCGCCCGCACGTACGGCACCACGAGAGCGCTCCCGCCCGCGAACGCCATCGTGCCGATTCCCGTCGTCAGTCCCGTGCGGTCCGGGAACCACTTGACCGCGGTGTTCACCGCGACCGTGTACACGACCCCCACGCCGATCGCGCCGAGCGAGTACAGCAGGTACAGCTGCCAGACGGTCGTCGCGTACGCCAGCCCGATGTACCCGCCCCCGGCCAGAAGCGCCGCGAGGAAGGTGAGCGCCCCGGGCCCGCGGCTGTCGCGCCACTTGCCCGCGGGAAACTGAGAGAGCGACTGGAAGACGACGTAAAACGAGAACACCGCGCCGAGCGCCGGTAGCGCGATGTCGAGGCTCGCGGCGAGCGGCTGCTCGATCGACGACCAGACGTACTGATAGGGGCTTACGGCGGCCATCATCCCCGCGGCGGCGACGATCTGCCACCAGCGAGAGAAGCCGAGGATCGACGCCGCCCGGCCGGCGTAGTCGACGCCGCCGTCCGCCTCGTCGATCGCAGGGTCGTCGCCGACCGGATCACCCCCGCCGGCGGCGGAGCCGCCGCCGTTCTCGTCACCCATCGTTGCCGTCCGTCGACCGCGTGGTGGTGTTCGGTGTCATGTCGTGCCTCGGGTCGCGGCGCGCGGTGCGTCCGACGCGCCGCTCGCGTGCGTGTCGGTACTGTTCACACTCACCGGTTAAAACGCGTCGTTGGGGACGCGCTTGCCTCTTCGACCCGGGATCGGACCGGACCCGGTATCGGGGAGACGCAGAGCGCGCCGGAGTCCGCGGCGTTGGACCGCACCGCCGGCGGGATCGGCCCGCCGCCGGACAGCCTCGCGAGCCTGTTTCCGTCACGACGGCGATACCCGTCCGGTCTCGGAGGAGCGGAGGCCAATCTACAGGTACCTCAACCGCGTCGACGCCGTGGTCGTCTGTAAAATAAAACGGGATAGATCGGTAGAGTATCAACTCGAACTGCCAATCACTCACGGATAAATAATGATAATCGTCTATACTGTCGAAAATTGTTAAGAGGAGCCTGCTCCAAGGGATACACGAACATAACCGGCGCCCGCAACCGGGCGAATCCGGCATCACCCACCATGTCCGCTGACACCGACACCGCCGATATCACGTCCACCGACGCCACCGCCGCACCGGAATCGAGCGCGACCACTCGCGGGTCCGTCTTCGAGCGCGTGCTCGTCGTCACCCGGGACGACGAGGCCGGCCGCGCCGCGGTCGACGCGGGGCTCGACATCGCCGCTGCCCACGGCGCGACCGTCGACGCGCTGTACGTCGTCGACACCAGCGAACACTGGGACATGGTCGTGGAGCGCCGCGAGCGCACCGGCGAGGCGCTCGTCGAGGACGTCGCGGCTCGCGGCGAGGCGAGCGGCGTCGACGTCGAGAAGCGGTTCCGGTACGGCTCGCCGCACCGGGAAGTGCTCGACTTCGCAGACGCTCACGACGCCGACCTGATCGTGGTCGGCTCCGCGCGCCGGACCGGACTCGACCGGCTCGTTCGCCCCGAGACGCTTCCGACGCGAGTTCAGCGCGGCGCCTCCGCGCCCGTGATGGTCGTCGGCGCCGACGACTGACCCCGTTCCCCCTCTTCGGCTCCCCGTCGGCGGCCCCAAAAACGCCACACAGGAACCGAAAGACGACCGGAAATGTTGTTTGTTTTTTATGTTGTGTGTG
>NZ_JARANT010000057.1 GCF_029889805.1 Halorubrum sp. Boch-26 | reverse complement strand
CGGCGGCGGTCCCCGCGACTGCGTCTGGCCGCGGTTCGCGGCTGCGGCGGGCGCCGACCTCGACCCGGTCGCCGCGGCCCGGAGCGCGCTCGCGGAGGCGCTCCAGAACTGGACGGAGCTCCGGTCGATGGGACCGGACGCCGCGGCCGAGGAGGGCGCTGCGATCGGCCGCCACGCCGACTTCCCCGCCGAGACGCGGGCGTTCTTCGACCCGAACGCGAGCGTCCCCGCCGACGCGCTCGGCGAGCCGGAGCTCTCGGGGACCGCGGAGCTGGAGGCGGTCGTCGACCGCGTCGAGACCGTCGGACTAGAGCCGTACGTCGCGCGGACGACGACCCGGGACCTCGCCGGGATGGGATTCGAAGCGGTCCGGGTGCTCGTCCCCGGCGCGCAGCCGCTGTTCACGGGCGAGCCGTTCTTCGGCGACCGCGCCCGCGACGTGCCGCGGTCGATGGGATTCGAGCCGGAGTTGGAGAAGGCGTACCACCCGTTCCCATAGCCACTGTTTAAGTCGCTCCCGAGCGCTGCTCCCCCATGGACATCGTATCCGACGCGGACGTCGAGGCGGCCGAGGCGGTCGACGACGTGTTCCTCACGCAGGGCGCGGTCGGCGAGGACACCAGCATCCAGCGGTTCGTTATCGAGCCGGGCGCCGAGGTCCCCGAGCACGACCACCCGCACGAGCAGATCGGGGTGATCACCGGGGGGGCGATCACCTTCGTCGTCGACGGCGAGGACTCGGTCGTCGAGGCCGGTGACACCTACGTCATCCCGGGCGACGAGCCGCACGCCGCGCGCAACGACGGCGACGAGACCGTCGTGGGGTACGACATCTTCTCGCCGCCGCGCGCGAACCCGGACTGGCAGGAGTGAGCGCGACGCGACGATTTATAAACCGACGGCGGTGCGGTGGCGCGCGCCTCCGAGCGGCCGACAGGCCGTGAGGAGCGCGCGCGAGGGAGGAGCGAGCGAAGCGAGCGACGAGGCTGGGGAGGATGAGGCTGCGGTTGCGGTCCCGCGAGTGGAACGAGCGGGACCACGGAAGTCGCAGCCCGCGCAGCGAACGCAGTGAGCGAGCAGGACCGTCTTCCAGTGGTGCGGGGTGGGACTCGAAGGGGCAGTCGCCGGCGGCGTTGCCGCCGGCTGCCAGAGGCGCTTCGCGCCTCGCTGCCGCGAGGACGAAGCCCGGCGCAGTAACCACTACGGGGAGCGAGCACAGCGAGCGACCGAAGCGCGCAACAAGCCGCGCGAGTCCCCGCGCCTAGGGCTTCGGGAGTGTGCGCCGTCGACCCGGCATCAACCACTTATAAGCGAGCGACTGGCGATGTGTCGAGATTCATCCCGTCTGCATCGTTCAGACATCAACAGACACGATCGGAGGCAACGTCGGCCACTGTCACGTACCCTTTATCAATCGATCCCGAAGCGGACGCAACCACATGGCACGCGCGAGCGCCGGGGCCCGGCTTCACTTCGGCTTCTGTAATCTCAGCCTCTCGCACGAGCGGCTGTACGGGGCACTCGGGATCGGCCTCGCGGAGCCGAGGGTCGTCGTCGACGCGGAACCAGCGGACAGTCTGATCGTCGAGGCGCCCGCCGACAACGATCCCGCAGCCGACCCCGTCGTCCGCGACGACGTCCGCGAGTACGCCCGCACGACCGTCGACCTGCTCGGCGTCGACGGCGCGCGCGTCACCGTTCGCGAGTCGCTACCGCGTCACGCCGGACTCGGGAGCGGGACCCAGATCGCGGCGGCGACCCTAGCCGCGATCGCGACTACCCACGGGCGAGACCCCGAAATCCGGGAGCGCGCCCCGGCGCTCGGCCGCGGCGGGCGCTCCGGGATCGGCGTCGCAACGTTCGAGGCGGGCGGGTTCGTTCTCGACGCCGGCCACCCGACCGCGCGGTTCACGACCGACCGCCCTCCGGACGGCGAGTGGACCGTTCCCCCGGTGGGCGCTCGCCACGAGGTGCCGGACGACTGGCGGTTCCTGCTCGTGCGCCCCGACGCCGACCCGGGCCGGAACGGGGACGCGGAGGACGACGCGATGCGGACCGCGGTCGAGCGCGCGGATCCCGGGCTCGCCGACCGGATCGGCGGGATCGTTACGCGGCGGGTGCTCCCCGCGATCGCGACCGGGAACGCCGAGCGGTTCGGCGCCGCGGTCGCGGAGATCGGCCGGCTCAACGGCGCGTGGTACGCCGACGAGCAGGGCGGCGTCTACCGCCCGCCCGTCGGCGACGTGGTGGCCTCGCTGTCGGCGGCGGCGGCGGTGTTCGGCGCGGGGCAGTCCTCGTGGGGACCGACCGTGTACGGCGTCACGGACGCCGCGAACGCCGACGCCGCGGCGGTCGTGGGCGAGCGCGCTCTCGACGAGGCGGGCGTGGCCGGGTCGGTCGCGGTCGTCCGCGCGGCGGACGGCGGGGCGCGGGTGACGGAGTGAGGCGGCAGTCACTCGTCTCGCGCTTTTCCCCGCCTCGCTCTGTGTTCCTCGCCTCGCAGCGCCCGAACGAGCAACAACACTAAGCGGTGCGGCGTCCCCGTACGGGACATGACGAGCGTTCCGTTCGGCGTCGCCCGCCTCGACTCGATCCTCGGCGGCGGCGCGCCGCCGGGCAACGTCGTGCTGCTCGCCGGCGAGTCCGGGGCCGGCGCGCGCGAGTTCCTGTACACGAGCGCGGCGATGAACGCCCTCGGGCGCGCCGACGCGGAGCTGTTCGATCTCTACTACGGCGACCTCCCGTCCGACGCCGAACTCCCTAACGACGTTCACTACCTCTCGTTCACCGCCGACACCGGCGCGCTCACCCGCGAGATGGGGTACACGATGGCCGACGAGATCGTCGACGCCGCGATCGACGAGATCGCGTTCCGGGACCTCTCGCCGGAGTACTTTCAGCTGAGTCCCATCCCCCGCGACTGGTACGAAGAAGAAACGACGTCGATCACCGAACTCGGCGATCGCGGCGAGTACGAGGACGTGCTCACGGCGTTCGGCGACTACCTCTCGGCGAACGCCGACGGCAGCCTCGTCTGCATCGACTCCGTCACCGACCTCGTCTCGATGGTCGACGAGGACACGAAGTGGAGCGACGTGGCGATGGTGATGAAGGGACTCAAGAAGGCGGCGTATCAGTGGGGCGGACTCATCCTCGTGTTGGTGAACACCGACTCGATCACCGACCGGGAGTTCGGGGCCCTGATGGACGCCGCGGGCGGTACCCTCCAGTTCACCTGGGAGAGCGGCGGCTCCCAGCGCGCCCGGACGATGTTCGTCCGCGAGTTCCGCGGCGTCCTCTCCCGGCTGGAGGCGGAGAACATCGTCCGGTTCGAGACCGAGATCCACGAGGGCGGGTTCGATATCAGCGACGTGCGGAAGATCCGGTGAGGGGAACCGACCAGAAACCACGCCCCGACCGAACCCCACCTCCCGAGTATCGATTCGGAGAACGACGCGCCAGATTACTTAAGCCTGCCCGCTCAACGAAGCGTAGATGACGGAGGACCCTCGATGAGCGACCTCGATCCGACCGACGGGACGGTCGACGCCGCGATCGAGGCCGCCGCCGACGAGGCCGGTGTCGGCCGCGAGGAGCTGCTGGAGCGTGCCGTCGTCGCGCTCGCGGAGGACGTGGGTATCAACGTGCCGGACGCCGAGGAAGTGGCGGCGATCGAATCGCGCCTCGACGCGATCGACGCCGAGGTCGACGAGAAGGTCGGGGACCTCCGGGACCGGTTCGTCGAGCTCTACCGGGACTTGGAGGCGAAGGCGCCGGCCGACCACGCGCACCCCGAGACGGCGGAGCGGCTGGACGAGCTCGTTGACGACCTCAACGAGCTGGAGGCGCGCCTCGACGCGATCGACGCCGAGGGCGTCGACGACAAGCTCTCTCGCGTCGCGAGCGCGGTCGTCAGGATCCGGCGCCGGCTGGAGGCAGCCGAGCGGGACCGCGCCGAACGCGAGCGCCTCAACACGCTGACGAGGGCTGCGAACCGCAACGGCGTCCGGAAGGCCAACTGTACCGACTGCGGTGAGACCGTCGATATCGGTCTGTTGAGGACGCCCGAATGTCCTCACTGCGGGCGGGCGTTCGCGGACTTGGATCCGAACCCCGGCTTCCTCGGCACCTCGCGGCTCGTCGTCGAGGAACAGCCCGCCCTCGACGGCGACATCGACGAGGGGACTGGCAGGGTGAGCACCCGCGACGCCGGAGACGACCGATGAGCGACGGAGAGGACGGGACGCGGCGCGACTCGGACGCGGACGAGGAAGAGGACGCGCTGGAGTCCCTCGACGATCCCGAGACCGAGATCGACGACCCCTTCGTCGAACTCGGCGCGAGCGTCGACGGAGACGGTTTCGAGGGAAGCGGGTCCGTCGACCCCGACACCAGCGATTTCGATACCGACGATGTCGACCCCGACACCAGCGTCCTCGGATCAGACCCGTCCTCGCTAGGATCCGCTTCCGACGCGGGCCACGACGACCCCTTCGACGAGCTCGGTCCGCCCGATTCGGAGACCGATCTCGACGACGCGTTCGAGCGGATGGACGTGGGCGGCCCGGCCGCGGAGGGCGTCTGGGAGCTGCTCGACGCGGACACCGGAGACGGCGAGTTCGATTCCGACGCCGAGGTCGGCGGAGGGACAGCCGTCCCCGGCGAGGGCGACACCGAGCACGTCGTCGCGAAGCGGACGTACTGCCAGCAGTGTCCCCACTTCACCCCGCCGCCCGAGGTCGCGTGCGCCCACGACGGAACGACTATCGTCGAGGTGATCGGCTTCGATCAGCTCCGCGTGCGGAACTGCCCGATGATCGGCGAGGAGAACCCGACGTTCGACTCAAACGGCTAAGCCGATAGCGATTACGGCTCCCTCGACCGATCCCGGCGGCGGTGTCCGAACAGCCACCAGCGTTCCTGACATGTACCGACTCACACCGTGAGAATCGTCCGCATAGCGCGACGGCGCGCGGTCGAGTTCGGTCCCGGAGCGGTCACCGGGGGAGGGGAGATTCGCGTGCCGTCGTCGCGCCGGCGCTTTTGACCGGCGTGCCGCTGACGGGGGCGTCGCGAACGCCGAGATCGCGGCCCTCACCGGGCACCGGAAGGCGAGCGCGCTCGCGGTCGGGTGGGACTCAAAGGGGCGGCCGCGAAGACGGTCACTGTGTCTTCCCGAGCGAGAGATAGCCGATCGGCCGCGACTCGAAACCCCGCGACGACTCTCCCGCTCCGTCAGGCTGCGCCTCGCTCCGTCACGCCAAGTCCCGATCCTCGTCCGCGTGCGCCCGGACCCACAGCTGGCCGATCCGCGAGAGTGTCGTCCGATAGGACTTTCCGTGTTCCTCCTGCTCGATGTACCCCTTCCCGCCGGGCCCGAGCCGGTCGACGTTGTAGATCACCTTCGAGCGGAACGAGTCGGTGTACTCCTCGTTGAGGTCGGCCGCGAGGGTCTCAGCGAGCTCGGAGACGGAAGCGAACTCGCCGTGCTCGCCGAGGGTGAATAAGACGAGCTCCTCGAACGGCTTGACGTTCTGGAACGAGGCGACTGGGAGCTCGATCACGTGGCTGTCGCCGATGCGCTTCGCGCCGATAGTGGTGCCGCGCTCGTCGAACTCCGCGAGGAGGTCGGTAGTGGTGTCGAGCCTGTCGCCGATGCGGTCGTCGTCTATCGCGTCGTCCTCGACCAGCTCCTGCAGGAGGTCGCGGTTCGCGCGCAGCTCCTCCGCGAGCTCGGTTTCGAGGTACTTCTCCGGGGCTGTGTAGTAGGTGTGGATCCGGTCGCGGTCGGCCTGCCGCTCGACCATGATCGAGTGGGCCGCGGTCGCGAACGCGAACGAGACCGGTCGGGGCATCGAACACAGGTTCACCCACACCTCGCGCTCCTCGGGGCCGTCGCCCCCGGTGTCGTCTCCGCCGTCGCCCGCGGCGTCGTCGCGGTCCAGCTCCGCGTTGATCAGGTCGAAGGCGCGCTCGAAGGCGGCGTCGTAGTCGTACACGTCGGTCAGTCGCTCGCGGACGGTCTCCGCGCCGAGCAGGTTCTGAAAGTCCTGTTCGAGCTTCCGGGCGATGTTCCGCGAGTACTCGACGTTGGCCTCGCTGCCGACCGTCCCCTCCAGGAGGATCACCCGGTCGACGTCGAACTGGTCCCGGATGAGCGGGGCGATCATGCGGTCGTAGTCGAAGCCGACCGGCACGACGTGCGTCTGCATACGTGAGACGTGGGCGCGGCGCTCATAAAAAGGCGGAGTCTCGAGGCCGACGGGAGCGAGAGCTCTGGCGGATCACGACCGGCCGCTTCCCAAACCGGTAATCCCCCGCGGCGAGAGGGAGTCGTATGGACGCACGCATCCGCGAACACGCCGAGATCATCGCCGACCACTCGACCGGCATCGAGTCGGGGGATAACGTCGTCATCCAGCTGCCGGCCGAGGCCGAGGACCTCGCGGTGGCCCTCCACGAGGTCTGCGGGGACCGCGGCGCCAACCCGGTGTACCTCAACTACTCGAAGCGTGCTCAGCGCGCGTTCAAGCGCTCCTCCGGGGAATTCACCGAACCGGAGCACCGACTCGCGCTCTACCGGGAGGCCGACGCCTTCGTCATCGCGCGCGGCGGCGCGAACGCCACCGAGGACGCCGACATCGACCCCGAGACGAACGCCGCCTACAACCGCGCGATGGAGGACGTCAAGCGGACGCGCCTCTCGAAGACGTGGTGTCTCACGCAGTACCCGACCGCGAGCCACGCCCAGCTCGCCGGGATGAGCACCGAGGCGTACGAGGACTTCGTCTGGGACGCGGTCTCGCTCGATTGGGACGCACAGCACGCGTTCCAAGCGGAGCTGGTCGCGATCCTCGACGACGCCGACGAGGTGCGGATCCGGTCGGGCGAGGAGACCGACCTCACGCTCGACATCTCGGGCAACTCGACGCTCAACGACGACGGCGAGGCGAACCTCCCCGGCGGCGAGGTGTTCACGGCGCCCGTTCGCGACGGGGTCGACGGCGAGGTCTACTTCGACCTCCCGCTGTACCGCTACGGGCGCGAGATCGAGGGCGTTCGGCTCCGGTTCGAGGACGGGAGAGTCGTCTCGCACTCCGCCGAGCGCAACGAGGACCTGTTGACGGGGATCCTCGACACCGACGAGGGCTCTCGCCGCCTCGGCGAGCTGGGCATTGGGATGAACCGTCAGATCGACCGGTTCACGTACAACATGCTGTTCGACGAGAAGATGGGTGACACGGTCCACATGGCGGTCGGGTCCGCGTACCCGGAGACGGTCGGCGAGGGCAACGAGATCAACGAGTCCGCCGAGCACGTCGACATGATCGTCGACATGAGCGAGGACTCCGTCATCGAGGTCGACGGCGAGGTCGTCCAGCGAAACGGAACATTCGCGTTCGAGGACGGGTTCTAGATCGGTCAGCGGTTCGGGTCGGCCGCACTTTCGACGCGTGAGTTTATATCGCGATGCGACGTACCCGCACCCATGCCTGAAGAGGTCCTCTTCGAGTCGGAGAGTCGTCGGAGCCGCGAGGAGATCGCTCGGTACCTCCGAACCGTCGTCGACTCGCTGGAGTCGGGCGAGTCGATCACGCTCACGCGCGGCGAGGAGTCGGTGACGGTGGATCTCCCGACTCGACCGACGTTCGAGGTGAAAGTAGAGCGCGAGGGACCCGCGGACGGTCCCGGCGAGCTGAGCGTCGAGTTCGAACTGGAGTGGAACGAGGACGCCGAATCCGGCGGGTCCGGCGAGGACTTGAAGATAGAGTAACCGGCGGTGCCGGCTTAGGGGACGCTGCCCGGAACTTCGACGAACGCGTCGCGCGCGGAGAGGTGATCGAGCGTGTCGTCGACGCGGTCGCGGACCAACTCCATCTGTTCGATGAGTTCCTCGTACTCGTCGTTGCCCGTCGTACCGGCGGCCTCCAAGGCGGCCTTCTTCGAGGCCAGTGCGAAGAACTCCTGACTCTGTTCGTCGAACTCCGCACGGTGGAGGAGCACCTTCACGAGCGTCAGCAGGCCTTCCTTCGTCACCGGTTTCGTCTTGTAGTCGTCGAACGGCATGTCGACGATATCGATATCTGGCTCGACCGCGGTCAACATCGCGACCCGGGCGTCGTAGTCGGCCTCGCGTATGACCGAAAGCACCTCGTGACCGGACATGTCCGGCATCCGTCTGTCGAGGAGGACCACGTCGACCGACTCGTCCATCAGCTCTACCGCCTCCTCGCCGCCGGTCGCAACCCGGACGTCGTACGCCGGGTCGAGGTAGACCCGGTACAGCTCGGCGAGGTCGGGCTCGTCGTCGACCGCGAGGACTGTCGCCTTCGGCGTCTCGTCGCTCATGATCGGGGGACCTCGGCCCGTGGACCGTCTGGCGGGGACGCTAGACCGACGCAGTCGACCGCTGTTCGTACACTCATAGAGCAGGCTACACACGGGGGCTGTTAAAACGTTCACCCACAGATATCAGAACCGATATTTTGGTAGGCCGCGAGGAGCGGGCGGGACGAGCGGTTCGCCGCCCGCGGAGTGGTCGGCCGTTCCGGGCGGAAGGGGGGTTTCGCTGTGCGCGGTCGGTCGACGAACCGCCGTGACCCAAAGGCACATTTACGCGCACTTCGTATCCCCCACAACGAATGTCTCATAGCCCCTCACTACCCGACCGCCCCCGTCTGGAGCTCGATCCGGAGATGAGCGAGACGGAGCGGCTCGAAGCGATCCGCCAGCACTACCGGCGGATCCTGCAGGTGAACGAAGAGCTGGAGCAGCGGCTCGACGACGCGCAGGGTCGCCGCGGCGAGCTGAAGGCCGACGTCGACGAGCTGAAGCGCGAAAACGAGGTGCTGAAAACCTCCTCACTGTACATCGCGTCGGTCGAGGAGATCACCGACGACGGCGTCGTCATCAAGCAGCACGGCAACAACCAGGAGGTGCTGACGCAGGCGTCCACCCGACTCGACGAGGACCTGCGCCCCGGCGACCGCGTCGCGATCAACGACTCGTTCGCGGTCCAGCAGGTGCTCGACGACGAGACCGACTCCCGGGCGCAGGCGATGGAGGTCACCGAGTCCCCGGACGTCGAGTACGCCGACATCGGCGGGATCGACGAGCAGATCCGCGAGGTCCGCGAGGCCGTCGAGGACCCCTTAGAGAACCCGGAGCAGTTCGAGGCCGTCGGCGTCGAGCCGCCGAGCGGCGTCCTGCTCCACGGTCCGCCGGGCACGGGGAAGACGATGCTCGCGAAGGCCGTCGCCAACGAGTCCGACGCGACGTTCATCAAGATGGCCGGCTCCGAGCTCGTCCGGAAGTTCATCGGCGAGGGTGCCCGGCTCGTCCGCGACCTGTTCGAGCTGGCCGCCGAGCGCGAGCCCGCCGTTATCTTCATCGACGAGATCGACGCCGTCGCCGCCAAGCGGACGGACTCGAAGACATCTGGCGACGCCGAGGTCCAGCGGACGATGATGCAGCTGCTCTCAGAGATGGACGGCTTCGACGACCGCGGCGAGATCCGCATCATGGCCGCGACCAACCGCTTCGACATGCTCGACGAGGCCATACTCCGTCCCGGTCGGTTCGACCGGCTCATCGAGGTGCCCGAGCCCGACGCCGAGGGGCGCGCGCGCATTCTCAAGATCCACACGCAGGACATGAACGTCGCCGAGGGGACGGACGTCTCCGAGGTCGCCGCGGACCTAGAGGGGTACAGCGGGGCCGATATCGCCTCACTGGCGACCGAGGCCGGGATGTTCGCGATCCGCGACGGCCGCACGGAGGTCACGCTGGCCGATTTCGAGGCGGCACGCGACAAGCTTCAGGACGCGGAACAGACCGAAGAACAGGTCATCAACTACCAGTACTGAGCTGACGACGACGCGGGGTATCTTTCCGTGCGGGAGTCGGTTCGGCGAGTTCGTTCGATAGCCTCGGCTCGTCATTTATGAACCGTCGGTGGTGTCTGACCGCCGAACCCCTCCAAAGCCCCAGCCGCGACGACTCGCGCGGCTTGCTGTGCGCTTCAGTCGCTCGGTTCACTCGCTCCTTCCAGTGCTTGCTGCGCCGGGCTTCGTCCCCGCGGCAGCGAGGCGCGAAGCGCCTCTGGCAGCCGGCGGCAACGCCGCCGGCGACTGCCCCTTCGAGTCCCACCCGACCGCACCACTGGAAGACGGTCCTGCTCGCTCACTGCGTTCGCTGCGCGGGCTGCGACTCCCGTGCTCCCGCTCGTTCCACTCGCGGGACCGCAACCGCGCCTCACGCCTCCCCAGCCTCGCGGCCCCCTTCGGTCGCCGCGTCCCTCGCGCGCGCTCCTCACGGCCTGTCGGCCGCTCGGAGGCGCGCGCCACCGCACCGCCGTCGGTTTATAAATCGTCGCGTCGAGTGCTCGACGCGATACGACCGCTTCGTAACCCCTTAGCGCGGGGGCCGACGATCCAGTCGTAATGAACACCATCCACGTCGCCGGCGGCGTCGGGGTCGCCGACACGGCGATGGCCTCCTACGACGCCGCGCTCGCGGACGCGAACCTCCACAACTACAACCTCGTGGCGGTCTCCTCCGTGGTCCCCGCGGAGGCGACCGTCGAGGCGGTCGAGGAGGCGCCCGACCTCGGCCCCGCCGGCAACCGACTCACCGTGGTCGAGGCGCGTCGCACCGTCGGCCCGGACGACGAGGTGGACTTCCGCGAGGGCGGCCGCGCCGGCGCGGAGGACGCGGCGTCGAAGCGCGCTCCCCGTCGCCGCCCCGACGTGGCCGCCGGACTCGGCTGGGCGACCGGTCCCGGTCCCGGGCTCTTCTACGAAGTGACCGGCGAGGACTCGGACGACGTCCGCGAGCGCATCGAGGCCGGGTTGGACGCGGGCGGGGAGCTGCGCGACTGGGAGCTACCGGATCGGGAAGTCCGCGTGAAGACCGCGACCTCTGAGCCGGACCGGTACACGACGGCGGTCGTGATCGCCGCGTACGGCGAGTCTGAGCCGGTCCTCTCGCCGTCGGAGTCGTAGCCGGTCCGCCCTGACCTTGCGGGTTCCGCGGGCTTTACGCGGCGTGAGGAGCGACGCACGGATAGAGATGACAGCGAACGACGACCGGATCCGGACGACGCACATCGGGAGCCTCCCGCGACCGCCCGAGCTGCTCGACCTCCTCACGCGACGCCAGGAGGGCGACCCAGTCGACGAGGAGGAGTGGGAAGAGACGGTCGCGGACGCCACGCGCGACGTGGTCGAGCGGCAGGCCGAGGCGGGCATCGATATCGCCAACAACGGCGAGCAGTCGCGCGTCTCCTTCAACTGGTACGTCGCGGACCGGCTCAGCGGTATCGAGGGGACGCGCGAACAGGAGCTGTGGGCGGACCTCCAGGAGTTTCCGAGCTACGCCGAGGAGACGTTCAAGACGGACGTGATCGACCTCTCCGAACACCCCGTCGTGACCGGGCCCGTCGAGTACACCGGCCGCGACGAGGCCGAAGGCGAGCTTGCGGGGTTCCGCGACGCGCTCGACGCCGCCGACGCCGGCTTCGAAGACACGTTCATGACCGCGGCGTCGCCGAGCGTCGTCACCGCGACCCACGTCGACGACCACTACGGCGACTACGAGGAGTACCTCTTCGCCGTCGCCGACGCGATGGCCGAGGAGTACGAGACCGTCGCCGACGCCGGCTTCACCCTTCAGATCGACGCGCCCGAACTGCTCACCGTCGGCCACACGGCGACGTATGCAGACGAGCCCCTCGAAGCGGCCAAGGGAGCCACTAGGCTCCACGTGCAGGCGCTCAACGAGGCGCTCTCCGGGATCCCCGAAGAGCAGGTCCGGCTCCACACCTGTTGGGGGAGCTACGAGGGTCCGCACCACCTCGACACCGATCTCTCGGACATGCTCCCGGAGATCTACGAGGCCGACATCTCGGGGCTCAGCGTCGAGCAGGCGAACCCCCGCCACCAACACGAGTACCGCGCGTTCGCCGAACACCCGGTCCCCGACGGCTGGACGCTGATCCCGGGCGTCGTGGACGTGAAGACGAACATCATCGACCACCCTGAGGCGATCGCGGACCGGCTGGAGCGCGTCGCCGACGCGGTCGCCGACGGGACGCCGCTGGTCGCCGCGCCCGACTGCGGGTTCGGCACGCAGGCCGGGATCGGTATGGTCGACCCCGAGATCGCGTGGGCGAAGCTGGCGGCCCTCGACGAGGGCGCCGCGATCGCGACCGAGCGGATATCCGGCTGAGCGGGCGGCGTAGCGGCCCCCGTCTCCGGCTGGAGCGGACCGCCGGCCGGATCGCCCCCGCCGACGCCTTTTTGAACCGGCTCCGCGTATCAGGTGTGTCTTCGATGAACGGCAACAACCCGTACGCCGGGGCACCGGGTGTGACGAACGCGGGCGAGCCCGCGGCCGTCGACCTCTCCCCCGACCAGGAACGACGCCTCCGGCGCGCGGTAGCCGGAATCGTCTCGCGAACCGAATCGTATCTCCCGAACAGCTACGCCGTCGGCTCGGAGCTGTCGGTCGGGACAAACGGCCCGCAGGCGACCGTCGCGGTCAATCCGCCCGCCGGCCATCCCGTCTCCGCCGGCTTCACGCCGGACCCAGACGAACTCGAGGCCGGGATCGCCGACGCAGACACCGACGAGGTCGCTCGCGGGCTGGCCGCCAGCGCCGCGATGCAGGTGATGGACGCCGTCGGCGACATCACGCCGACCGCGAAGTGAGCTAGGGCTGCTCCGCCGTTTCCTCCGCCGATCCCTCTGCTGTCGATCCTCTCTCGGTCGACCTCGTCTCCGCCGATCCCTCTGCTGTCGACCCCCTCTCCGTCGACTCCTCCCCGCCGGTCGTCCCGTCGCCGTCCGACGCCGGCGGCGTCATCGTCCCCTGCACGCGACCGTAGATGCCGAATATCTCCTCGTACCCGCGCTCGCTCGCGAGGATCGGAACGACTCCCTCCTCCTCGACGCGGTGGGTGTACACGTCGTCCTCTGCGAACACGGCTCCCTCCGGGATCTCCTCGAAGTTCCTGAAGTGAACGTGTGGCTCGCCGCCGCCCTTCGGTACCTCCTCGTCGCCCGCGACAATCGTCGTCTCCGTGAACGTCGGCGGGTCGTCGTCGAGCGCGCCGTGCGCGCGGAGGAACGCCAGACAGGCCTCGTAGCCGTACTCGACCGCCTCCTCGCTCCCCTGTCGTCCGACCTCGATCGAGACGGTGTGCGGGACGACGGAGTCGAGCGTCGTCGAACGCAGGCGGCTGGAGTCGACGACGTACTCGACGGGCATTCCGGTCACGCTCCGACGCACCGACTCGGTCGGGTCGCTGTAGATCGCGAAGGGGGGCGGCGCGCTGTGTGAGGTGTGGAGCGCGAGCACCGCGTCCATCCCCTCCAGCTCGGCCGCGAGCCGCGGCGCGAGCGCCCGCTCGTAGTCGCCGCTGTCGGGGTCACCCGGGAAGACGCGGTTCAGGTCCGCGTCCGTGTAGCGCGTCCCGGCCGCCAGTGCCGGCTCGTTGGCGACGATCAGCCGAACGCTTCCGCTCCCCGACCCCCGCTCGTCGAGCTCGTCAGCGAGTCGTCTCACGATCCGCTCGCCGGCGGGCTCGTCGCCGTGGATCCCGCCGACGATCGCGACGCGAGCCGAGCCGGCGGACCCGCGCTCGATCGATTCCATACCGATCCGTACGTGCCGGTTGGCTGATAAAGGGTGGACCTTCGGACGCGGGGGTTCGACCGGTCGGTGCCGGCTTACCGACCGAATTTCCGGGAGAGAGTCGCACGATATCTCCCCGCCAGCCGGCTGGCGACGAGCCGGTCTCGCGGGTCGACGCCGAGGCGGTGAAGCGTCGCCGCGTACGTCGCGAGCCCGACCGCGACCCCGACGATCACCGCGGCCCGACCGGGGACGATCGCGCGGACCGCTCGCAGCGCGAGGACGGTCGCTCCCCCGGCCGCGAGCGGGGTGAAGAAGGTGCGGTCGAACGGCCACAGCCCCTCGAACCGACGGAGTAACCCCACCTGGATCGCGTTCTGGGCGGCGATCGCGAGCGACGTGCCGAGCGCGGCGCCGACCAGTCCGAAGCGAACGACGAACGCGTACGTCAGCGCGACGTTGAGGACCGCGAGCAGCCAGTCGAGCGCCATCCGAGCGTACTGGTGATCGGTCATCATCAGGAGCCAGCCGGTCGCGCCGACGGCGCTCCCGACGAACACCCCGCCGAGGTAGACGACGAGCGGGACGTACCCCGCGACGTACGGGTCGCCGAACAGCCCGAGCAGCTCGCGTCCGTACACGACGAGGACGGCGAGGATCGGGACGACGGCCGTGACGATCTGGCGGGTCACCGAGGTGTAGACGGCGTTCAGCGTCTCCGTGCGATCGCTCGCGTACAGATCGGACGCGACGGGGGGGAGGAGCTGGTTGAACGACAGAAGCGGGATCCACGCGATCGCGATCAGCACGAGCACGACGTTGTACACCCCCGCGGCCGTCGCGGTCAGGAGCGCCCCGACGAGCAGCACGTCGACGCGGTTCTGGAACACCTTCCCGAGGCTACTCATCGCGACCGGCGCCGCGTGGTCGTAGAAGCGCCGCGCCTCACGGCGGGCCCCCCGCAGCGACGGGACGACTCCGGTCACCCGCGCCGAGAGCGGGACGGCGACCGCCGCGAGCAGCGCGGTCGCGGCGACGATGCCGACGGCGACGCCCCCGATCGAGTAGCCGAGCGCGAGCGCCGCGACCGCGGCGACGAGCCGGACTCCCGGCCGGAGCAGCTTGTTGAAGGCGATCTCGCCGCGGGCCGACCCGACCGCTCGGAAGATCGCCGAGGCGACCATCACGACGCCGAGGAGCCCGACGAGGAACCCGAACGCCCGCATCCCGCCCGGGAAGGCGGATTCGCGGACGGTGAGGTCGTTGATCCGCGGGGCCGCCAGCCAGACGCCCGCGGCGATGGCGGTGCCGAAGCCGAGCGTCGTCGCGTACGCGAGTCCGGCGACGACGCCCCGCCGGGTCGGGTCGTCCGCGTACTCGGGGAGGTATCGCTGGAGCGCCGGTACGCTCCCGAACGTGACGAGCCGGGAGAGGAGCTGGGCGATCCGCCACGCCAGCGCGTAGACGCCGTACGCCGTCGGGCCGAGCCCGCGCGCGAGGACGAACTCGGTCGCGGCCGTCAGCGCCCGCTGGCCGGAGACACCCCCGGACGTGACGACCGCGCCGTGAGCGATCGCCACGAGTGCCTCGCGCTCGTCGTCCGGGACGGCGTCAGCGTAAGCGGCGGCGTCTGGGGCCTCATCGCCGTCGCTCGGCGCGTCGGGCTCGCCCTCGCCGCCGGCTCCGACTCCGTCGTTCACGTGTCGTCCCGACCTGCCTCGGCCCGGCAAAAAAAGCGACTCGTTCCGGTCGCGGCCGGACCGGCTGCCGGCGGTGGCGGGCGTTACCGGCTGTGGCGGGCGTTACCAGCGGTGGTGGACGTGCTCGCGGACGTGATCGTCGTACACCTCGCGGACCGCCTCGTGCGTGTCGTCATCGAGCGACGAGCGATCGCTGACGGCCGCGTTCGCGCGGATGTGCTCGGGCGTCGTCGACCCCGGGATGACGGTCGAGACGGCGTCGTGGTCGAGGATCCATCGGAGCGAAAGCTGTGCGAGCGAGAGGTCGTCGCCGGTCGCGTCGGTCGGGTCGTCGGCGACGGCGTCGACGCGTTCCGCGAGCGCGTCGACCGCGTCGAGGCCGGCCTCGTAGGGGACGCCCGCGAACGTCTCACCCACGTCGAAGGCGTCGCCGTCGCGGTTGTAGTTGCGGTGGTCGTTCTCCGGGAACTCGTCGTCCCGCGAGAGCGCGCCGGTCAGCAGGCCGGAGGCGAGCGGCACCCGGCAGATCACGCCCACGCCGCGGGCGGCGGCCTCGTCGAGGAACAGCTCCGCCGGGCGCTGCCGGAAGGGGTTGAAGATTATCTGGACCGACTCGACGCCGGGGTACGCGGTAGCCTTGAGCCCCTCCTCGACGCGCTCGACGCTGACGCCGTAGCTCGCTATCCGCCCCTCGTCAGCGAGCGTCGCGAGCGCGTCGAACGTCTCCGGTCGGTAGTAGACGTCGGTCGGCGGGCAGTGGAGTTGGACCAGATCCAGCGTCTCCACGCCGAGGTTCTCGCGCGAGCGGTCCACGAATTTCCGGAGGTTCGCCTCGGTGTAGCCGTCGGCGACGTGCGGGTCGAGCCGGCGCCCGGCCTTCGTCGCGACCGTCACGTCGCCGCGCGCGATGTCGTCTTCGAGGACCTCGCCGAGGATCTGCTCCGAGCGCCCGTCGCCGTAGACGTCCGCGGTGTCGAAGAAGTCGATCCCGGCGTCGCGGGCGGTCTCGACGGCCGCGACGGCCTCCGACTCGCTCACGTCGCCCCAGTCGCTCCCGATCTCCCACGAGCCGTAGCCGACCTCGCTGACCTCGCCGACGCTCCCGAGCGTGCGCTGATTCATATTCACTCGCAATTGGTCGGGGCACCGGCAAGGGCGTTCCGGAGGCGGAACCGCTGGGAGCGGGCCGGCTGGAACGGCGGAGGACATTTTTGACATCCTCCTCCGCGTGAACGCGGAGGAATCCCGAGCGGTGGGAGTTTCAGGTTCACAACCATGACTCCGCCACTTTTCGGGACCCCGTCTAACACTGTCATCGTGGTCGGTGGCTGACTGGCGGTGCCAAACCGCCGGTACTCCTATCCTCGGCGTTGGTGACTCCCACCTGTTGTTTTTGCCAGCAGGGAGTCGCTGACACGTCACTGGACTCGAAGTTATCCTCGGCTTGCTCGACCGACGGGCACAACGACGAACCCTTCGAGGATTCGCGT
>NZ_JARANT010000056.1 GCF_029889805.1 Halorubrum sp. Boch-26 | reverse complement strand
CGCGGGTTCACCTCGGTCCGGCCCGAGAGCCTCAACGAGGTCGACGCCGACACCCGCGACCGGTGGGTCGTCTCCGCCGCGGAGGCGACGCTCGACCGGCTCGCCGTCTTCGCGACGGCACTCGACTCTGACCTCCGGGGAGACGAGCTCCGCGCGGCCCTCGAATCGGGCGGCGCGCCCGCGGCGCTGGCGGCGGGGATCCCGAAGGCGATCGCCCACTACGACACCTCGACGGCCTACGTCGAGGCGGTCCGACGGCTCGCCGTCGACGCGCTGGAGCTGATCGCCGGCGACCGCGACGAGGTCCGCCCGCCCGACCTCGCCCCCGACGCGGGCGGCGAGGCGGCGATCGGCGCGCTCCCGGAGACCGACGTGACGATCGAGGCGCCGGCCGGGGCCGCGGCGCCGTCGGGGGCAGCCGTCGAAGCCGCCGCGGATTCCGAGACTGAGGCGACCGTCGGTGTTGAGGCCGAAACGGCCGACGATACCGAGGCCACGGCAGACACCGAGGCGACAGCCGATCCCGAGGCCGAGGCCACGGCAGACACCGACACCGAGGCGACCGCGGCGGTCGACGCCGGCGGCGACCCCGAATCGATCGAATCGGGCGGACCGACCGAGAACGACGCGCTCGACGGCGACGCGGAGCCCGCCTCGAACGACGGAGACGGCGGACTCGGCGACTTCGAGACCGGCGGCGACGATCTCGACGCGGCGGACAGCGCCGACGCCGACGAGGAGACGTTCGACGCCGACGAGGAGACGTTCGACGCCGACGAGGGAGGCGACGACGCCGCGGTCTCGGCCGACCCCGACGCCGCCGATCCGGATCCCGCGGCCGACGAGATGTACGAGCTCGACGACGAGGAGCGCGAGGAGATCGAGTCCGAGTTCGGCACCGACTTCGCGACCGGCTCCGAGGTCGACGACCCCGGCGAGGCCGACATCGACGTGCCCGACCCCGAAGACCTGCAGGAGACGCCCGAGGACGCGGCGGCCGACCCCGACGCCGATCCGATCGAAACGACGGGCGACGGCGACGCCGATGAGGCGGACGCGGCTGAGGACTCCGACGACGGCGACGCGGCAGCCGACGTCGACCTCGAAACCGCCGTCGTGGACGCCATGGGCGCGCTCGACGACGGCGACGGCGCCGACCGTGAGGCGGTCGTCGACCGGGTGGTCGCCGAGCACGGCGCCGACGACGGCGCCGTCGAGGACGCGATCCAGGACGCGCTGATGAGCGGGAAGTGCTACGAGCCCGGCGACGGCGTGCTCAAGCCGATCTGATGGTTACCGGCGCGTCGCCCGCCGTCGAGCCGGTCGTCGGCGAACCGGCGGCCGTGGCCGACCTCGGCGGTGAGCGCGCGCTGCTCGTCGCCGACGTGCACGCCGGTATCGAGGTCGGGCTCCGGTACGAGCGCGGCGTCGAACTCGACGACCGGGCGGACGAGCGCCGCGAGCGGCTCTGCGACCTCCTCGCGGAGACCGACGCCGACCGGCTCGTCGTCCTCGGCGACCTCGCGCACCGCATCGCGGCGCCGGAGGGCGAGGAGTGCGAGGAGTTAGAGACCCTGATCCGAGCGGTGACCGACCGGGTCCCGATGACGCTCGTCGAGGGGAACCACGACGGCGGCGTCGCGGAGGCGTTCGCCGACGGCCTCGGCGTGATCGGGGCCGGCGGCGGCGTGATCGGGGCCGGCGGCGTGACCGGTGGGAGCGATCGCGGGAGTGGAGTCGGTCGAGACGGAACCGGCGGCGTCGGCGTCTGCCACGGCCACACGTGGCCGGACCCGGGGCTGCTCGACGCCGACGTGGTGTGCATGGGTCACGAGCACCCGCAGGTCCGACTGGAGGACCCGGTCGGCGGTTCGCGCGTGGAGCGCGCGTGGCTGCGCGGCCGGATCGATCCGGCCGCGTTCGTGGAGGGCGGAGGGCCGCAGACGACCCCCTCCGGAGATCCCCCCGAACTCGTCGTCTTCCCCGCGTTCAACGACCGCTCGGGCGGAACGTGGGTCAACGTCGACGGGCAGTCGTTCCTCGCGCCGTTCCTCCCCGACGCGCTGCCGGCCGGAGACGCGTACTTGCTGAACGGGACGCGGCTCGGCGACTTCCGACGGGTGTGAGGCGTCGCCGTCGACGGCCCGCTCGAACCCACTCCGGTGGGGCCGGACCGCGTCTGATCGGCGATCGCATCGGAACTTCCACCGGACACCCTCACCGAGAGCGACGTAGCGGGGTCCGTCACGATACCGAGAACTGATTCTCATCGATTGAGAGCGCGGCCCTCGTGGACGTAGACCGTGCCGACCGATCGCAGTTTGTGCGGTTTTCGCCCGCAGAAGCCGCGTCTCAGTGACTCATCACAGCGACCGCATGAGGAACGAACCGTGCCTCATTACCACAATTGAGAATATGTGCATAAACTTATTTATATCGTACGGCTTCGTTCGGTCATGGGATTTTCTCCCGGTATCGCCACCGGGATTCTCCTCGGGATCTCTGGGTTGAACCTCGGGATCGCGGCCGTCGCGGTGCGGCGTAGAGAGGTTCGCGGCGCCGTGCCGTTCGCCGTGATCATGGTCTGCGTGTCGATCTACGCGCTGGGGAGCGGCCTTCGGGCGGGGAGCACGACGCTCGCGACCTATCGGCTCGGCCTCGTCGTCACCTATGTCGGACTGCTGGGGGTTCCGGCGACGGAACTGTGGTTCGTGCTGGTGTATTCCGGACACGAATCGCTCCTCAATCGTCGGTCCGGCGCCCTGCTCCTCGTGGAGCCGGTCGTCGTCTTCGCCCTCGTCGTGACGGCGCCGATGCACGACCTCCTGTGGACCATCGAGGGATTCACCGCGGGGCCGGGGCTCGCGACCGTTGAGCGCACGATGGGGCCGATGTTCTGGCTCAACATCGCGTACGGATACGTGCTGCTATTCGCGAGCTACGGTCTCCTCGCGCTCGTGGGCGTCCGAAGGCACCGCCGATACCGCCATCAGGTCGCACTGATGCTGATCGGCGGCATCGTGCCGGTTGTAGCGAGTCTGCTGTTCGTGACCGGCGTCGGCCCGGTGGGAGCGGCCGACGTTTCGATACTCGGCATCGACCTGCGAGGACTCGTGGACCCAACGCCGTTCGCGTTCACCGTCACTGGCATCATTTTCGCGCTCGCGCTCTTCCGCTTCGATTTCCTCGATCTGATGCCCGTTGCGAGGCACACTCTCGTCGACGAGATGGCCGACCCGGTCTTCGTCGTCGACATGCACGGGCGGCTCACCGACTTGAATCGCTCTGCCGCCGAGTTCCTCGGTAGCGAGGACGCCGCCGTGGGGAAGCCGGCCGCCGACGTGATCCCGTCTTTCGAAAGGCTGAATCGCGACGAGAGGAGTTCCGAGGTCGATGTCGTCGTCGAAGCCGCGAACGGAACGCGGTACTTCGACGCGAGCCGCACCTGGCTTACCGACAGAACCGGGTCGGCGGTGGGGTCGCTGCTCATCTACCGCGACGTAACCGAACGGCACGTCACGGAAGAACGGTTCCAACGCCTCATCGAACGGTCGTCGGACGTGGTGACCGTGATGGACGAAAGCGGCACGATGACGTACGTCAGCCCGTCGGTCGAACGAGTGCTCGGATACGACCCCGAGGAGCTGATCGGTGAGACGCTCATCGAGCGCGTCCACCCCGACGATCGGGAAGCGATCGCCGCGGAACTGTCGATGCACGCGGACGAGCCGGGGTACGCGGGGACGTACGTGGGGCGATTCAGTAACGCGGCGGGGAACTGGCGAACCATCGAAGCACGGGCGGTAAACCTGCTTGAGGACCCGTACGTCGGGGGGATCGTTCTCAACTCTCGCGACGTGACCGAACAACGGCGACGGAGTCGGCGACTGGAACACCAGAACGAGCGGCTCGATCGTTTCGCCGGCATCGTCGCTCACGACCTCCGAAATCCGCTGAACGTCGCGGTCGGCCGCGTCGAGCTGCTTCGCGAGGAGATCGCCGCCGAACAACAGGACGCCGCCGAGAGCGTCCAGCGTCAACTCGAACGGATGGAAGCCATCATCGGTGACGCGCTCACGCTGGCCCGATCGGGCGAGGCGCTCACCGAGACCACGGAGGTCCGCCTCGAAGCCGTTGCTCGCAACGCGTGGAAGAACGTCGACACCGCCGGGACGGATCTGGTCGTCGAAACGTCACTCCACCTCGACGGCGACAGGGATCGGCTGCTTAACGTGTTCGAGAACCTGTATCGGAACAGCGTGGAACACAACGAGACGACGGAGCTAACCGTCCGGGTCGGTCCCCTGTCCGATACGTTCGGATTCTACGTCGAGGACACCGGGGTGGGGATTCCCGAAGACAAACGCGATCAGGTAGTTGAAGAGGGCTACTCCACGAACCGAGAGGGTACCGGGTTCGGGCTCGCGATCGTCAGGGACATCCTCAAGGCTCACGGCTGGGAGCTTACGGTCTCGGAGAGCGACGAAGGCGGCGCGAGGTTCGAGATCGAGTGTTACGAGACGCCGATGGAGAAGCAATCCGCCACCGTGTGACCGCCTACTCGACCGGCCGAAACCGGAACCCGTCCCACTCCTGGCTCTCCGGCTCGCGGATCCCCGCGCCCGGCTCCCTGAGGTCGTCGGCGTAGACGGGTTCGACGCGGTCGCCGATGTCGACGTCGACGTCGCCCGGCTCGCTGCCGTCCTCCGCGTCTCCGCGCGGCGCGACCTGCCCGAGCGCGCGGACGACCGGCCCGTCGTAGTCGTCGCCCATCTCGAACTCGACGATCGCGAGGGTGTTCGGCTCGCGGACGCCCGGCGGGGTCGCCGTCGACGTCGTCCACGTGACCACGCGGGCTTCGTACTCGCGTAAGTCGACCGCCCCGACGCGCTCGGCGCCGTTCGGGCTCACGGTGTGGGGCGGATAGGTGACCGCACCGTCCGCGTACTCGGCGGCCTCGAAGGTGGGTTCGGCGCTGTTCTTCGGATCGTCGGCTCCGGTGTCGGTCTCGTGCTCGCTCATTGGCTCCCCTCCAGAATCGCGGTGGTCACGCAGTTCCCGAACCCGCCGACGTTGCAGGCGAGGCCCGTGTCGGCCTCGACCTGCCGCGGGCCGGCCTTCCCGGTGACCTGTTGATATATCTCGTACACCTGTGCGACGCCGCTGGCGCCGAGCGGGTGGCCCTTCGACTTGAGCCCGCCGGAGGTGTTGATCGGGAGCTCGCCGTCGCGGTCGGTGACGCCCTCCTCGACCGCCTTCCACCCCTCGCCCTTCTCGAAGAAGCCGAGGTCCTCGCTCTGGAGGAACTCGAGGATGGTGAACATGTCGTGCAGCTCCGCGACGTCGACGTCGTCCGGGGCGATCCCGGCCATCTCGTAGGCGATCTCCGAGGAGTCGACGACGCCGCCCATCGTCGTCGGGTCCGCGCGCTCGTGGACGACGTGGGTGTCGGTCGCGCCGCCGATTCCGGCTATCACCGCGTACTCGTCTTCGGGGACGTACTCCTCGGCGACCGACGCCGGACAGAACACGAGCGCCGCGGAGCCGTCCGTGATCGGACAGAAGTCGTACAGCCGGAGGGGGTCGGCGACGACCGGCGAGTCGAGCACCGTGTCGAGGTCGACCTCCTTCCGGAACTGGGCGTGGGGGTTGTCCACGCCGTTGGAGTGGTTCTTCACCGCGACCTTCCCGAGGCTCTCGCGGGGCGCGTCGTACTCGTCGAGGTAGAGCCGCGCGGTGAGCCCCGCGAAGGAGGGGAGCGTGACGCCGTGCTTGTACTCGACCGGGTGCGTGAGCGACGCGATCACGTCTGTCGCCTCCGCGGTCGTTCGGTGGGTCATCTTCTCGCCGCCGACGAGCATCGTGAGGTCGCTCGCGCCGGAGGCGACCGACTGCCACGCGGCGTACACGCCCGCGCCCCCCGAAGAGGAGGTCTGGTCGATCCGGGAGGTGTACGCCGGGGTCGCCGCGAGATCGTGGGCGAGCGCGTTCGGGACGCCGGTCTGTCCCTCAAATTCGCCGCTGGCCATGTTCGAGACGTACAGGTGGTCGAGGTCGTCGCCGTCGACGCCGGCGTCGTCGAGCGCGGCCGCGCCCGCCTCCGCCAGCAGCTCTCGCACCCAGGCGTCGCGCTGGCCGAACCGGGTCATCGACGCGCCGACGATCGCTACGCGTTCCATACGCGTGGGTCCACGGCGCCCGCCTAAAGCGTACCTCTCTGCGGTCGCCGAGCGGGCGACAGACTCGCGTCCCGCCCGACTCACTCCGCGCGCCGGCCCGCGTGACCGGGGTAGTCCCGCTCGAACCGCGAGCCGATCTCCTCGCGGTCGAGCCGGATCACGACCGGGCGACCGTGCGGGCAGGCGTACGGGTTCTCGCAGGCGTCGAGCCGGTCGAGCAGGTCGACGACCCGTCCCTCCGTCAGCGAGGTGTTCCCGGTCACGGAGGGGTAACACGCCAGGTCCGCGAGCAGCTCGTCGACGACGTCGGCGACCGGCTCGTCGCCCTCGGTGGCGTCGCCGACGAACGCCGAGAGGGCGTCCCGGAGGAGGTCCGGGTCGAGCGCGGCGTCGAAGACGGCCGGGACCGACTCGACGACCACTTCGCGCTCGCCCGCGCGCTCGGCGCGGAACCCGATCCCGGCGAGGTCGTCGACGAAGTCGTCGAACAGCGCCGCCTCTCGCGCCGTGAGTTCGACGCGGACCGGCTCCGCGAGCGCCTGCGCGTCGGCGCCGTCGGCGAACGCCTCCCGCAGGCGCTCGTAGTTCACCCGCTCGTCGGCCGCGTGCTGGTCGATCAGGACGAGCCCGTCCGGCGCCTCCGCGACGACGTAGGTGTCGTGGAGCTGCCCGAGCACCCGGAGCGGCGGGAGCGAGTCGTAGGCCCGCTCCGCGGCCTCGGTGGTGTCGCCGGCGAAGGTCCGCTGGGCGGTGGCGATCGAGCGCGACGAGAGCCCCGACTCTCGCCGCTCGTCCGACTCGCCAGCGACGTCGTCCGTGGCCGGGCCGGACTCCGTGGCCGGGCCGGACTCCGTGGCCGGGTCGGAATCGGCGTCCCGCGCGGAGTCGGCGGCGACGTCGACCCCCGAGTCGTCGAACCGGTCGAGTCCGTCCGGTCCCTCGGAGTCGGTCTCGGCCGCGGCCGCGCGTCCGCCGTCGTCTCCCGCACCGCCCTCGGCCTCGTTCGGGTCCGACTGCCAGCTCCGCGGCGACGGGCGGTCCGCAGTTGCGGCGTCCGGGTCGGCCGGGGACGGATCCGGCTCAGCGGCGTCGTCCGATCCCACGTCGCCGACCGCCCACGCGTCCTCGTCGGTCGGGTCCAGTTCGGACGCGCCGACCTCGTCGTCTCCATCGGCCTCGCGGTCGCCGAGCGCCGCGCGCTCGTGGTCGGTGCCGGCGCCGCCGACGGCCTCGGTCTCCGAGCCCTCGGGGTTGATCGCCGTCTGGTCCGGGGCCGACTGCCCCCGCGGCGCGGTCGAGCGGATCAGTCCGTCGTCGAGGAGCGCCGACTCGACCGCCTCCTCGACGGCGGCGCGCACGGCGCGCTCCTCGTCGAAGCGCACCTCCAGCTTCCGCGGGTGGACGTTCACGTCGACGTCGCCCGGCGGCACCTCGACGAACAGCACCGCGAAGGGGTAGCGGTCGGGCGCGAGTTGGCCGCCGTACGCCTCCAACACCGCCTCGCGCAGCGCGCTCGCGGTGACGTACCGGTCGTTGACGTAGGTGGCGAGGTACTCGCGGGTCGAGCGCGTCGTCTCGGGATGCGAGACGAGGCCGGTGACGCGGCGGACGGGCGGGTCGTCGGGGTCGCCGGCGGCGTGGGCCGAATCGACGCCGGCGCCGCCCTCGGGCGTCCACTCCACGTCGACCATCGCCTCCGCGACCTCGCGTCCGTACACGGCCAGCACGGCCGACCGGAGATCGCCGTTCCCCTCGGTGGCGAACGTCTCGCGGCCGTCGTGTTCCAGCGAGACGGCGACACCGGGGTTCGCGAGCGCGTAGCCGGTGACGACCGTGTTGACCCGGTCGAACTCGGTGGTCGTCCGCTTGAGGAACTTCTTGCGGGCTGGCGTATTATAAAAGAGGTCCGCGACCTCGACGGTCGTCCCCTCGGGACAGCCCGCCGGGCGCACCTCGCCGACGTCGCCGCCTTCGACGGTGATCTCGGCGCCCGCCTCGGCGCCCGGCGGGCGCGACCTGACGGTGAGCCGCGAGACCGCGCCGACGGTGTACAGCGCCTCGCCACGGAACCCAAGGGTGCCGACCCCGCGGTCGAGGTCCTCGATGTCGCCGATCTTCGAGGTGGCGTGCTCCGCGACCGCGGCCTCCAGCTGGTCGGCCGGGATCCCCACGCCGTCGTCGCGGACGCGGACCCCTTCGGTGCCGCCGGCCTCGACCGAGACGGCGACCCGGCTCGCGCCCGCGTCGAGGCTGTTCTCGATCAGCTCCTTGACGACGCTCGCCGGGCGCTCGACGACCTCGCCGGCCGCGATCCGCTGGACGGTGCGCTCGTCCAACCGCTCGATGTTCGGCGGCTCCATTGCTACTCTCCGGTCGGACGAGCGCGCACTTGAAGCCGTTGTCGCCGACGGCGACGTGAGGCGGACGGTGTACCGAGAACGCGTCGATTTATAAATCGATCCGCGGTGGCGCGTGCCGGCGAGCGCCTGAAAGGCGCGAGTCGCCCGCGCGAGGGAGCCCGCGAGCGCCCTTATAAGGGCGCTCGCGGCGAGGCTGGGGAGGCGTGAGGCTGCGGTGCCGTCGGTGGGGGGAGGACTCAAGAGGGCAGTCGCCGGCGGCGTTGCCGCCGGCTGCCAGAGGCGCTTCGCGCCTCGCGGCTGGGGCTTTGGAAGTGTTCACCGCCGATTCGCCAGCAACGACGTATAAATCAACGTGTCAGACGACCGCCGCGTCGATCTCCTCGTCGCTCAGGAAGACGTCCTCGCCGGTTTCGGCGTCGAACAGGTGGAGGTCCGCCTCGTCGAAGACGACGCCCACCTCGTCGCCGGCCGCGGGCTTGATGTCCGGGGTCGACCGCGCGAGGAAGTCCTCGTTCACGGCGAGGTGGACGTAGTTGTCGGAGCCGATCGGCTCGACGACCTCGACGGTCGACGCCAGCGTCTCACCGCCGGTCGGCCCCTCGACGATGTCGATGTTCTCCGGGCGGACGCCGAGCGTGTACGGTCCGGTCTCAACGTCGTGGCCCGCGACGTACTCGGCGGTGAGTTCGAGGTCGAGCCCGATCGACTCGTTTCGGATCACCGCGGTTGTCCCGTCGGTCTCCACGTCGACGTCGATGAAGTTCATCGAGGGCGACCCGATGAAGCCGGCGACGAACTCGTTGACCGGGTTCTCGTACACCTCGGTCGGCGCGCCGACCTGCTGGAGCTTCCCGTCGTTCAGGATCGCGAGGCGGTCGCCCATCGTCATCGCCTCCTCCTGGTCGTGGGTGACGTACATCGCCGTGACGCCGAACTCCTTCTGGAGCTTCTGGATCTCCGCGCGCATCTCGGTACGGAGCTTCGCGTCGAGGTTCGAGAGCGGCTCGTCGAAGAGGAACACCTCCGGCTCGCGAGCGATGGCCCGACCGAGCGCGACGCGCTGCTTCTGTCCGCCGGAGAGCTCGTCCGGCTTGTCGTCGAGCAGGTCCGCGATCCCCATCATCTCGGCCATCTCGGTCACGCGCTCGCGGCGCTCGTCTTTCGTCATGTCGGTGCTCATCTTGAGCCCGAATCCCATGTTCTCCATCACCGTCTTGTGGGGATACAGGGCGTAGTTCTGGAACACCATCGCGACGGGACGCTCCGTCGCGTGGATGTCGGTGACGTCCTCGTCGTCGAAGCTGACGGTCCCCGACGTTGGCTCCTCCAGTCCCGCGACCATCCGCAGCGTGGTGGTCTTCCCGCAGCCCGACGGCCCGACGACGGTCACGAACTCGCCGTCCTCGATCTCCAAGTCGAGGTCGTTGACGGCGACGATGGTCCCCCGGTCGAACTCCTTCCGGAGCGTGTCGAGCGTTACTCTTGCCATTTACTGGCAGAGGGTGCTTCGCGCATATTAGTTCTTCGCTGTTTTTCGGATATATGAGGAATAATTTCATCTCAGATATGGCCAGACGAGGGGTCGAGCGCGACCGTCGCGAAAGCGGGCGCGTGGAGCGGCACGGCCTCACAGCGAACGCGGCCGTCACTCGAGCGACCGTCAGCGGGAGACCGACGAGGGCGCGGAGCGCTTCTCCACCCACAAAAACTAAATGTATGAATATGTAATTCATCATTTGTTGTAACACATGACTGAGAAACGCAGAACGCTACTCAAGGCGATGGGGGGAAGTACCGCGCTCGCGGCGCTCGCGGGTTGTATCAGCACCGACAGCGGCGACGGCAGCGACGGCGGCGACGGCGGCGACGGCGAGGACGGAAGCGACGGCGAGTCCGACAGCTCCAGTGGGTCTGACGGGTCCGACGGCGACGACGGCGGAAGTCAGGGAACCGCGACGCTGTGGACCGACCTGTCCGACGGCGAGGACGAGGCGATGTCCTCGTACGTCGGGGAGTTCGAGTCGGAGACCGGCCACACGATCAACAAGGAAGAGCCCGGCGGCGAGCTCGACCAGCAGCTCGAGACCGCGATCCCGTCGGGCGAGGGCCCCGACTCGTGGATCTGGGCGCACGACTGGGTCGGCCGGTTCGCGGTCCGCGAGGAGCCGCCGTTCCTCTACGACGCGAGCGACGACGTCGAGTCGCTCGACGCGTTCACCGAGACCGCACAGCAGGCGGTTCAGTACGACGGCGCGCTCCACGGGCTCCCGTTCGCCTCCGAGACCGTCGCCCTGTATTACGACGAGGACGTGGTCGACGCGCCGCCGGAGACCCTCGAGGAGATGGTCTCCGTCATGGACGAGTTCCACGACCCCGAAAACGGCGAGTACGGCCTCTCGTACCCCGCCGCAAACCCGTACTTCGTCAGCGGGTTCATCCAGGCGTACGGCGGCGATATCTTCGACGAAGAGAACCTGGAAGTCACCCTCGACAGCGACGCTTGCAAGCAGGGGATGGACGCGCTCGAAACCCTGTTCGACTACGTCCCGGCCGACCCCGGCTACGAGTCGCAGATCGTCGCGTTCGCTGACGGGGCCGCCCCGTTCGCGATCAACGGCCCGTGGGAGCTCGCGAACCTCACCGATGAGATCGACAACCTCGGCGTCGCACCCCTGCCGACGGTCGACGGGAACCACCCGCGCACGTACTCGGGGATCCAGACGTTCTACTTCAGCGCCATGCTGAACGACGCCGATCAGTCGACGGTCGACGCGACCACCGGGCTCGCCGAGTGGTACACCACGAACGAGGAGGTCGTCGAGACCAACGCGGCCGAGCAGGGGTACATCCCCGTGCTCAGCTCCGTGGTCGAAGACGGGGACCTCTCGGCGGAAGTCGAGGCGTTCGCCCGGCAGGTCGACCACGGCGTCCCGATCCCGACCCACCCCGATATGAACAGCGTCTGGACGCCGCTGACCGAGGCGCTGACTCGCGTCTTCAACGGCGATCAGGAGAGCGGCCCCGCCCTCGATCAGGCGGCCTCCGAGATCAGGGAGAACCTGTAAGCGGTCTCTCACCCAGTTATCATGGCCTCCTCACACAGCGGTACCGGCGCGAGCGGCCTCGCACGGCTCCGAGCGGCGGTTCCGTTCTCCGGCCGCGACTGGGGCCTCCTCCTCGTAATTCCCGGCGTTATCCTCTTTTCGAGCTTCATGCTGTACCCGATCTTCTACCTGTTTTACATCTCGCTGACCGACGCGACGTTCGCCGGGTCGGTGATCGGGGGCGGCGCCGAGCTGATCGGGCTGGACAACTACCTCCAGCTGTTCGGCGACTCGCAGTTCTGGACGTCGATGTCGACGACGTGGCTGTTCGTCGCGGTCTCGCTCGTGATCAAGGTGTTCGTCGCCGTCGGCATCGCCCTCCTGTTGAACCACGCGCGCGTCGTCGGCAAGCGGTACATGCGCGCGGCGGTGATCGTGCCGCTCGGGTTCCCCGGGATCTTCACGATCACCGTCTGGCGCGGGATGTTCAGCGACGCCCGGTTCGGCGTCTTCAACACGATACTCGGGCGGTACAACGGGATCGCGTCGTCGCTGTCGGCGCCCGAGTTCCTCCTCTTCGACGTGCCGATCGGCTTCCTCAGCGGCCGTTGGGAGGCGTTCTTCGCGTACGTGACCACGGAGGTGTGGCTGGCGTACCCGTTCATGGTGATCATCATCGTGAGCGCGCTCCAAGACGTGCCCCGCGAACTCCACGAGGCGGCGATGGTCGACGGTGCGGGCTTCCTCCAGCGGTTCCGCACCGTGACGCTGCCCGCGATCCAGCGGCCGGTGCTGTTCGCGTCGATCCTCACCGGCGCGACCTCGTTCCAGCAGTTCCTGATCCCGTGGGTGTTCAACCAGGGCGGCCCGGCGCGGCAGAACGAGCTGATCATCGTGTACGGCTACCGCGAGGCGATCAGCTTCAACCAGTTCGGGCTCTCGGCCGCGATCCTCATCGTCGCGATCGCCGTCATCGGCCTGTTCATGTACGCCGCCGTGCGGTACGGCGGCCTCGCCGAGGGGGTGGGTGAGCGATGAACGCCCTCGCCTCCGTCTTGGCGCTGCTCCGCGCGAAGCTCGTCGGGTTCGCGACCGCCCCGAAGCGGTTCGTCGTGACGGTCCAGCGGGCCGTCTACGACCTCCGCACCGGAAAGCGGACGCCGTGGGACGTCGGGAAGAGCGTCCTGATGACGGCGTTCGGCCTGTCGATGGTGCTAATTCTACTGTTCCCGCTGTTCTGGATCTTCACGGCGTCGCTCGCGGAGGGGACCCGGCTGTTCAACACCGGCGGGATCTTCCCCGACCCGACGACGTACAACCTCAACGCGTATCGGTGGGTGCTGTTCGAGTCTAACTTCTTCTTCGTCGACGGCGACTGGGGATACCCTCAACTCGTCATCGGCGGGGGGAACGGCCTCGTTCCGATCGCCTTCCGGTGGGCCGGGACCGAGACCGGGCCCGGCGCGGTGTTCAACAGCCTCTACCTCGTGAGCGTGACGATCGTCGCCGGCTTCGGGATGATCGTGCCGGCGGCGTACGCCTTCTCACGGCGGAGCTTCATCGGCCGGAAGCGCATCCTCTACGGGTACGTCCTCTTCACGCAGATCGGTGCCGGCCTCTCGATCGCGACGCTCGTGGCGCTGTACTCGTTGTTCAGCTCCTACGGACTGACGAACAACCTGTTCATCCTCGGGCTGTTCTACGCGGCCGGCGCGATTCCGTTTAACACCTGGCTGCTGAAGACGTACATGGACAACATCCCCGTCTCCTACGAGGAGGCGGCGATGGTCGACGGCGCGAGCTTCCTGGACACGATCCGGGAGGTGATCCTCCCGCTGACGAAGCCGGGGCTCGCCGTCGTGCTCATCTTCGTCTGGCTCGCCGGGTGGAACGAGTTCATCATCGCGCAGACGCTGCTCTCGCCGGAGAACTACCCGCTCTCGGTGGAGCTGTACAACCTCGCGACCGAGGGCCGGTTCTCCACGCCGTGGACGCGCTTCGCGGCGTTCGCGAACCTGTTCGCGCTCCCCGTCGCGATCGTCTACTTCGCTGCCCAGCGCTCCGTCGAGGACGGCCTCTCGTTCGGCGGCATGGAGGGGTAAATCGGCGTTCGCTCCGGGTTCTCTCCCTTCTGTGTTTTTCTCGTTCCGCGACTTTTCTTTTAAACGGTTTCTCGTTTTGCGCGTTCTCCGTGATTGGTGGTCGACGGCGGAGCGGCGGTGTACACCTCAAAGCCCCAGTCGCGAGGACTCGCGCGACTCGCTGCGCTCCTCGCTCAGTCGCTACCGCTCCTTCGCTGTGGTGCTTGCGTCGTCGTGCTTCGTCCTCGCGACTGCCCCTTTGAATCCCACCCCGCACCGCACAGCACCGCAGCCTCACGCGGGCGACTCGCGGCCTGTCGGCCGCTCGTCGGCGCGCGCCGCCGCAGATCGGTTGATAAATAGCGCCCCTCGTGCGGGGTCGTTCGACTCTCAGTCGTCCGCGGTCGGCGTCGGCGCCTCGCCGCCGAGCCGGTCGCGGTCGTGCGGCGCCTCCCAGTCGAGGTCCGGACCGCGCGCGATGATCCCGGAGGGCGTCACGTCCGGGTGGGTCGTGTAGTAGTGCTCCTTGATGTGGGCCATGTTCACCGTCTCGGCGACCCCCGCCGTCTGGTAGAGGTCGCGGAGGTACGGCCAGAGGTGCTCGTACTGGTGGACGAACGTCCGGTTGCACATGAAGTGAGTGTGGTACACCTGGTCGAACCGCACCAGCGTGGTGAACATGCAGATGTCGGCCTCGGTGAGCGAGTCGCCGACGAGGTACCGCTGGTCCGCGAGGTGATCGTTCCAGCGGTCGAGCGCGCCGAACAGGTCATCGATCGCCTCGTCATAGGCGTCTTGGGACTTCGCGAAGCCGGCGCGGTAGACGCCGTTGTTGACCGGCTCGTAGATCTCGGTGATGACCTCATCGACGTCGGCGACGGTCGCCTCGTCGCCGGCGTCGGGCAAAAGAGACACGTCGTTACCGAGGTCGTCGAACGCGGTCGAGAGCATCCGAAGGATCTCGCGGGACTCGTTGTTGACGATCGTCTCCTCCTCGGTGTCCCACAGCACTGGGACCGTCACCCGACAGGTGGCGTTCGGGTCGGCCGCGACGTACAGCTCCCGGAGGTAGTCGCTGTCGTGGAGGGGGTCGGGCGTGCAGCCCGCCTTCTCGGGGGTGAACTGCCAGCCGTCCTCGCCGCGGTACGGGTCCACGACCGAGACGTCGATGGCGTCCTCCAGGCCGAGCAACGACCGCGCGAGCAGGGTGCGGTGCGCCCACGGGCAGGCGTAGGAGACGTACAGGTGGTACCGGCCCGCCTCCGGCTGGAACCGCTCGTCCGGCTCGGCGTCGACGTGGTCGGGCACGTCGCTGCCGGCGATCCAGTTCCGGAAGCCCGTCTCGCCGCGTTGGAACGATCCGTCCTCGTCCGTCGCCTCGTACGCGTCGGTCCGCCACTCGCCGTCGACGAGTTGGTTCATACCGAACGTACGGGCTCGACGCTCATAACGTGGCCGGGGACATACGCGTCACCCGGTCTGCGGGCCGCCGCGAACGCCTTCCGAGGCCCCTCCCCGCGAGCGCCTCCCGAGGCCCCTCCCCGCGAACGCACCTCGGCGCCACCGTTAACACGGCTCCCGCGAGAGCCGAGCGCATGAGCCGATCCGCGAGAGACGACACCGTGCGAGACGATCTCAGGGAGCCGCCGGCCGTCGCGGTCGTCGGCGGCGGCGCGGTCGGCGCCACCGTGGCCGCCGACCTCGCGGCGCGCGGCGCCGACGTGACCCTCTACGACCGCGGCGAGCTCGGCGCGGAGAGCTCCGGCCGCGCCGCCGGCGTGCTGTACGACGCGTACGCCGAGGACGTCGACGCCGCCCTGGCCGCCCGCGCGATGGAGCGGTTTCGGGCGTTCGACCGGTCGCTGCCCGGCTTCGAATTCACGCCGTGCCCGTACGTGATCGCGGTCCGCGAGGGCGACCCGGACGCCGACGCCGTTCCCTCGATGGTCGACCGGATGCGCTCGCACGGGCGGGACGTCTCCGTGATCGATCTCGCCGCCCTCGCAGACCGGTTCCCGATCGCGACCGACGACCTCGCGGTCGCCGCGGTGGCCGAGGGCGCGGGGTGGTGCGACCCCGCGAGCTACGTCGCGGCGATGGGACGCCGAGCGCGCCGCGAGGGGGTCGCCGTCGAGACCGAGACGGCCGTCTCGGTGACCGACAACGGGGCGGAGCTCCGGGTCCACGCGAGCGAAGACGCGGCCGGCGGAGGGGGAAGCCGAGGCGCGGTCCGCGAGTTCGACGCGGTCGTCGTCGCCGCCGGCGCGCACAGCGCCGACGTCCTCGCGGACGCCGAGATCGCGGTCCCGGTCGTCCCCTATCGCGTGCAGGCGCTGACGAGCGGGGTCGCATACGACGGCCCGATGGTGTACGACGCGACCGCGGGCGTCTACCTCCGGCCGCACCCGACCGGGCTGCTGGCCGGCGACGGGACCGAGCCCGTCGCGGCCGACCCGGACGAGTACGACCGCGAGGGCGACGAGTGGTTCGTCGACTCCGTGAGCAAGACGCTACGGGAACGCGTCGACGCCGTGGGCGACGGCGGGTCCGACGACGAGGCACCGAGCGTGGAGCGGGCGTGGGCCGGGCTCTGCACGGCGACGCCCGACGGCGACCCGCTCGTCGGGCCCGTCGGCGGCGAGCGCCCCGACCGGGGCGGCGACGCGGACCGCCTGTTCGTCGCCACCGGCTGGCAGGGCCACGGGTTCATGCGCGCGCCGGCGGTCGGGGAGCTCGTCGCCGAGGGCGTGCTGGCGTCGCTCGACGGGACCGACGCCGACGCTCCCGAATCGCCGTGGATCGGGCCCTTCGACCCCGACCGGTTCGACGGCGACGAGGCGTTCGAAATCACGGAGGGGATGTCGGTCGAAGCGCGGGTCGGAGAGTGAGAAAAGAGACGCGGGGCCGCGTCGGGGGGCGTCGAGCTCAGCGCTCGTCGGCGTCGTCTTCCTCGACGACGGCGACGTCCTGCGCGTCGTCGTTCTTCGGGATCTCCACCTGAAGCGTCCCGTTGCGCGTCAGCGTCGCGTTCGCGCCCTGCGGCGTGACGTTCGCGTCGCGGGGGAGGTCCGCGCTCCCGGAGAGGGAGATCCCCCGTCCGGGGAACAGCATCTCGTAGCCGTCGTAGAACTGTCTCATATGCACATCTCCGGGCCCACGAGACTAAGGCGCAGCGCGT
>NZ_JARANT010000055.1 GCF_029889805.1 Halorubrum sp. Boch-26 | reverse complement strand
TCTACGGACCCCGGCACTTCTTCGGACCCCGCCACTCAATCCGACCCGCCACCCGCCCCGACCGCGACTCTGGAACCTCGACCGCTTCGAACGTCGACACAGCCCCTGATACGGGCCGATCTCCAGTCGAAACGAAGGGGTCCCGGGGTGCCGTCCGTGCCGACTCGACCCGCGAAGGATCGGACGGCGTCGCCGCGGGCCCCGGTAGCGACCACGGGTCCACCGCCGGCGCCGAAAACGCCGGAAGCCGCGATCGCGACCCCGATCGCCGAGAGCTCGAGGTCGGCAACGACATGACCGGACGGAGCACCGGGACCGGCGAGTACGCCGACTTCGTTCGGACGTTCCGCGACCGTTACGAGCGGCTCTCCAAGGTGCTCCGCGGTCGCGTTAACCACCGCCCCGCGGAGGCGATCGCGGACATGCCCGGCGGCAGCGACGCCGCGATGATCGGGCTGGTCAACGACGTCCGCTCGACGAAGTCCGGCCACTGGCTCGTCGAACTGGAGGACACCACCGGCACGTTCCCGGCGCTGGTGATGAAAGACAAGGGGCTCGCCGACGTCGTCGACGAGATCTTGATGGACGAGTGCGTCGCCGTCGAGGGGACCCTCGCGGACGACTCCGGAATCCTCTTCGCCGACTCGCTGCACTTCCCGGACGTTCCGCGAACGCACCGGACCGGCGGAGCCGACCGCCATGTGCAGGCCGCGCTGATCTCCGACGTCCACGTCGGCAGCGACGAGTTCATGGCGGACGCGTGGAGCAGCTTCACCGACTGGCTCCACACCCCCGAGGCCGAGCCGGTCGAGTACATCCTGCTCGCCGGCGACATGGTCGAGGGGGTCGGCGTCTACCCCGACCAGGACGAGGAGCTGGAGATCGTCGACATCTACGACCAGTACGAGGCGTTTGCGGAGTACCTCAAGGAAGTCCCGGCCGACACCGAGATCGTGATGATCCCGGGCAACCACGACGCGGTCCGGCTCGCAGAGCCCCAGCCCGGATTCAACGACGAGATCCGCTCCATCATGGACGTCCACGACGCACAGATCGTCTCGAACCCCGCGACCGTCTCGGTCGAGGGCGTCGAGGTGCTGATGTACCACGGCGTCTCGCTCGACGAGGTGATCGCGGAACTCCCCGAGGAGAAGGCGAGCTACGACGAACCCCACAAGGCGATGTACCAGCTGTTGAAAAAGCGTCACGTCGCTCCCCAGTTCGGCGGGCACACCCGCGTCGCCCCGGAGGAACGCGATTACCTCGTCATCGAGAACGTCCCGGACGTGTTCCACACCGGCCACGTTCACAAGCTCGGGTGGGGGAAGTACCACAACGTCCTCGCGGTCAACTCCGGCTGCTGGCAGGCCCAGACCGACTTCCAGAAGTCCGTCAACATCGACCCCGACGCGGGGTACGCGCCGATCCTCGACCTCGACACGCTGGAGATGACCGTCCGGAAGTTCGCGTAACCGTCGGTCCGTCGGTTCGCCGATCCGTCGATCCGCCGTTCAGTCCGATCTCGACCGACAGTTGAAATCGGATACCGAATCCACTCTCGCCGTGATGTGACCGTCGCCCGCGGCGTACTAGGCGGGAGCGCGACGCACCGCCGCGGAATGCCGTCTTTTCCGAATCAGTCGCCTGTTCGCTATCGGAGTGGCCCTCCGGCTACCGGTCGATCTCGACCCGGCCACTCGTCGCGCTGTTGAGTCGTTCGACCAATTCCTCGGTCTCGGCCACCGGTACTCGAAGATCGAATCGCACGCGCCCGTCGTAATCGGCGTCGAACGAGACTCCCGAGGACTCGATTACGCCTCGGACAGTACCCGAGTCGTCGTACGCGGTCTCGACGAGCAGCCGCCGGTGCGGCCGTTCCTCGACCACGCCCGCCTCGTCGATTCCCTCTTTCACCGCCCGCGAGTAAGCGCGCGCGAGTCCGCCGACGCCGAGATTCGTCCCGCCGTAGTATCGGGTCACCACCGCGACGACGTTCCGAATATCGCGCTGTTGAAGGACGTTGAGCGCCGGCTTCCCGGCCGAGCCGGAGGGCTCGCCGTCGTCGGAGGAGTACTCCCGGATCATGGGGCCGCTCCCGGGGGTCCGCTCGGACGCCGCGCCGGCCGGCACCCGGTACGCCGGCACGTTGTGGGTCGCATCGTCGTACTCGCCCCTGACGCGCTCGACGAACGCCTCGGCCTCGTCGACCGTGTCCACCGGGACGACGTGTCCGAGGAACTCCGAACCACGGATCTCGAACGTCGCCGTCGCGGGCTCGGTGACCGTCAGGTACGCGCCGTCGCTCATGAGTCGGACCGTCCGCTTGTGGGATCTTCGTTGTCTCCCGTTTTCTCGGCACTCTTGGTCTCATTCCTCCGTTCGAGCACGACGCTCGTCGGCGGCGCGAGCCGGTAGAGCGCGAGGAACGCGGCGACGCCGACGACCTCTGCCGCCTTCGCGACGATCGCCAAGGGGTCAGTCGCGAGCGCCGACGCGGCCGCGGCGCCGTACCAGCCGACGTAGCCGAGGAGGAACCCCGCGAGAGTGCCGGCGCCGAGGGCGTATAGGCGCCGGTACTCGGGCGCCCGTAGGGTCGCGACGGCGACGCCGACCGCGAACGCCCCGCCGAGCAGGAACACGTAGGGGCGCGGATCGCTCGGGTCACCCAGCCGCGGCCACGCCCACAGCAGGTGGACGGCGCCGCTCACCGCCGCGGCTTGGATCGCGATCGCCCGAGTCACTCGCTTCGTCGTGGCGTCGCGGCCGTCGCGCGCCTCGGCGCTCGATTCGCTCATCGACTTACTCCCACGGGCGCTTCCCGGGCGCGTCCGGCCACAGCGGGTACCAGTACGACTCGTCGTCTTCGAGGCCGAGCTCCCCGTCGAGGACGGACTGGAGCTTGAACTCGACCTGCTGGTTCCGGTCGCTCGTCCCCTTCGGCGAGAACGGATAGTACGCGCCGCGGCGGAACGAGTAGATCCAGTAGGCGTCGGTGTCCCCGCGCTCGAAGCCGAAGACGGCCGCGAGAAGCCGGGAGCCGAACCCCTCCTCGATGAACTGGTCGGCCGCGAAGTGGACGCTCGTCACCAGGTCCTCCGGGTCGTCGTCCTCGAGGACGAACCAGTGGTAGCCGTGGTCGTCCTCGTGGCGGTGGAACCCCGTGCCGGTCTCGATCTCGCCGGCTTCAAGAATGGCCTCGACCGTTTCGACGGCGTCGTCGAACCGAGTGCTGTCCACGCCGGAGAAACACAGCGCGGCCTCTCCGCAGTGGTCGTAGCCGAGGTCGGCCTCCATCGTCATGTACGCGGTCGACATCCCGAAGAGGTCCTCGGGGTCGGCCTCGCGGGTCGCGTCCGTCTCGGCGCTCGTCCCGAGCACGGCGCGGATCGTGTCGAAGATACCCATCGATTACCGAGGCTTAGGCGACGCGGGGTTTAGGAGGTTTTCGTCGGGAGCGACGAACGGACGGCCTCACTCTCCGTTCCGGTCCGCGACGTGGTCGAGGTACGTGAGGACGCCCCGAACGTTCAGGCTCGTGTTGGCGCGGGCGCGCTCCGGATTCCAGAACTCGGCGTCTCGGCTCGCGGCCTCGAAGTGCTCGATAACCGCGTCGTCGTCGCCGAGCTCCTCGCGCTTCTCCCGGATCGCTTCCACCCACTCCACGTACGCGCGCTTAATTTCGCCGGCCAGCTCCGACTCGTACTCTCGGGGGCCGAAGTGACCGAAACAGAGGTAGTCGGGGTCGAGCTCCTCGACCGTCCGAACGTCGGCGAGACACTGGTCGAGGTCGAACTGCGGCGGCGGCGTCGTCGGCTCGACCTCGTCGACCGCGGGGATATATATCCCGGCCGCGTCGGCCGCGAAGACGACGTCGGCGTCGGGGTCGTGGTAGATCGCGTGGTGGGGCGCGTGACCCGGCGCCTCGTACACGACCAGCTCGCGGTCGCCGAGGTCGATCCGGTCTCCCTCTGAGAGCCCGGATATCCGATCCTCCGGAATCGGTTCGGGCTCGTCGTAGTACTCCCACTGCTCTTGCACCGCGGATTTCGTCCCGGCGACGAGCGCCTCCGGATCGACGAGGTGTCGCACTCCCTTCTCGGGTACGAGGACCTCGGCGTTCCGGTAGCGCTCGGCGAGGTGGCCCGCGCCGCCCGCGTGATCGAGGTGAGCGTGGGTCGGCAGGATCCACGCCAGCTCCTCGCGTCCGATCCCGATCGCCTCGATCGTCTCGAACAGCGCGTCCCGATTCGCGCCGGTCCCGGCGTCGATCACGACGGGACGCTCGGCGTCGTACACGTACACGGCCCCGTACTCGTCGGTGTCGAACATCCCGGTGTCGTGGACGTACAGGTCTGATACCCCGCGGACCGGCTCGAACTCGCCTGCGTGCATACCTCAACGAGCGCCGCGCGGCTTCTTTTAACGATCGGTCTCGCCGATCCGTCCTTCGAGGAGGCCGCGTCCCGGCGTTCGAAGCCGGACCGAGCGGTCCGTGGCGGGTGCTTATGGTCGTTCCACACGAGGGATCTGTATGCGCGTGCTCGTCACCGGCGCCACTGGATTCGTCGGCAGCCGGCTCGTCCCGACGCTCCTCGACCGCGGTCACGAGGTCGTCGCTCTCGTTCGCGACGCCGACGGCTACACTCCTCCGGCTGGGGTCCACGTCGTCGAGGGCGACCTCTTGGAGCAAGAGACGCTCCCGCCAGCGTTCGAGGTCGACGGCGACCCGGTCGACGCCGCCTACTACCTCGTCCACTCGATGGACGGCGGCCCCGGCTACGAGGAACGGGATCGAAACTGCGCGACCAACTTCGTCGAGGCCGCGTCGAACGTCGGCGTCGACCGGGTGATCTACCTCGGCGGCCTCGGAGAGGACCGCGAAGAGCTCTCCGAACACCTCCGTTCTCGCCGCGAGGTCGAGCGGATCCTCGCGACGGGCGATCCCGCGCTGACCACGCTGCGGGCGGCGATCATCATCGGCGCCGGAAGCGCGAGCTTCGAGGTGATTCACGGGCTCGCGAGTCGGCTACCGGTAATGACGACGCCGAAGTGGGTCGACACGCTCTGCCAGCCGATCGCGATCGACGACGTCGTCGGGTACCTCGCCGGTGTCCTCGAAGTTCCGGAAACGCGCGACGACACGTTCGAGATCGGCGGGCCGAACGTCATGACATACGCCGAGATCCTCCGCCAGACCCGCCGTCAGCTCGGGCACAGGCTGTGGATCATTCGGGTGCCGGTGTTGAGTCCCGAGCTGTCGGCGAAGTGGCTCCGACTGGTGACCGACGTGAACCCCTATCTCGCCCGCTCGCTCGTGGAGGGACTCCGCAACACCGTGATCGTCGAGGACGACCGGCTGCGCGATCTCGTCCCGATCGAACAGACGCCCTTCGACGTCGCCGTCGCGAGAGCGATCGACCGCCCCCACCGCGACAACCTGACCGACGAGATTCCGCCGACCGAGATAGAGGTCGAGCTGTGAGCCGGAACTACGGCGAGACGTGGGTGTACGAGAGCCTCGTCGGGGGCATTCCAGGGTTGGGGATCTCTCGCACGCTCGCGGTCGCGATCCAGTTTCTGCTGTTTCAGCTCGGCGTCGCCGCGCTCGGCTGGTACTACGGGCTGTGGGACGCGGTCGTCGCCGGGACCGTCGCCGTCCTCGTCGCGGCGATCGGCAGCGTCGAGATGCACCGGCTCGGCGCCGCGAACCGCCGGCTGTCGACGCCCCCGGAGCACAAGCGGCTCCTGTTCGGGTCGAGCATCGAGATCGTCCTCGGCGTGCTCGCGTTCATCGCGCTGCTGACGTACATGATAGCGTGGGACGGGACGCTGCTCGAGCGTCTGTTCGGTCCCGATCCGCCGATCCCGGTGGTCTACCTGACCCTGTTGATCCTCTGGGACCTCACCTACCGGATCGGCACCTCGTGGTGGAGCGCGGTCGTCGCGCTCTGGCGGGCGGTGAACGTCGAGCTCGGTCCGAGCGAGGCGGCCAGCGTCAGGCGCCTCGACGCGGAGAACATCGGGTTCTCGGCGCTCCAGCTGGTGCTCGTCCCGTTCCTGATCGAGGAACCGATCCTGCTCGGCGCCGTCGTCGGTCACGTTCTCGCGGTCGCGATCGTCTGCTCGGCCGCGATCGCGTTGACCTGATCGGACTCACCGATCAGCGGTTCGGGCGGAAGTCGACGAATCCGCAGAAACGCGGTCCGAGTCGCCGTCTCACTCGCTCTGTAGCTCTTGGAACTTGTCGAGGAGTGCCTCCGCGGAGTCGCCGGAGTCGTACGTGAGCGATCCGGAGTACTCCGGCCGCTCCGCGTCGAAATCGGCGTTGACTTCGCTGGTCTTCCGCTCGCGACGCTCGTGTTCGGCCTCGTCATAGGCACCCATTGACATGGTACAACCTCACTTGGAAACAATCGGTCATATATGTGTCGGTGAACCGTCCGTTCGTCGAAACGAAGCGGGCGACGCGGCCGGGGGCGCCTCGATCGGGCCACCGGAACCGATTAGACCCGGCGCCCGGTAACACCGCCGTGGCACAACCGCTCCGATTCAGACGCGCTCCCGGCCGGTGGAGCGTCGGCCGCGTCCGCTCGCAGCTCGAACGGCCGCTCGACGACAACCTCGGGGCGGCCGCGGGCGAGCCGTGGTTCAGTCCGCCGCCGGGGTACGAGGCGCGGCGGTTCGACATGGACGACGGCTCGTTCGCCCTGTTCGGCTGGACCGACGACGACGCCGACCCGCCCGCGGGAGCGAGCGGCGGAGCGACCGGATACTGGATCGGCAACACGGAGACGCCGAGCGAGCTGTGGCGCACGGAGAAGTACGGCTTCGACGAGGTACCGTACCCGGTGTCTCGGTGGGTCCAGCGGGAGCTGCTCGCCGCGCTCCACGACGACGAGCCGTGGCTCGCGGCGTACCCGCACGTCTCGTGGTACTTCCTCCCCGTGTTCTGCTCGAAGGACGGCGCGGAGACGACGCGGGCGTTCTTCCGCGACCACGCGGCCGGGTTCCCGGACGCGACCCGTGAGGGGGGGACGGGATTCGTCGAGGAGACGCTCCGGACGGGGACGCTCGACGACTACCGGGCGACGATGGCGGGTAAGCTCGGGACCTCGGCGTCGCTCGACCTCGTGCGGATGAGCGCGGCGATCGCGGAGTTCACCGCGGCGCGGATCCTCACCGACTCCGGCTACGACGTGACCCCGGAGATCGAGGTGACGACCGGGCACTCGCTCGACTTCCGTGCGACGGACCCGGACACCGGTCGGGCGTCCCTCGTCGAGGTGACCCGCCCGCAGCCGGCCTCGAACCGGTCCGCGAACGGCCCCGTCGCGGCGGTCCGCGACACCGCGGAGACGAAGACGAGCGGCCAGCTGGAAGCCCACGGCGGTGGCGTGACCCTGCTCGTGGACTGCACCTCGTTTCCCGCGGACGACTGGGCCGCGGTCCGGGACGCCAAGCCGGGAGTCCGGCACCGCCCGGCGGTCGTCCTCCGCGCGCGTCCGGACGGGACGGTAGAGGGATATCGAAAGGGATCGGTTCCGATCGACCTGTCTCCCGCGATCGACTGGGTGTAGGTCTCGCCGCCACCGTGCGTGCCTTCGGGCCGGGGGACACGCGAGCGACGGCGGCGACGCGAATCCGAGGGCCGAAGCGTCGCTGGCGGTTCGTTTCGTTTTCAAAAAAACCGGTCGGGCCGCGGTTCCGCTCAGAACGAGACCGGCGAGGGCCCGTCCTCGGCGTCGGTCGTCGGGTCGCGGTCCGAGTAGAACCGCCGACCGACTCCGCGGTGACAGACGCCCGCGCGGAGAGTGGTGAACACGTCCTCCGCGTCGGCGAACGTCTGTTCTCCGAACCGCTCCAACACGTCGCCGAGACGCTCGGATCCCTCCGCGAGCTCTACGGTCGCGTTCCCGTGGGCCGCGATCAGTTCTTCCGAGGTCGTCGGATATTGGTGCCGTTCGAGTCGGTCGTCGACGCCGTTCAAGCGCATCAACAGATGGAAAGCGCCGGAGGTTCTTAATGATTGTCCATGCACAACCTTAGTCGGAGATATCTACTTATATTTCCTTATATTGGTGCATGTTCACACGGGACTACCGTCGGCGCTTAGTACGGGGGTCGCCGAACGTGGGCATGCACACGGACCGGATCGTCGCCGACCTCCACGCGCACACGACCGTCTCGGACGGTACCATGACGGCCGCGGAGCTCGCCGTGACCGCCGCCGACGCGGGGCTCGACTGGGTCGCCGTCACCGATCACGACCGGGTCCATCCCGACCTCGACGCTCCCGTCGTCGAGCGCGAGGGGGTCCGGATCGTCCGGGGGATCGAACTACGCGTCGACGCCGGCTTCGAGCGGCTCGACCTGCTCGGGTACGCGGTCGACCGCACCCCGGCGCTCGACGCCGAGATCGAGCGGCTCCAGGCGGACCGGCAGCGGCGCGGCGCGGCGATCCTCGACGCGGTGGAGGAGCGGCTCGGCGTCGACCTCGGCGTCGAGCCCCGTCCCGGCCTCGGGCGGCCGCACATCGCCCGCGCGATCGAGGAATCGGAGGCGCCGTACGACTACGCGGGCGCCTTCGACGAGCTGATCGGGAGCGACGGCCCCTGCTACGTCGCCCGCGACGTGACGGAACTGGAGCGGGGGATCGAACTCCTCGCGGACGCGTGCGCGCTCGTCGGCCTCGCGCACCCGTTCCGGTACGACGATGTCGACGCCGCGCTCGACGTCGCCCGCGAGTTGGACGCGGTGGAGCGGTTCTACCCGTACGGCCGCCCGGTCGACGACGGCCGCGTCGAGCGGGTCGCCGCCGAAAGCGACCTCCTCCTGACGGGCGGTAGCGACGCGCACGAGCGTACGCTCGCCGAGGCGGGGCTGACCGCGGAGGCGTTCGAGCCCGTTCGCGGCCGGCTTCCCGACCCGGCCGCGCGGGAGACCGAGTCCTCCCCGATCGACGAACAGGATTAAGCCCGACGCCGACAGAGTAGGGACCATGCGGTGTCACTACTGCGATCGGGAGGCCACGTACGAGGCCGAGCAGAGCGGCGTGGTCGTCGGCCTCTGCGAGGAGCACTTCAAGCAACGCGTCGAGGAGCTCGCGGAGTCGGACGACCTCGCGTCGCTTCGCGACCAGATCGACGTGGAGTCATCGGAGTAGCTCCCCTTCTCCCCTGACCTCGCGTCCTTTGCGCACGTCGTTCCCGAGCCGCCGTCCGCTCGCCGCGGACGGATCATAAAAGACCGCCCGGAGCCAACGCTCCGGTATGCACCCCACCGATCGGCCCCGCCGGCTTCGGACCGACGGCGTCCGCCCGCTCGTCAGCGAGACGTCGCTGTCGGCGTCTGACCTCGTCGCGCCCGTCTTCGTCGACGCGACGACCGACGAACGCGTCCCGATCGAGACGATGCCGGGTCACGAGCGCGTCCCCGTGAGCCAAGCGGTCGACCGCGTCGAGGAGATCCGTGAGACCGGCGTCGAGGCCGTGATCCTCTTCGGGATCCCGGAGTCGAAGGACCCCGAGGGGACCCGGGCGTACGCCGAGGACGCCGTCGTTCAGCGCGCGATCCGCCGCGTTACCGCCGAGACCGACGCGTACGTGATCGGCGACGTCTGCCTCTGCGAGTACACCGACCACGGCCACTGCGGCGTGCTCGAGGAGTCCGCCGAGTCGGACCCGACGCTCACCGTGACGAACGACGAGACGCTCGACCTGCTCGCGGAGACCGCCGTCTCGCAGGCCGACGCGGGCGCGGACATGGTCGCCCCCTCCGCGATGACGGACGGGCAGGTGCGGGCGATCCGCGAGGCGCTCGACGCGGCGGGCCACGAGGCGGTGGCGATCATGAGCTACGCCGTCAAGTACGAGTCGGCGTTCTACGGCCCCTTCCGCGACGCGGCCGACGGCGCGCCGGCGTTCGGCGACCGACGCCACTACCAGATGGACCCCGCGAACCGCCGCGAGGCGCTCCGCGAGGCACAGATCGACGCCGAGGAAGGCGCCGACGTGCTGATGGTGAAACCCGGGCTGCCCTACCTCGACGTCGTCGCAGACGTCCGCGCGGAGTTCGATCACCCGGTCGCCGCGTACAACGTCTCCGGCGAGTACGCGATGCTGCACGCGGCCGCGGAGAAGGGGTGGCTCGACCTGGAAGAAACGGCTCACGAGTCGCTGCTGTCGCTCAAGCGCGCGGGCGCGGACCTGATCATCACCTACTTCGCCGAGGATCTGGCAGAGCGCTTATAAGTGAGAGCGGGCGGAGACAGATGGTCTCCTTATCCATCCAGCTCGGCGCGCGCCTCCGAGCGCCCGAAGGGCGCGAGGAGCGCGTGCGAGGGACGCGGTGAGCGCTCGGAGAGCGCGAACCGCGAGGCTGGGGAGGCGTGAGGCTGGTGCTGTGCGGTGCGGGGTGGGACTCAAAAGGGCAGTCGGGAGGGCGAAGCACACCGACGTAAGCACCGCAGCGAGGGAGCGACAGCGACCGAGTGAGGAGCGCAACGAGGTGCGCGAGCCCTCCCGACTGGGGCTTTGGAGGAGTTCACCGTGGAGTAGCTGGACACGTACAACCGAGCGACTGGGGCTTTGGAGGTGTTCGCCGTCGATCCGGCGTCAATCGTTTATAAGCGAGCGGCTGGATTTTTAGAGCCAGTCACCGCCGAGTCCTGTTAGACCACCTGTTCGCCGTCGTCGTCGTACACCTCGATGGCGTCGACCGGGCAGACCCGGGCCGCGAACTTCGCGTCGAACTCCTCGCCGTCGGGCACCTCGACCACGAACACGTCCTCCTCTTCCTCTTCGCTCCCCTGAAGGTCGGCCTTCCCGTCGTTCAGGTTCTTCTCGAAGGCGTCCCACTCGGCGACGCACTGGTACATCCCGACGCAGGTGTCGCGGTCGAACTTCACGCGCATGCCTCCCGGTTCGGCGAGGCGGTACAAAGCGCTGGCGACGGCTTATGAAGGATCGACTGAACCAGATGACTGGTCGGTTGCCGATCGATGCGATCACTGACGGGATGCCGCCTCGAACCTGTCTCTCTCCAAACCCCATCCGCATGTTTATAAATCGTTGCTGACGGATCGACGATGACGACCTGCAAAGCCCCAGCCGGAAGAACGGCGCACGCTCGCTGCGCGCCTCACTCGGTCGCTGGCACTCCCTCGTTGCGGTGCTTACATCGCCTGCGCCGTTCTTCCGGCTGCCCCTTCGAGTCCCACCCCGCACGGCAACCGCAGCCTCACACCTCCCCAGCCTCGTCGGCCACTCTCCGCTTCGCTCCGAGTGGCCGACTCCCTCGCACGGTGCTCCTCGCGGTCGTCAGAGACGACCGCTCGGAGGCGCGCGCGCCAACCCCAATCGACGGGACCGATCGTAGTCAAGTGCTCCTCTGCATCCCAACCGTCCTTTTTAAGCCTCGCAGGAACCCATCGCCGCGTATGACCACGGTCTGGCTCGTCGACCGGCAGTTCGACTCGAAGGGGCTCGTGCGACTCACCTACGCCACCGAGGACGGCGAGCGGACGCACACGAAGGAGCTGGCCGAACAGCGGCTCGTCACGGGCGACGGGATCACCGCCGGCCGGGAGGTCGAGGAGACCGCGCTGGGCGAGAGCCCGGCCGACGAGGTCGAGCGGTTCGCCGCGGAGGCGTCGAAGATGGCCGCCGAGCACGACCTGGATGACGTGGTGTGAGTCCCGAGGCGGGCGACGCGGCGTAGCGCGCTCCCCACACAACCGAGGCCGTTAAGGGGGAACCGCGGGAACGTGAGCGTGAAATGCCCAGTGGTGAGTACGACCCCGACACCGTCGAGCCGCGGTGGCAGCGGCGATGGGTCGACGAGGAGACGTACGCCTATCCCGACGACGACCCGGTCGACCCGAACACCGTCTTCTCCATCGACACGCCCCCGCCGACGGTATCGGGGAGCCTCCACATGGGCCACCTGTACGGCTTCACCCTCCAGGACTTCGTCGCCCGCTTCGAGCGGATGAACGGCGGTGAGACGTTCTTCCCGTTCGGCTACGACGACAACGGCATCGCCTCTGAACGGCTCACCGAGGACGAGCTCGACATCCGGCACCAAGACTTCGAACGTCGCGAGTTCCAAGCGAAGTGCCGAGAGGTCTGCGCGCAGTACGAAGAGCAGTTCACCGAGAACGTCCAGTCGCTCGGCGTCTCCGTCGACTGGGACCACACGTACCAGACGATCGAGCCGCGCGTTCAGCGCGTCTCCCAGCTGTCGTTCCTCGACCTGTACGAGCAGGGCCGGGAGTACCGCGAGAAGGCCCCCGCGATCTGGTGTCCCGAGTGCGAGACGGCCATCTCGCAGGTCGAGACCGAAGACGACGAACAGGACAGCCACTTCCACGACATCGCCTTCCCGGTCGCGGGAAGCGCTGAAGACGGGACCGACGCCGACGCCCCCGAGGAGTTCGTCATCTCGACGACGCGCCCGGAGCTGCTCCCGGCCTGCGTCGCCGTCTTCGTTCACCCCGACGACGACGAGAACCAGAGTCTCGTCGGCGAGTCCGCCGAGGTCCCGCTGTTCGGCCACGAGGTGCCGATCATCGCAGACGAGCGCGTCGACATGGAGACCGGCTCCGGCATCGTGATGTGCTGTACGTTCGGCGACCAGAACGACATCGAGTGGTACCAGGTCCACGACCTGGACCTCCGCGTCGCCATCGACGAGTCCGGCCACATGACCGGTGTCGCCGAGGGGTACGAGGGGTTACACTCCTCTGAGGCCGGCGAGGCCATCGTCGAAGACCTCGACGACGCGGGCGCGCTGCTGGACCGCCGCCCCATCAGCCACACCGTCAACGTCCACGAGCGCTGCGGGACGAGCGTCGAGTTCCTCGTCACCGAGCAGTGGTACGTCGAGATGCTCGACAAGACCGACGAGTACCTCGATGTCGGCCGGGAGATGGAGTGGTCGCCCGAGAAGATGTTCACCCGGTACGAACACTGGGTCGAGGGGCTCCAGTGGGACTGGCTCATCTCCCGCCAGCGCTCCTCCGGCATCCCGTTCCCGGTGTGGTACTGCGGGGACTGCGGCGAGGTCGTCGTCGCCGAGAAGGCCGACCTCCCCGTCGACCCCCTCTCGGACGACCCGCCGGTCGACGCCTGCCCGGCGTGCGGGCACGACGAGTTCGAGCCGGAGGACGACGTGCTCGACACGTGGGCGACCTCCAGCCTGACGCCGCTGATCAACGCCGGCTGGGACTGGGACGCGGACGCCGAGGCGTTCACGATGGAGCACCCGGAGCTCTACCGGTTCGACCTCCGACCGCAGGGCCACGACATCATCAGCTTCTGGCTGTTCCACACGCTGGTGAAGTGCTACGAGCACACCGGCGAGGTCCCGTTCGAGGAGACGATGATCAACGGCCACGTCCTCGACGAGAACCGGGAGAAGATGTCCAAGTCCGTCGGCAACGTCGTCGAGCCCGAGGAAGTGCTGGCGGAGTTCCCGGTCGACGCCACGCGCTACTGGGCAGCCGGCACCGCCGTCGGCGACGACTTTCCCTTCAAAGAGAAAGACCTCCGCGCGGGCGAGAAGCTGATCCGGAAGCTGTGGAACGCCTCCAAGCTCGTCGAGTCGCTGGCGCCGGAGCCGTACCCGGACGCGCCGGCCGACGAGGAGCTTCGCCAGCTCGATCGCTGGCTGCTCGCCGAGCTCGACGACCGGGTCGAGCGGCTCACCGAGCTGTTCGAGGACCGCGCGTTCTCGAAGGCCCGCGACGAGCTCCGGAGCTTCTTCTGGAACACGTTCTGCGACGACTACCTCGAGATCGCCAAGCAGCGCGAGGACGACGCCGCGGCGTACACCCTTCGGACGGTGCACCGCCGGTTCCTGAAGCTGTTCGCGCCCCTGCTCGCGCACGTGACGGAGGAGCTCTGGCACGACATGTACGCGGACGGGGCGAGCGACCCCGACGCGGTCGACGCGCCCGTCGCCGACGGCGCGCGCGACTCGATCCACCTCGCCGACTGGCCCGAGCCGCTCGGCTTGGAGGCGCACCACGAGGCCGGCGCGGCGGCCACGGCGGTCGTCGGCGTCCTTCGGAAGTACAAGAGCGAGAACCAGCTCCCGCTGAACGCGGAGCTCGACGCCGTCGAGGTGTACGCGGACGTCCGCGGCTTCGAGGACGACATCACGGGCGTGATGCACGTCGCCGACCTCGCGGTCCACCCCGACGAGGACGCACCGGTCGAGACGGTGATCACCGGGATCGACCTCGACTACGCGACCGTGGGCCCGAAGTACGGGAATCAAGTCGGCGACATCGAGGCCGCGATCGCACAGGAAGCGTACGAGATCGACGGCGACGAGCTCCACGTTGCCGGCGTCACGCTCGTCGGCGACGAGTTCTCGATCGAAGAAGAGCGACAGTACCGGGGCGACGGGAAGCTGCTGGAGGCCGACGACGTCGTCGTTATCGTCCGGAACGAGGAGTAGGTCGACGTTCGCTCGACGACATCCCTCGGCTACAGGTCCGCGCCGACCGCATCGCCGACGGAATCGAAGCCGTCCCGATCGAGCAGTTCGAGGACTCCCTCGTTGATATCGTGTGCGAGCCCCGGCCCCTCGTACACGAGTCCCGTATACAGTTGGACGAGCGAGGCCCCCGCGCGTATCTTCTCGTAGGCGCCCGCCGCGTCCGTGATTCCGCCGACGCCGACCACCGGTACGTCGGTACGTTCGGCGACGAAGCGGACCCGATCGGTGGCGAGGTCCTCGATCGGCTTTCCGGAGAGGCCGCCGCGCTCGGCGCGGTTCGGACTCTCCAGCGACCCCGGGCGGGAGGTCGTGGTGTTGGTCGCGATGACGCCGTCGAGACCGAGATCGTCGACGACGCCGAGAGCGTCCTCGACCGCCGGTTCCGGGAGGTCCGGCGAGAGCTTCACGAGGAGGGGGTCCGCGCCCGCGTCGGCGAGGCTGCCGAGTATCTCCTCTAGCGCCTCGCGGTCCTGTAGCTCGCGGAGCCCGGGCGTGTTCGGGCTCGACACGTTCACGACGAAGTAATCGCCGGCGTCCGCGGCGCGCTCGTAGGTGTACAGGTAGTCGTCGGGGGCGTCGGGGAGGGGCGTCGACTTTGACTTCCCGATGTTGATTCCGACCGGTACGTCGGGCAGCGGCTCACGGTCGAGGCGGGCGCCGACGGCGTCCGCGCCCTCGTTGTTGAACCCCATTCGATTGATCAGTGCCTCGTCCTCGCGGAGCCGGAACAATCGCGGTCGCGGGTTCCCCGGCTGTCGCTCGGCCGTCACGCCACCGACCTCGACGTGCCCGAACCCGAGCGACGCGAGCGCGCGCGACACCTCCGCGTTCTTGTCGAATCCCGCGGCCACGCCAACCGGATTCGGAAACGCGTTTCCGAACGCCTCGACCCGCAATCGCGAGTCGTCGACGACGTACCGGTTGCGAAGCGCGGTCTCCACCGGTGTCCCCTGTACGGTCCCCAACAGCCGGTGTGTCATTCTGTGTGCCGTTTCTGCCGGCAGGCCGAACAACGCCGGCTTCAACAGATCGTACGCGTCCATCGTCTCGAAATCGTCACGGGCGCTCATCAATCCGCCGACCGACGGAAACGCTGATCGGGTCCCGAACGCGACGGTACTCCGGTCGCTGGTCGAGGTGAGTCGACGGAACAGAGGGAGACCCGGACCGAGGGTTCAGAAGTCGTGCTCGAGCTGCTCGGGGTTGGAATCCGCCTTCTGGATAATGATCTTCCCGTCTCGGACCCGCACGAACACCTCGTCGCCGATTTCCATGCCGGCGACGGCGAGTTCGTCCTCGTGGAGATTCACGTGGACGTTGTGGTACTCCCCCTCATCGTCCTTGGCGCCACTGGGGCTGAGCTTCTTTTTACGGACCATCGCGGTTGTACTGGTCGCATTTCGCCATAGCAGACACATAAGTGTTGTTTACCCGTATCCGAAACCCGCTGGCCTCTCGGGCTGTTCGGAGGCTCCCATCCGGCGCTTTCGATCTGCGTTCCGTTCTTTTCGAATTTCGTACGCGCAGAAGGAACCGGCCGGTCACTTCGCCTTCGCGTGTCGTTCTACTGACCGGAACCGTTCTGCGGCGAGCGGGTAAAACCGCTAGCCGGGACGGAGTTAATATTTAAACGTTTCGTCGATCAGCTTTCATTTCCCCGATATATTTATTACACGCTGTGTGCTGAGTTCTCATGGAGCATAAACCATGGTACGTGAAGACGGTAAGCGAAATTTCGCCCTTCGAGAGGAAGACGGATCGGAACCGAGCGAGTTCTCCGGAAATATGCCCCGACAGGCCGCGCTCAAGGCGGCCCGAACGCTCGACCCGGCCCCGTCCGAGGAGGAGGCAGACAGAACGACGCTCCGGCTCCGCGAGAAAGGGACCAAGAAGGTTCACGAGTACGAGGGCTGGGCGTGGAAGGACAGCGCCCCCGAAGTCGACGAGGCGGACGACGACTTCTGGCTCAACGACCTCAACGATATCACGAAGGCCAACGTCTCGAAGCAGGGAATTGAGTACATCGACGAGGAGTAGCCGCCGGGCTGTTCGATCTTTTTTGTCACCGCCGCCGCGTTAGCTGTGGGCTCGTTCACAGTTCCACGGCATGAAACCGCATGACGTGGCGCCGATGCTTCGACGGGGTTAAATACAACCCGGGCATCGTGACTAATGCGAAGAACGCATCCGCGAACTCGGGCCGTTCAACTCGGCCCGGTTTCGCTGGATCTGGAACGCTTCGATGGGTTTATGACCCCTCGAAGGGAACAACCAGATCCGCGAAGATGAGGATTTCGCCCCCTGCGCTCCGGCGTAAGAGGAAATCTGATGTGAGCCGTGGTAGTTCGGTGTCATCCAGGTCGCTGGCTGACTCGGACACCACATAGACCATGCAA
>NZ_JARANT010000054.1 GCF_029889805.1 Halorubrum sp. Boch-26 | reverse complement strand
CCGCGGGACGCAGTCCTCGCGGCGCGCGCCCCACGTGTCCCGCGTGAACGCCGCGATCGCGCCGGCGTCGGCCGGGCGGGCCTCGCGGACGACGGGGGCGGGCGCCGAGTCTGCGGCGGGCGACGGCTCCCCTTCCGAGCCCGTCATCGCCAGGGCTGCGACTCCTCGGTGAGCTCGCCGGCGAGGTCGCGTCCCATCGCCGCCTCCGGGTCGGACAGGTTCGCCAGCGCCCACATCAGCTTCACTTTCGCGGTGCCGGGGAGGGTGTCGCCGGCCTCGACGACGCCGGCGTCGAGGAGGTCGCGGCCGGTGTCGTACACGCGGTCGCAGACGCGACCGGCGAGGCACTGGCTGGTCATGGCGACGACGGTCCCGTCCTCGACCAGCTCCGCGATCCGCGGGATGAGGTCGGTGTGGACGTGGCCGAGGCCGGTCCCCTCGATCACGACGCCGTCCTTGCCGTCGAGGTAGTCCCACGCGGCCGGGTCCATGCCCGGCGTGAACTTCGCCAGCTCCACGTCGCCGTCGAGGTCGGGCGCGAGGTCGGCGTCGGTACCGTCCTCGCCCCGCGGGAGTCGCTCGCGGCGCCACTCGATCGCCGCGTCGGCCGCGTCGCCGTCGGCGCCCGCCTCGGCCGCGGTCTCGTAGTCGATGACCCCGAGGGGCGCGGCGCCGACCGTCTCGAAGGCGTCGCGGCGGGAGGTGTGGTTCTTCCGGACGCGGGTGCCGCGGTGGAGCGCGCAGGCGTCGTCGGAGGCGCTCGCGTGCATGCAGACGAGCGTCTCGGCGTGGTCGGCCTTCGCGGCCTCGACCGCGCACACCGCGTTCATCACGTTGTCGGAGGAGGGGCGGTCCGCGGAGCGCTGGCTTCCGGTAAACACGACCGGGACGGGCGAGTCGAGCATGAAGGATAGCGCGGACGCGGAGTACTGCATCGTGTCGGTGCCGTGCATCACGACGACGCCGTCTGCGCCGGCCTCGATCTCCTCGGACACGGCCTCGGCGAGCTCCCGCCAGATGGCCGGCTCCATGTTCTCGGAGAGGATGTTGGCGACGACGCGCCCGCGGTAGTTCGCCCGGCCGGCCAGGTCGGGGACCGCTCGCAACACGTCCTCGGCGTCGAACTGGGCGGTGACCGCGCCGGTCCGGTAGTCGACGGTGGAGGCGATCGTCCCGCCGGTGGAGATGAGCGAGATCGTCGGTAGGTCGTCGTCGAAGGTGATCTCGGAGGCCTCGCCGCCGCCCGCATCGGTCCCCTCGTCGACGTCGCGGGCGCCCGATTCGAGCACTTCCACGTCGGCCGCGTCGCGGTCGACGCCGACGTTGTACCCCCCGTCGAGCTTGACGACAAGGTGGTCGCGAGTCGTCGAGGGGAGCAGTACGCCCTCGTTCGTGACGTCCCCGCGCTCGACGCGGACGCGATCTCCCGGTTGCATACCACCCGCTTCCCCTGCGGCGGACTTGAATCCAACCGTTCGGCCGCGGCGACCGCGCTCGGCGGTACCGCCGGCCCATTCTCTCCCGTATTGGTATCAACCCGCACGATTCAAAATGGGTATATAGAATCGCTACCGTATTGCCAACTGCATTCGAGGTGGTCAGCAATGGCCATGCCGACGCCAGCAAGTTCGTGGACACAGGGACTCGACTTCCCGAGCCGACTGTTCGAATCGAGTGGTAACGACTACGAACTGTACGAGGAGGACGACGAGTTCGTCCTCGCGATAGAGCTCCCCGGGTTCGACCCCGAGGAGATCACGGCCTCGTGGGACGCCGGCGTGCTCAACGTGGCCGGCGAGCACGAGGACGATCGGCGCGGCGCGCGCCGGACCTACCACCGCCGGTTCCGCTTCCCGAAGACCGTCGACGAGGACGCCATCGAGGCGTCTTACCGGAAGGGCATCCTCACCGTGCGGCTCCCCGTCGTCGCCGACGCGGCGGTGACCGGCACCGAGATCGAGATCGAGAGCTGACGCGGCGGGTTCCCCGTCGCTCGGACCGTTCGCGAACCGATGCGCCTCTTCTCGAATCGATACCGCCCCTTCTCAGGTCGATACGCCTTTTATCGGTCGCACGAACCGTGAGCGCATGGACCGCGACGAGTTCGCCGCCAGCATCGACCACACCGTGCTCGGCCCGGAGACGACGTGGGGCGACGTGGAGACCGTCCTCGACGAGGCGGCCGACCACGGGATGAACGCCTGTATCCCGCCCTGTTACCTTCCGGAGGCGGCGGACTACGAGAACGCCCCGGAGACGATCGCGACCGTCGTCGGGTTCCCGCACGGCCAGCACGTCCCGGAGGCGAAGCGAGACGAGGCGGTCGGCGCCTGGGGAGACGGCGCCGACGAGATCGACTTGGTGATCAACGTCGGCCGCCTGAAGGCGGGCGAGGACGACGCCGTCGCCGCCGAGATATCCGACGTGGTCGCCGCGGTGCCGGTCCCGGTGAAGGTTATCATCGAGACCGCGCTCCTGACCGACGCGGCGAAACGCCGCGCCTGCGAGGCCGCCGTCGAGGCCGACGCCGACATGGTGAAGACCTCGACCGGGTTCGCCGACGGCGGCGCCACGGTTCCCGACGTGGAACTGATGAGCGAGTACCTCCCGGTGAAGGCCTCCGGCGGTGTCGGCTCCTACGAGGAGGCGCTAGCGATGCTCGACGCGGGCGCGGCGAGGATCGGCGCCTCCTCGGGCGTCGCCATCGTCGAGGGATACCCCGAGAACGGGGACGAGAACTAGCGCCCGTCAGACGACGAACCCCGTCCGTCACCGTCGGCGGCGAGACCGTCTCCGCGCGTCGTGTCGGCGGCGGCGCCCGCACCTGCATCGACGCTCTCTCCACTCTCGTCGCCGTCAATATCGTCGGGGTCAACGTCGACCTCGAACGCCGAGACGGACTCCGAGAGCGCCTCGGCCTGCCCCCGGAGCCGGTCGGCGTTCTCGGCGATGGTGGTGACGGTCGCCGTCTGCTCCTCGGCGGCGGCGGACACCTGTTCGGAGCCGGTAGCGACCTCTCCGCTCACCTCGGCCGCGTCCTCGACGCCCTCGACCGCGCGCTGGGTCGACCGCGCCTGATCCTCGGCGGCCTCGCTTATCTCTTGGACGCCGTGGTTCGTCTCCTCGACCGCGTCGACGACGGCTTCGAGCGACGACGACGCCTCGCGGACGGTGTCGGACCCCTCGTCGATCCGCGCGTTCGTCTCGCGGATGTCGTCGACCGTCTCGTCCGCCTCGCCGCGCACGGCATCTATCTGTGACTCGATCTCGGCGGCGGCCTCCTGCGTCTCCTCCGCGAGATCCTTGACCTCGTCGGCGACGACCGCGAAGCCCTCGCCGGCCTCGCCCGCGCGGGCGGCCTCGATGGAGGCGTTCAGCGCGAGGATGTTCGTCTGCTCGGCCACGTCGGTGATGAACTCGACGACCTCGTCGATCTCGTCCATGCGGTCGTCGAGCGACTCCATCTGCTCGACCGCGGCCGCGGAGCGCTCCTCGATCGCGTCCATCTCGTCGAGCGCCTCTCCGGCGGCCTCGCGGCCGGTCGCGCCGCGCTCCGAGGCGGCCTCGGCGGTCTCCGCGACGGACGCGGCCGACGACGCGACCTCCTCGATGCTCGCGGAGAGGTCGCTCATTTCACCGCTCACCGTGTCGAGCCGCTCGTCCTGTCTGACCGCTCCGTCGGCGATCTCCTGAATCTGCTCGCTGACGGTCCCGCTCGCGGTCTCGACCTCGTCGGCGCCGGCCGCGAGGTCCGCGCTCGCGTCGTCGACCTCGGCGGCGAAGGCGGCGACCCGCGCTGTGGTCCGCTCCAGTTGGAACACCATGTCGTTGAACTCCTCGGCGATCTCCCGCATCGCGTCCCGATCCGCGTCGGGATCCATCCGCTGGGTGAGGTCGCCGTCGGCGACCGCGCCCATCACCTCGCTGTAGTCGGCCGCGCGTGTCTCCATGTCGCGGGTGACGGCCTCGGCCTCCTCGCGCGCCGCCTCGGCCTCGTCGACCGCGGTCTCGGCCTCGGCGATCCGCTCGCGGAGCGCGTCCCGCATCTCGCCGAAGCTGGTGAACAGCCGACCGATCTCGTCTATCCGGCCGGTCGACAGGTCCACGTTGAGGTCGCCCGACTCGATCCGCTCGGCGCGGTCGCGCAGCCGCGCGAGGGGGAGGACGGTCCGACTACCGAGTACGGCCCCGACGACCCCTAGCGACGCGAGCGTGAGGAGGAGCAGCAGCAGCACCGAGTTCCCCACGTCGTTCCGGACGGCGAAGGCCGTCGACTGGGCGACGCTCGTGACCGCCACCCAGTCGGTTCCGGGGACGGACGCGTACGCGTGGACCTGACCGTCACCGATCCGCGTCGCGGTCGTGGCGTTGCCCTCTCGGACCGTCTCGACGCCGGCGGCGTGTTCATCCTCGTCGACCGTGCCGTCGATGTCGAGGACGGTCTGGCCGGCGGCGTTGAGGATCATCGTCTCCTCGCCGGTGTCGGTGTTCTGGATCCGTTCGAGCTGCGGCTGGATGCGGGTCACCACGACGAGGTATCGGCCGTCGGCCCGCGGCACGGAGCTGGCGAACGCCATCACCGGCCGGTCGTTGAGCACGGGTGACCGGTACGAGCGAGCCGACCGCCAGACCCGGTCGTCGTTGCCGACGCCTTCCGGCACGTCGGCGTCGCTCCACGGCGCGTCGAGGTCGCTCGGTGCGCGCCCCTCCAACGGCTGCTCCGTGCTGGCAACGACCCGGTCTTCCCCCGAGTCGACGAGGTGGATGCTGACGATGTCATCGGAGAGTAGCTCGTCTTTCAACAGGATGTACGCCGGCGCGCGCCGGTCCGATCGGAGCGCGTCGGCCGCCGACATCGACCGCGTCTCGGTGCTCATCCGCTCGGTCCACGAGCCGATCGCGTCGGCCTGGAGGTCACCGGTTTCGGCCAGTTGGGTCGTCGCGTCGGTCTCCACGGTCTGCTCGGTCTGGAGATAGGTGAACGCGCCGCCGGCGACGACGACCGCCGCGACGACGAGGAAGGCGAGCGCGAACTTGGCGGCGTATCGGCGCCGGACCGCGTCCGGGAGGACCCCGCTCGCCGCCCGCGCCAGCCTATCGATAAGTCCGGGAGCCATCAGTTCAACGCCTCCGGGTCCGAGGGGACCGACAGGTCGCCAGCGACGATCCGGTCACCGGACTCAGCGATCGCGGCTCGCACGTCGTCCGGGATCACCGGACCGAGCGACGTGCCGTACACGAGCGCGACACCGTCCTCGGCGAGACCGAGAGCGGTCGTCTCTCCCGTGCCGAGGTCGTCGTCGATCGTCCGTTCGGCGGCGTCGTAAACGGCGGTGCCGACGCGTTTCACCATCGACGCGAGGATCACGTCCGCGTACCGCGGGTTGCTCCGCGACTGGTCGGAGTCGACGCCGATAGCGTACCGGCCGTACTCCTGTGCGGCCTGAAACACCCCGAGACCGCTCCCGCCGGCCGCGTGATACACCACGTCGGCGCCCTGCTCGTACATCTCCGCGGCGGCGGCGTACCCGCTCTCCGGGTCGTCGAAAGCGTCGACGTACGTGGCGAGCGTCGACGCCTCCGAGGTCGCGTGGTCGACGCCGGCGCGGTAGCCGGCCTCGAACTTGCGCACGAGGTCCGACTCGACCCCGCCGACGAAGCCGACGGTCCGCTCGTCGGGAACGGTCGATCCCGCCCCGACCGACGCGTCCCGGCTGGTCACCAGCCCGGCGAGGTGGCCCGCCTGAAACGAACCTTCGTGCTCACGGAACACGTAGCTCGCCACGTTGTCGTGGTCGACGACGGAGTCGATGATCGCGTACCGCTGGTCCGGGTGCTCGCCCGCGACCGCCGAGAGCCCCTCCGCTTGGAGGAAGCCGATACAACAGATAAGGTCATAATCGGGATCGGTCGACGCCGACAGCGCCGCCTGCGTGGTCTGAAGCTCCGGAAAGCCGCTTGGCTCCTCGTTCGCGAACGCCACGTCGTGGTCGAGACGTGCGCGTTGGATCCCTCTGTTGGCCGCGTCGTTGAACGACCGGTCGTCGAGTCCGCCGCGAGCGCGTAGATCATGCCGACCGTCGCGCTGGCGTCGCTCTCGTCGCCGAGCGCTGATTCGTCGTTCGTCGTCGCCGCGTTCGTCTCGTCCCGGGTCGAAGTCGAGCCGTCGCCCGATTCGCCGCCCAGACACCCGGCGAGCCCGCCGGCCGCGACGGCGCCGAGTCCGGCGACGACCCGTCGACGGGAGACTACCGTCGTCGATCGCGTATACGTCATCTGTTAGGCTTCGATGAACTGGGTATAAAACGGACACGCGCAAATTATCAACAGAAATAGTAAGTTCGGCAAGACATGATGTGCCGATATAACACGCCACAACCGAACTCCGAGTCAACCCGCGCGTTCTCTCGCCGTGAGAACGCCGTCCTACCCATTTATATACAGAGTCCGTACCGAGGGGTATGAGTCATTCGACCGGACCCGAATCGCATGGTTTAGACCTCGACACGGCTTTCAAGGCGTTCGGCGCGGTTGGAATTCTCATCGCTGTCGCCCTCACCGTCGGCGTGCTCGTGCTGACGAACCCGTTCGGCGGGTTCGTCAAGACGTCCCCCGCGGTGTTCGGGAGCCTGCTGTCCGCGGGCCTGCTCGCCGCCGTCGGCTACGCGACCTACGCGCTGCGGCGTCGCTGAGCGGCCGCGGACCATTCCGACCGAGATCGCGACCGGAGCGGGTTACCTCGACGCCTGTGCGGACTCGGATCGGTCGTGCTTCTCCTCGAACTCCCGAATGAGCTGTCCCATCTTCGCGTACCAGTCGTTGAGCATGCGCTGCATGTCGTCGGCGACCTGCTTCGGGTCTGTCGGCGAGTACACGTGGTAGTAGCCGCCCTCGTCGTAGTTCACCTGCTCTTTGGTGATACAGCCGCTCTTGAGCAGCCGCTGGACCGATCGGTACGCGGTCGAGCGCTCGCGGTCGACGGCCTCCGCGACCGCGTCGATAGTCATGGGCTCGTCGCTCTCGACCAGCGTCGTGAAACACTGTCGGTCGAGCGGTTTGAGCCCGTGAAAACACTCCAAGAGGCCCTCACACTCCATGTCGCTGCGAAGCTGCTGTGATAGCGAATCCGGCATGGGTTTGTCAACGGTACGGTGCGTACGGGTAAAACAGTTGTGCAGATATACTACAATAACGTGAACTTCCCGCGCGGGGAAGAGCCGGTGGGCCGTCGGCGGCGTGCGGCGAGGCTACGCCGACCGTGGCGGCGGCACGAGGAAGACGTTACCCGTCGCGCGGGCGACAACCTCCTCGGAGACGCTGCCGAGCAGCAGTCGGCGCAGCCGGCTGCGGCCGCGGGAGCCGAGCAGCAGCGTGCTCGGATCGTGCTCCGCCTCGGCGGCGAGGATCTCGTCGGCGGGGTCGCCGCGGCGGATCTCCGTGCGTGCGTCGAGCTCCAGCTCGTCGAGCCGATCGGCGAGGTCGTCGAGGCGGTCCTGCGGGTCGGCGTCGCCGCCCGTGTCGTCTTTCGGCGATTCGACGTGTACCAGCGTGACCTCCTCCGTCGCGTGGCGGAGGTACTCGAACGACCGGAACGCGCGCTCGGCGTTCTCGGAGAAGTCCGTCGCGAACAGCGTCCGCTTGAACAGGTGTCGGCGGACCGTCTCGGGCTGGTCGACGGCGCGCTCGATGCGGTCGACGAGGAGCGGCACGACCGCCGTACGGGCGAGGTTGCGCGCGGTCGACCCGATCACGCGGTTCTCGAGCGGGCTCTTCCCGCGCGAACCGACCATGATCAGGTCGGCGTTCACGGAGCCCGCGATCCCGTTGATCCGGCGGTGTGGCGTCCCGCGGACGACGTGCGTCTCGACGTCGAACCCGGCGTCTTCGACCGTCGAGCTGTAGCGCCGAAGCGCCTGCTTTCGGCGCTTCTCGAACCCCATCCCGGGCATTCCGGAGTGGACGTTGGAGGGCACGACCGTCACGAGGTGGATCCGGTCGACGCCGATCCGTCCGAGGCAGTTCAGGCCGGTCTCCGATTCGATCATCGACTCGCTCGCCGTCGAGAGGTCGGTCGCGAGCACCGCCGACTTCCCGCTCATCGTCGCCACCCCGGTCGAGCCGCCGCGCAGCGGCATTCAATATTTCTCATAGTACACAATACCGTGCAGCGCATGATAAAATGTTCGGTCGGCGGCCCCCGGAATCGTCCGAACCCGAATCGGGCGACCCGACGTGCGCGGCGTACGGTGCGCCCCGAGCCCGGAAGTATAACCGGCCGGGAGCCGAACGCGGAGCCATGACTGACGACACGATAGCGGCGGCCGTCGAGCGGTTCCTCGACGAGACCGAGTCCGCACTGGACGCCTACGACCAGGGATACGCCGACGCCGATGCGACGCTCTCGGTGGTGCGGACTCACATGGACGAACTGGCGGCCGCCGCCGACGAGGCGGACGGGGAGTAGGGTCGAACCGGGCCGGCATGAAACCCGGCGAGGCCGGCGAGCTACGGCCGCGCGCCGATCAGCTCCCGGACGCGGGCCACGTGTTCTCCAAAGGCCGGGTCGTCGCGCTCGCGGGGACGGTCGACGTCGACGTCGACCACCTCGGCGACGCGGCCGGGTTCGGCGGCCATCACGACGATCCGGTCGGCGAGTGTCACCGCCTCCGCGACGTCGTGCGTGACGAACAGGACCGTCTTCCCGGTCGACGCCCACACGTCGAGCAGTTCCCGCTGGAGCATCTCCCGCGTCTGCGCGTCGACCGCACCGAACGGCTCGTCCATCAGGAGCAGCTCCGGGTCCACGGCGAGCGCCCGCGCGATGGCGACGCGCTGCTTCATCCCCCCCGAGAGCGACTTCGGATACGACTCCCGGAACTCCGCGAGCCCGACGAGGCCGAGCATCTCGTCGACCCGGCGCTCGCGCTCGGCCTCGGACCGATCGCTCCGTTCGAGCCCGAACCCGACGTTTTCCTCGACCGTGAGCCACGGGAACAGGTGGTACTCCTGGAAGACGACGCCCATGTCCGTGGTCGGCCCGGTAACGGGCGTGCCGGCGAGGCGGACCGCCCCGTCGCTGGCGTCGGTGAGCCCGGCGATGATCCGGAACAGCGTCGTCTTCCCGCAGCCTGACGGCCCGACGAGACAGACGAACTCGCTCCCGTCGACCGCGAAGGAGACGTCGTCGAGGGCGCGGACCGGGGGCCCGTCCCCCTCGTACGTCTTTCCGACGGCATCGACGACGACGCCGGACTCCCCGGTGGTCGCGCCCGTGCGGTCGTCCTCCCCCATCGGGCCGTCGTCTTCCCCCATCGGGCCGTCGTCTTCCCCCATCGGGCCGTTGTCCTCCCCCATCGGGCCGTCGTTCATGCCCGCCACACTAACACCCTCCGTTGGACAGCGCGGAACGCCACGTCGACGAGGAGGTACATCAGGCTCAACACGAGGATGTACGCGATCACCGTGTCGACGAGGAGGTTGTTGCTCGCGCGCAGGATCTCACGGCCGACGCCGGGCACGCCGAAGATCTCGGAGGCGACCACGAGCATCCAACAGCGCCCGAGGCCGGTCCGGACCCCGGTCAGGATCCCGGGGAGCGACGCCGGGAGGACGATCGACCGGACCATGTCGAGATCGCCGCCCACGCCGAGCGTGCGGCCCACGTCGAGGAGGTCCTCGGAGACCCCCTCGACGGCGCCGTACGACGCGTAGAAGTTGATCCAGAACGCGCCGACGGCGATGATGAAGGCCGCGCCGGCGTCGTTGATCCCGAACCACGCGATCGCGAAGCCGATCAGCGCGAGGGGCGGGACCGGCCGGAGCGTCCGGACGAGCGGGGCAGTCACGTCGTCGAGGAGCCCGCTCCACGAGAACGCGACGCCGGCGGCGACGCCGAGTCCGGTGCCGACGATCGTCCCCGGGACCCAGTGTCGGACGCTCGACCACAGGGCGGTCGTCATCGTGCCGGAGGAGAGTTCCTCGGCGAACGACCCGCCGACCGCTGCCGGCGAGGGGAGCACGTACGCCGGCTGCGTGAGCGAGACGAGGTGCCAGACGGCCACGAAACCGACGATTCCGGCGGCGCCGCGGGCGAGCCGCCGGGGGTCGTCGAGGCCGAGGCCGGTGCGCAGTTCGTCCCCGTCGAACCGGCCGCCGGTGTCGGTCGCCATCAGAGCGAGTCGTATGCCTCGAAGTCGAAGATCTCCTCGTTCGAGAGCCGTTCGTCGATCTGTCCGTTGTTCGCCGCGAACTCCGAGAACACCGGCGTCGCCTCGGATATCGCGCGGGGATCGGTGACGAAGTTCGACAGCGGCGAGTCGAGCGCGCTCCGGGCGCGATCGGCGGGCATCCCGATTCCCGACTCGACGTGCCCGGCGGTCGCGTCCGGATTCTCACCGATGAAGTCGGTGGCGCGGACGTGTTGTTCGAGGAACTGCGCGGCCAGCGGCGAGTCGCGGACCGCGTCGCTCATCAGCGTGACCGCCGCGGGCTGGCCGGGGAGGATCTCCGCGGCCGTCCGGAGCATCGTGACGGACGAGCCCTCCTCCCGTGCGATCGTCGGCACCGGCTCCATGATCGAGGTGCCGTCGATCTCGTCGTTGGCGATCGCCTGCCATACCGCGCTCGCGCCGTTGATCTCGATGATCTCGACGTTCTCGTTCGCCGCGGGATCGACGCCGGTCTCCCGGAGCCAGTAGCGGAGCAGCACGTCTGGGACGCTCCCCTGCGGGAAGGTGCCGAAGCGGAAGGGGCGCTCGTTCTCCTCGGCCCACGTCGCGAACGCGTCGCCGCCCTCCGCCTCGAAGGCCTCGTGGAACGACTCCTCGGCCATGACCCCCATCGGCTCGCGGATGTTCGCCGCCGTCACCCGCGCGGGGATGTCGCGGTCGATGACGATCATCGCCGGGACGACCCCGAACATGGCGACGTCGATGTCGCCGCCGCCGAACGCCTGCACGATCGCCGGCCCGTCGGTGAACTCCTGGCCGGTGACCTCGGCGTCGATCTCGGAGAAGTACCCCTCGCCCTCCATCACGTACCACTGGAGGTCGGGGTAGATAGGCATGTGCGCGACCGTCAGTTCGTCGAGTTCGCCACCGCCGCCGCCGAGGCAGCCGGCGAGCCCGAGCGTCGCGGAGCCGCCCGCGGCAGCGAGAAAGGACCGACGCGAGGTCGGCGCGTGCGTATCGTACATACCGTACGAACGGACTCCGCGGACAACACCCCCACGTCACCAGCAACGAAAGCGCGTTCCGGTGACGCCAGAAATTCGGCGAAACGCCCATTCGCGGCTTTTTGAGTCCGGTACTGGCGTTCCGGACGTAGACGTTCAGTCACAGATCGGTGCAATTCTTGCGGGCGTGGCGCAGCCACACGGCCGACCCGCCGTCGTTTATGCGATCGGCCGCTAACGTGGGCGCATGGTCTCGGAGATCTTCGACCCAGACGCGTGGGAGCAGGTCACGGACGAGTTCGACGACATCACCTATCACCGCGGCGTCGACGTGCCGGTCGTTCGGATCGCGTTCGACCGCCCCGAGGTCCGGAACGCGTTCCGGCCGGGCACCGTCGACGAGCTGTACGCCGCGCTCGACCACGCGCGCAAGCAGGCGGACGTCGGCTGCGTGCTCCTCACCGGAAACGGGCCCTCGGAGGCGGACGGCGGCTGGGCGTTCTGCTCGGGCGGCGATCAGTCGGTGCGGGGCGGCTCCGGCTACGAGTACCGCGACGACGACGAGGCCGGCGACGAGGACGACCCGCTCGTGAGAGAGGCGCGGGCGGGGCGGCTCCACATCTTAGAGGTCCAGCGGCTGATCCGGTTCATGCCGAAACCCGTCGTCGCGGTCGTCCCCGGCTGGGCGGTCGGCGGCGGCCACTCGCTCCACGTCGTCTGCGATCTGACCCTCGCCAGCGACGAGCACGCGAAGTTCCTCCAGACCGACCCCGACGTGGCCTCCTTCGACGGCGGGTTCGGCTCCGCGTACCTCGCGAAGCAGATCGGCCAGAAGAAGGCCCGCGAGGTGTTCTTCCGCGGGAAGACCTACTCCGCCGAGGAGGCCGAAGACATGGGGATGGTCAACGAGGCGATCCCGCACGAGGCGCTGGAGGAAGTCGCGATCGAGTGGGCCGACGAGATGACGAAGAAGTCGCCGACCGCGATGCGCATGCTGAAGTACGCGTTCAACATGACCGACGACGGGATGGTCGGTCAGCAGGTGTTCGCTGGCGAGGCGACGCGACTGGCGTACATGACCGACGAGGCCCAGGAGGGCCGCGACGCCTTCCTGGAGAAGCGCGAGCCGGAGTTCCGCGACTACCCCTGGCACTACTGAGGGGCGCCGCGGCGCCCGGAGATCCGGGCGGTCGGGCGCCACGGTCCCGCCGCGGCCGTTTATACGCGCGAAGCGCCCACGGAGGCGCATGGAGAAGGTGACCCTCGCAGACGCGTTCGCGTCGATCGACGAGAAGTGGGACCCGCACCTCGCCGGGGAGCCGAACGGGCAGGCCGTGAAGCTCGCGAAGGCGGAAGGCGAGTTCGTCTGGCACAGCCACGCGGACGCCGACGAGCTGTTCCTCGTCACCGACGGGCGCCTTCGGATCGAGTTCCGCGACCGCGACGACGTGACCCTAGATACGGGCGAGCTGCTCGTCGTCCCCCGCGGGACCGAGCACCGCCCGGTCGCCGAGCCGGAGGCGAACCTGCTGCTGTTCGAGCCGGCCGGCACGCGGAACACGGGCGACGTGGAGAACGAACTGACCAGGGAAGAGTTGGAGCGCGTCGACGACTGAGCTGACGCTGTCGGCCGCCTTGTAGCCTTCAACAGACGAGTGTCACAGACAGAATCAATCCCTGGGAGGGACCGAACCGTTCTCGGTGCGGTGGCGCGCCCCGGCGAGCGGCCCGGAGGGCTGCGAGCCGACGGCGCGAGGGAGTCAGTCGCCCGGAGCGGCGCGGAGGGCGACTGACAGGGCGAGAGCGGAGCTCTCGCTTGCAACCGGACGTAGTCCGGTGACGAGGCCGGGGAGGCGTGATGTGCGGTTGCGGGACGGGATTCAAAGGGGCAGCCGCGAGGGCGGCTGGGGCTTTGGAGGCGTTCACCGCTGATCCGCGGTCGACTATGTATCAGCGAACTGCTAGAACGTCCAAACGTTCGCCGAGATCGCACCGGTCGCGATCGGACCGAGGAGAGTGTGTCTGAAATGCGCTCGGTGCACGGACACCGGATCGGCGGCCCGGAAGCCCGCCAATTAATGGAACCCGCGGTCGACGTCGTCCTCGTCGATCAGGTCCTCCAGCTCCGAGGAGAGCAGCGCCTCGGCCTCGTCGAACGCCTCGGAGAGCTCGTCAAGCTCGTCGGGGCGCCCGTCGAACCGGTAATCCATCGGGCCGAACGCGGGCGAGTCGATCGCTTCCATCACGTCCTCGAACAGGTGGTCGGGGCTCGTCGGCGCCTCGGCGTGGACCTTCAGCGTCTCGCGCAGCCGCGTCGCGGCGTCCTTCGCCTCGTCCTCGTCCTCGGGCGGCGACCGGACCGCGAACCGGCCCGCCGACTCCTCGTCCGGGAGGAGCGGGTCGAGCTCGTCGTCGACCTTCCGGGCCACCCGGGCGCCGACGCCGCGGAGATCGCGGGGGTTCTTCGCGTACGTCTTGAGGTGGTAGACGCCGACGCTCGGGTGGCCGAAGTAGAGGTCCTCGCCGAGCCCCTCGCGCCGGGAGCCGGCGACGGCCCGCCAGCCGTCCGGGTCGGTCGAGTCGCTCGCGACGTCGGCGAGGATGTCGTCCCAGTCTCGTACGCGCATGTCGGCGTATCCTAATGAGGAGAGGCGCATGAGCGTGTCGGTCGCGGCGGTGCGGGACCCGCCTCAGTCCGGTATCCGCGCGCCCGTCAGTCCTGCGTGCGTCGGTACCCCATCCGCGCGAGCAGCGCCGTTCCCGCGACGAGGAAGACGACGGAGAAGGGCGTGACGGCGCCGACGGCGACGTCGACGACCCCCCACAGCACGAGCCCGGCGTACAGCGCGGTCCGGAACCGGTTCGTGTCGAACCCCTCGACCGCGACGCCCCAGACGACGAGCAGCGCGATGTAGGCGTTGACGACGACGTCGCCGAGGGCGGCGATCCCCTGCGTCTCCAACCGGGCGTAGCCGCTGACCGCGGACAGCGCCGCCAGCGAGACGACGAAGACGACGACCGCGGGGCGGCCGTAGCGGTAGAGGGTCGAATCGGTCATGCGGCCACGTCGCGGGCGCAGTCGCAAATCGATTTCGGGTCGGCGGCCGTCGCCTCGCCACCGCTCCGCCCACACCGCCCACCGACAGCGTTTTTCGAGCCCGCTCCCGATGACGGCCGTGAACGTTCGGGGGCCGATCCTCTCCGTCGGAGGGACGCGGACGGTGTCGACGTCGTACGGGGACCGGGAGCTCCGCGAGCTCCGGATCCGGCCCGAGCGCGGCGCGGGCGACCCCGTCGACGTGACGCTGTGGGGCAAGTGGGCGGAGACCGCGGAACACGCCGAGCCGGGCATGGAGCTGCTGGTCACCGACGCCGAAGAAGACGAGTTCGGCGGCGAGACGGGGTACGCCACGACGGGCGACTCGTGGGTCGTGCTCGAACCTGACTTCCTCGTCGACGTGACCGGGATCCGCTCGTGGGTGCAGTGCCCGCGGATGTACTATTTAAATAAGCTCTCGGGGATCCCGCTGAACTATCCCGTGGTCAAGGGGACCGTCGTCCACGAGGTGTTCGGCGACCTACTGCGCGGGATGGACCTGGAGGCGTCGGTCGCGGACCGCGTCGAGGAGGCCGGACTCGAGCTCGGCCTGTTGGGCTACGAGCCCGAGGAGGTCGCCGACGAGGTGCGCCGGAACGCGGCGGCGATCGAGGGGTGGCTCGCGCAGGGGACGCTCTCGGACGAGGACACGTGGCGGTCGGAGTTCACCCTCATCTCGCCGACGTTCGGCCTGAAGGGGCGCGCCGACGCGCTCCGTCGCGGGACCCCCGTCGAACTGAAGACCGGGAAGAACACCAAGCGCGAGCCGCGCTTCCACGACAAAATTCAGGCGGCCTGTTACGCGCTGATGCTCGACGAGCGCGGCGTCGACCCCGACATCGGGACGCTGTTGTACACGAAGAACACCGCCCTCGACCGCAACGAGGAGTCGGGCGACCTCGCGCCCGCCAAGGAGTTCTCCGTGGGCCGGGGCCTGCTGGAGTTCGTCGTCCGCGAGCGCAACGCCCTCGCGGCGATGGAGTGGCGCGCGCTCGACGACCCCGGCGAGCGCCCGACCGTCCCCACGGGGTACGAGGCCGACGCGAAGTGCCAGTACTGCTTCGAGCAGGACACCTGCATGGTCGTCTCGGGCCGCCTCGACCAGGAGTCGAAGGCGGGGTCGGTCGGGACCCCGGTCCCGGAGGCGGAGCGCGACTACTTCGACCGCTTCTACGTCGCCCTCGAGGAGGAACGCCGCGAGACCCACGCCGAGTACCGGAAGCTGTGGGAGCAAACCCCCGCGGAGCGCGCCGCCGACGACCGCGCGCTGATCGATCTGGAACCGGTCTCACAGACGGAGATCGACGACGCCCGGTGGCGGCTCCGCGCCCGCAAGCCCGGCGACGCCGTCTCCAAGCTCCGCGAGGGCGACGTGGCGCTCGCGAGCGACGGCGACCCGGTCGACGGGCACGCCGAGCTCGGCCGCATCACCGAACTCGGCGACGAGGTCGTCGTCGAGACCGACGAGCCGGTCGAGCTCCGCCGGCTCGACGTGTACCCCTCCGAGATCTCCGTCGACCGCTCGCTCACCGCGCTCCACGACGCGATCTTAAAAGGGAGCGACGCGCGCAAGGACGTGCTGTTCGGGCGGCGCGAGCCGGCGTTCCGGGCGGCGAGCGAGCACCGGGCGGGAGCCCCCGGAGGCGCCGACGCCGGTCGCCCCGCCGACGCCTCCGGCGCCTACATCGACAACAACGCGTCGCAGAACGAGGCCGTCGGGCTGGCGGTCGACGCCGAGGACTGCGCGCTGATCCACGGCCCGCCGGGCACCGGGAAGACGTACACCATCGCCCGGACGATCCGCGCGCTCGTCGCCGAGGGGAACCGGGTGCTGCTCTCGGCGTTCACCAACCGAGCGGTCGACAACGCCCTCGAAGCCCTCCGCGACCAGGGATTCGAGGACTGGGTCGCGTCCTCGCGACCGGATGGAGCCGGTGAAACCGGAGGAATCCTCCGCGTTGGGACCGAAACCGGCGTCCGCGGCGATATGCAGGACGTGCGCCTCGTCCAGCGCGGCGACCCGAACGCGAAGGCCGCCGAGCTGCGGGACGCGCCGGTCGTCGCCGCCACCACCGCGGCCTGCGGCTCCCGCGTGATGCGCGAGTGCGAGTTCGACGTCGCCCTTGTCGACGAGGCCTCGCAGCTCACGGAGCCCGGTACCCACGCCGCGATCAACCGCGCCGACCGGTTCGTGCTCGTCGGCGATCACGAGCAGCTCCCGCCCGTCGTCCGCGCCGAAAACGACCTCAAAACGTCCCTCTTCCAGCGCCTCATCGAGGCGTACCCCGACGCGAGCGTCATGCTCGACCGCCAGTACCGGATGAGCCAGCGCATCCAGGCGTTCGCCTCCGCGGAGTTCTACGACGGCGCGCTCCGTCCGGCGACCCCCGAGGTGGCGGGCCAGACGCTCCGCGACCTCGGCGTCGACCCTGCCGACCTGCCCGACGGGCTCGCGAGCGGCGTCGACTTCGTCGATCCGGACGGGACCCGCGACGGCAACCGGAACGTCCGGGAGGCCGAGCGCGTCGCGCAGGTCGTCGACGCCTACCTCGCGGCCGGCGTCGACCCCGACGACGTCGGCGTCATCGCCCCCTTCCGCGCGCAGGTCGCGGAGATCGGCCGGCGGACCCCGGTCACGGTCGACACCGTCGACCGGTTCCAGGGCTCCTCGAAGGAGGTGATCGTCGTCTCCTTGGTCGCGACCGGCGACCTCGACGGCCCGATCTTCGAGGACCACCGCCGGATGAACGTCGCGCTCACGCGGGCGAAAAAGCAGCTGACGCTCGTCGGCGACGCCGACGCGCTCGGGTCGGAGCCGTTCTACGAGCGCATGCTCGAATGGGCGCGGCGCTGAGACGGTCGCCGGCCGGCCCGGTTTGATACCTCTACTCCTCGTCCGCGTCGGGGTCGGCCTCCGTGACGATCCCCGGCTCCTTGCTGGCGATGACGACGATCCGGTCGGTGAGGTCCTCGATCGTGTTCGCCAGTTCGTCTAAGAGGATCGCGAGCTCGCGGTAGACGAGGGGTTCGTCGATCGCCCCGTCGGCGAAGGCGGTCGCGATGGCGTCGTTGCGGAGCTCGTCGCACTCGCTCTCCAGCGCGCGGATCGACTCGATCCCCTCCGTGAGCGTCTCGGTGGCGTCGCTGCGCGCGAGCCCGTAGACGAACCGGGTCACGACGTCGCCGAGGACCGCGACCATCTCGACGATGTGGGTCGCCATCTCGCGCATGTCGCGGAACGGTTCGACGTCGGCGTCGGGCCGCATCATGATAACCTCTTGGACGATCCGCTCGGTGTGGTTCGCCACCACGTCGAGCTCCGTGTAGAAGTCGAGCAGCGCGGACTCGTTGAAGTTGATCCGCGTGTTCAGGAGGCCGATGTCGTCCGGGCCGGCGTTGGTGATGACACCCCGGATCTCCCGGACGAGGCCGTCGCACTCGCTCTCGATGGCGGCGATCTCGTCGGCCGTCTCGCGGTACGGGCCGCCGCTCGCGTACTCGTCGAGCGCCCGCGGGAGGAGCGCGACGCAGTCGTTTATCCGGTCGAGGTACGTCTCGGTGTGTTCCTCCAACCGCTCTCCGAAATCGGCGTCGGTGGACATGTCTCGTCCCACGCGCGTCGGGAGTAAAGAGGTTCCCTCGCGTCTCGTCGACCGTGAGGGTTCGGCGGTCGCGTTCTCCGGGGGGGGGGGTCGCGATTATTTTTATGTTGTCGGCCGCGTCGAGCGCCGCCTCGCCGTCCGGGACGACGAACCCCGGGCGCCCGGGGG
>NZ_JARANT010000053.1 GCF_029889805.1 Halorubrum sp. Boch-26 | reverse complement strand
CGCGTCGCCGCATTCCGCCGCCTCGTCGGCCGCGATCTCGTGAGAGACGCCGTCACCGCCGCCGGTCGACGCCGTCGAGTCGGCCGGCGCCGCCGCCCCTCCCGCGAGGGTTGCCGCGGCGGGTCCCGTGGCCACGGCGCCGAGGAGCGAGAGGAGCACCGCGAGGGCGACCAACACGACTCGGAGGGTCGAGAGTTTGGCGCGGAGCGCGGCCCCCTCGCCGTCGCCCTCCGTGGCGTTCTCGCGGCGGCCGCTACGGGAACCAGCCCGGCCGCTGCGGGAGTCGGCGGTCGTCGCCCTGTCGGACCGATCCGCGCCGTCCGGTGGAACTCTGGAGGTCATCGTGGTGTCGATTTCGTCGTCACGGGGCCGAGTCGCACGAACGGCTCACCGTTGATTGCTACACGGTCGGGATCTCAGCGACTAAAGGGTACCTCCCCGATTATCGCCTTGGAGAACCGAAGCGGACCGCCACGGCCCGTCTCGGACCGAATTAACCGACAGCGGGGGGATCGAGTTCCCAGGCGAGCCCGAAGAGTTAAGCCCGACCGCGGTCCGGTTCCGATGAGGATGAAGACCTGTCCCCGGTGTGAGTCGTCGATCGACGACGAGGCCCGCTACTGCCTCGAATGCGGCGCCCCCCAAACCGAGGAGGCCGCCGAGGAGCTCGACGAGTACGTGCAGCGACAGGCCCAACAGGTCGCTGCCGACTCCGGGGCGACGGACGGCGAGAGCGGAGGTGACGGGTCCGACGGCGGTGACGGGGGCGTCGCCGCCTTCGTTCCGACCGAGGAGCTCACCGACCGCGAGCAGCTCTGGCGACGCGGCTGCTACGTCGCCGGGTACGGCTCGATCGTCGTCGCGCTCACGCTGGTCCCGCAGGTCGGGGCCTTTGTTCTGATCCTCGGCGGGATCGCCATCTTACCGCCGGTCCGCCGGCTGACGGCGGAGCCGCTCGGGAGCCCGCTGAAACGCGAGGTGATGGCCGGGCTGTACGCGGTACTCGCCCTGCTCGGCATCGCGCTGCTCGTTCTTTTGTAAGCGCGCACTCGGCTCTGCTGAACTTCTCGGCAAGTGCCATTCTGGCTCGTGTGGACGCAGTGCGGACGCAGTGGCGATCGAGGACGAGGGTGAGTGTCACGGTTCGTCGGGGAAAGGCGGTAGTTAAATAACCGGTAGTGACGGCGACAACTACTGATAAGCGATATGCGGTGGCGCGGCCCGGTGAGTGGCCTACGTGGCCGCCCACCGACGGCGCCAGCGACAGGGCGAGAGCGAAGCTCTCGTTTGCAACCGGTGCGTAGCGCCGGTGACGAGGCTGGGGGAGTGCGAGGCCGCGGTGCCATGCGGAGCGGGGTGGGACTCAAACGCGCAGTCGCTGAGGCTTTGGAAGTGTTCACCGTCGATCACTTATGAATAGCTGCCAGCAACGCACAAATCCGACTGACAAACAACCGCTCCACCACGGTAGCTCACGGACTCCAGCTACTCGATCCGGAACCCGTCGGCCTCTTCCGCCGCGCGCACGAGGTCGCCGATGCTGTCGCTCGCGGTGAGCCCCTGGCTCGCGGCGAACCGCTTGATCGCCACCGGCGGCACGTCGACGGTCGTCTCGCTCGCGACGAGCAGCAGGCCGAGCGCCTCCGGCGTCGGCGAACTCGGGCCCGCGTTCGACGCGAACCACGTCACGAGCGAGTCGAACGTCGCCGTCACGTCGTTCGACACCATCCGCTGGCGGGTGGTGTCGCCGTCGACGTGGAGCGTCGCGTCGATTCCGTAGGTGAACCCGTCGTCGTCGAAGGAGTTCGCCAGCCACCGGCTCACCGCCTGCCGGTCGACCGCGGGGGCGCCGCGACCGCCTTGCTGGTGGTTCGCGGAGGCGCCTCTCTGCGCGGGGTTCGCCTGCGGTCGCCCCGCGCCGCCGCCCTGCGGCCGGCCGGCGTTCCCGCCCTGCGTCTGACCGCCCGCACCGCGGGGCGCACCGGTGCCGGCTCCGCCTCCCGCGGCTGCACTCCCAGGGCCGCCTCCCTGATCCGGCGGTCGCCGCTCCTCGGGGTTCGCCGGGTCCGCGGAGGTGAAGCCCGTCTCGTCTCCGGGACGCTGGTCCGGCTGCGCCCGGCGAATGTTGGGCCGGCCGTTCGTCCCGACGACGTACCGGCTCTCCCCGATCTCGACGACGCTCTCGTCGTCGGTGAAGTCGAGCTCGTCGGGGTCGGCGGGCGGGGCGTCCGGGTCGGCCGCCGGTGCGTCGTGGTCACTCATGGCGTAGCCGTGGTGGCGCGAGAAAATAGGTGTTCCGGGCGGAGGGATCCGCCGGGGAAGTGGTTAGGGGGCTGTTCGAAGCTCGTTAGAGCCGGACCGCTTCGCCGTCAGTGGTGAAGAGGTCGGGCGCGTTCAGTTCGACGGACGTCGTCGACGACGACGGCGAGACGATGTCGAGCGACGAGGAGTCGCCCTCACCGAACGCGGTAAAGGTCGTATTGTTGTGCCCGTAGGTGTATCCACCGTTGTATATATCTCCGTTTACCATGTCACCGAAAGGCTCTGCCCCCGGATTCATGACGATCGTATAATCCGTACTGCCATCTAAGACGGCATTGCCGGATCCAACGAAGTTACCGGCAGAATCCTGAACAGCGAACGTGCTCGCGTTGAGTTGACTCGCGTTCGCAATGTCGCCTTCAGAAGTACTGGACGGATCTGCAGCCGTGTCGGTGAAGACGAGGTTCGCCTGTCCATTCGGGCCAACAGCTTGGATCGTCGATTCGGACAGGTCGATCTGATCGGCACCGGCGGCACCGGAGACCGTGATCTTGATCGCCTTCAGTTCGCCCGTGCTGTTATTACCCACGATACCGACTTCGCTCGTCACGTCGATCCGCTCTGACACGAGATCCGTACTCTCCTGACCGGTGGCCTCCGCTTGGGACTGGAGGAAGCCGGCCGTGTTGATCAGGACACCAGCGGCGATCGCCGCCACCAGCACCATCGCGATGAACACGATGAGCGTTCCGATACCGACCTGACCACGGTCTTCGCCGTTGGTGATAAACTCGAACATTATTACAGCCTCACCGAGGTCTGTTCATTAGTCAGCGTCGTCGGGACGCGGAGTTCCGCGGTCGTGGTCGCGCCCGACGGTGTCGTGAAGGTCAACGAGAGGCGGTCACCGCCCTCGAGGTACCCGTACACACCACTGCCACCGGCGTTCAGATCGATCCCGACATCAGCGCGATCACTGGCGTCCGTCAGAACGACATCCGCCGGATCCCCGGTGTAAATGTCGATCGACGACTCGCTACCGTCAAGCTGGAACGTCTCTTGACCTTGCGTACCAATGAGTTCGATGGTTGTCTCCGACAGATCAATGTTGTCGGCACCGGGCGCCTGCGCAACGGTGATATTCAGTTCGTCGACGACTCGGACACCGCCTTCATCCGTCACGTTCCCGGACTGACTCACGACCTGCAGCCGGTCGCTCACTTGCGCTGTACTCTCTTCGCCCGTTGCCTCTGCCTGCGTCTGGAGGAAGCCGGCCGTGTTGATCAGGACGCCGGCGGCGATCGCCGCCACCAGCACCATCGCGATGAACACGATGAGGGTCCCGATCCCCACTTGACCGCGCTCTTCCTCGTCCAGTATTGTTTCGAACATTGTGTGTTGCGTCGGCCCCCGGCCTGCCCGGCGGGCGTTATCGTTAGCAAGCGGGATTCCCCTATTAAAGACTCCGTGCCGATTATCCGACCTGATAAAGCACTGCAGTAATGCGATTATCGGGATATTTTCGATTGTATAATTTCTGTAATCATCAACGACGGTACGGTTTGGGTATCACATCCGATATCCGGAGTGCCGTAGGTGTGCTCCCGAATACCGGCCGATCCACCGGCGACGTTGAACCGGATCGAGGGAGTGTCGGTGCCGGTCGGTTCCGCCTGTGTTCGGACTGAGAAAGCGAGGAAAACCGGTCCGCGCCGTCGGCTCCGCGTTTCGTCGCGCCGCGGGGCGCTATCGGTCCTGGATCCGCGTGAGCTCGGATTCCGGAATCACCAGCTCCTGCGTGCCGGGCTCGTAGACGGCGAGGCTTCCGGCGACGAGCGCCATCGATCCCGCCAGCAGTCCGGTGTTGATCAAAAGCAGCGCTTCCGCGTTGGCGAACGACGTCCGGAAGCCCGCGACGGGCGTCGCGACGGCCGCGACGACGACCAGTCCGAAGCCGACGGCCAAGTACGCCATCGCGGTGCGGCCCGACGACCGGTACGCGGCGACCGCGAACGCCGCCAGCGTCGCGCTCGCGCCCGCCAACACGGTAGTCGTCACGAGATACAACCCCTCGATAAGCTCCATACCTGGCTTCCGCGGAGTTGGCACATAAACCCACGGTGATGGCTATCACCGGCGATAATACACCGCTCACGGTCGTGAGGCCGGAATTGCCGAGAGCACCCGGCACGCACGCTCGTCTTGGAGTCCGAGGCCCCCGCAATCACCGGTATCCTTTTAAGTCGCAAAAATCAATAGCGATAACGTGAATGGTGGGAGACGACCTGATCACGGTGCTCGGTAACAAGTACAATACGGACATCTTGACGGCGACCGGCGACGCGATGTCCGCGCAGGACCTGAGCGAGGAGCTCGATGTTCCGATCGCGACGTGTTACCGGCGGATCAACGAGCTCGAGGAGGCCGACCTGCTTGAGCTCCACGACCGGCCGCTCTCGGACGAACACCGCCGCGTGAAGGTGTACCGTCGGAAGGTCGACGGCGTCGAGGTCGATTTCCGCGACGGGCTCACGGTCGAGGTCGAAGAGCGCTCCGCGGTGAAGAACCGTCTCGACGACGTGTGGCGCGACCTCTCATCGAGCCGGTAACACCTCCTGGCCGTCCCTCCCGCTCCGCCTTCCTCTCTCGATTTGTCCCGTATTTGACCGGTGTTAGAACGACGGCTCCTCGGACCGCCCCATCATCGAGAACCCGCCGGCCCGCTCGTGGACGGTGATCCCGCCTTGTCCGATCTCCATCGGGAAGATGTCGGTGTCGATGTCCTGTTTCCGCATCTTCGCTACCCAGACGTATCGGTTGACCCCGGAGTCCGTCGGCGTCTGGATGAAGTAGATGTTCCCGTCCGTGAGGAAGTTCTCCAGTCCGACCTCGGTGTCCGGGAACACGGCGCCCTGCTCGTTGATGAGCAGTGAGGTCAGCCCGTTCGCCTTGAGGATGTCGGAGAACTTCAGGAGGTACGTCCGCTTCTCCTGTTCGGCGTCGAAGAAGAGCTGGAACATCGACAGCGAGTCGAGCACGAGCCGATCGAAGTCACCGTCCTCGATCGTGTCGAGCAGCCGATCGACCGCCGTCGAGAAGTCGGTCTCACGAAGCATCTCGCGTTTGTCCAAGATCACGATATCGCCGCTGTCGACGAGATCTCCGAACTCCTCCAGACCGATCGACTCCGCGGCGCCGCGGATGTCCGCCTCGTCCTCCTCGAACGAGACGTACACGCCGCGCTCGTCGTGTTCCGTGACGCCGTGATAGAGGTACTGGATTCCGAAGATACTCTTGCCGGTCCCGGGATTCCCGGAGACGAGTACCGTCGACCGCTCCGTGATGCCGCCGGCGAGGATCGAGTCGAGCCCCTCGACCCCGGTAGAGACGAGTTCTGACATTCGTACCACCATTAGCGACGGGAGTATATAAAAGACGATCCGACGTGACCGACCGAACCGACGGCGACAGCTTTATTTCTCGACACACCGCGAGTTCTTGTATGCCCGGTGAAGCGTCTCCCGTCGGCCTCGGCGGTGATCGGCGGTGAGCGATCCCTCGGTCCTCATCGTGGAAGACGAGTCCGATATCGCCGCGCTGTATGCCGGCTTCCTCGAGGAGAGATACGACGTCGACCTCGCCGAGACCGCTGCGGAGGCGATCGATCGGGTCGACGCGACCGTCGACGTGGTGCTTCTCGATCGGCGACTTCCGGACGGGAGCGGCGACGACGTGCTCGAACACATCCGTGAGACCGCCTACGACTGTCGGGTCGCGATGGTCACCGCGGTCGAGCCCGACTTCGACATCATCGATATGGGGTTCGACCTGTATCTCACCAAGCCCGTCAGCCGCTCGGATCTGCTGACGGCGATCGACACCCTTCTCACCCGCAGCGAGTACGACGATCTCGTCCAAGAGGCGGCGGCGCTGGCGAGCAAGCGCGCGGTTCTCAGCTCTCAGAAGCCGGCCGCCCAGCGCGAGGGCAACGAGGCGTACGCCGAGCTCGTCGAGCGGCTCGAGTCAATCGACACCGATATCGACGATCTCGGCGAGACGCTCTCCTCCGACGATTACCGCGCGATGTTCCGGGACCTCGGTGAGGCCTAACCCGGCGTCGCTCGCGCTCTCGCTCCGCTGTCCGCTCGCTCCCGCGTTCCCGACGATACCACTCCCATCGCGAGTCTCGGCAGCAGCGTCCGGAGCCCGACCGGATACCGATGACCGCGTCCGGATCCCGATCGAAGTTTGAACGGATACCGACCCGACTCTGCACCAAAGTTGTCCGGTAGTTGAAAAATTTATATCCCCGTCATCGCCCTCGTCCGGAACATGACGGAACGAGACACGCGGCGGCGGTTCCTGACGACGAGTGGTGGACTGATGACGCTGGGGCTCGCCGGTTGCCTCGGCGACGGCGGAAGCGACGGGGACGACGCGGACGACGGGATGAACGAGGGCGATGAGATGAACGAGGGCGACGAAATGGACGAGAGCGACGAGATGGACGGCGACGACGAGATGACGGAATCCGCAACGGTCCGCGTCCGGATCGAGAACGTCGCGTCCGGGGCGTTCTATCCCGCGAACACGCCGACCGGCGGCGCCGTCTGGGTCACGCCGGGGGCGTACGCCGTGCACGAGGGTGCGAATCCGATATACGAGCTCGGCGAGCCGGCGTCCGTCGGACTCGAAGCACTGGCCGAGGCCGGGCCGCCGACGGGGTTCGAGGGGGAAGGCGGGCTCGTCGACGAGCTCGGCGCGTCGACGGATGTCCACGACTCGGGGACGTACACCCCAGCGGACACGGTCGCGGACCCGAACGATCCGACGGGAGAGGTCCCGGGGGCCCCGCCGATCGCGCCCGGCGGCGCCTTCGAGTTCGAGGCGACGGTCGCGCCCGGCCAGCGGCTCTCCTTCGCCTCAATGTTCGTCCCGTCGAACGATGTCTTCGTCTCGACGGGGGAGGACGGCACCGCGCTCTGGCCCGAGGACGGCGACCCGATCGACGGCGACGTTACCGACGCCGTGTCGCTGCTCGACGCGGGGACGGAGCCGAACGCGGAGCCCCCCGGCACCGGTCCCGACCAAGCGCCCGCGCAAGACGCGCCCGATCAGGGCGACGACGAGGGCGGGACCGTGCGGCGGCTGAGCGACGTCGACGACGGCCACGAGTACCCGGCCGCCGGGGACGTGGTTCAAGTGACTATAACCCCGATATAAACCATGATCGACGTTACCGAACGGCGAGACGCGCTGCTCGCGACGGCCGCCGGGACCGCCGGGGTCACCGGCTCGTACCTCGTCACGGGCTGGTCGCCCGCGTTCGTCGTCCGTCCCGTCGATCAGGCCATCGTCAACCTGACGCCCGGGGCGATCGTGACCTTCATGATCGAAACGGTGGGCGACGCGGGCCACCTGATCCACATCTCCATGGCGTTCGCCGCCGTGATCGGGCTGTTCGCGGCGGTCGCGTTCGCCGGCCTCCGCCTCTCCGCGCGCACGAACCGTTCGCTGATCGGCGCCGCGGCGACCGTCGTCGGGTCGTGGCTGCTCGCCGCCAGTCTGACCGGCGGTCCGACGCAGGCGCTGGGCGTGGCGCTTCCCACGGCGGCCGCCGTCGCGATCGGCGGGCTCCCGCCCGACGCGTCCGAACCGTCGTCTCCCGACCCGGCCTCCGGAGACGGGTCCTCGGTCGCGGCGGACTCGACGACGGCCGTCGACGCGGTGCGTCGCCGGACGCTCGGCGTCGTGGCGGGGACGCTCGGGTTCGTCGTCACGACGGTCATCGGCCGACGCATGTCGGACGCGGACGGGGACGACACGCTCGCCGACGCCCCGCGGTCCGAGGGCGCGACCGAGCGGCTCCGCGAGGTCAGCGAGGCCTCGCTGGCGGTCGAAAGCGGCGGTCTCCTCGGAATGATGACTCCGATCGGCGAGTTCTACAACGTCGACATCGCGGAGTTCGACCCGGAGGTCACCGCGGCGGAGTGGTCGCTCACGTTCACAGGCGAGACGGAGACCGACCGGACGGTCGCCTTCGACGAGCTGACCGACCGACCCGTCGAGCACCGCGCGGTGACGCTCCGGTGCGTCGGCGAGGACCTGAACGGCCGCAAGCTGGACAACGCCGTCTGGACGGGGACCCCGGTCCGACCGCTGCTCGAGTCCGTCGACCCGCAGGGCGACTGCAACTGCGCGATGCTGCGCGGCGAGGACGGCTACTACGTCCAGTTCCCGGTCGACGTGCTCGCCGACGGCTTCCTCGCGTGGGGGATGAACGGGAAGGAGCTCCCGCCCGGCCACGGCCACCCGGTCCGGGTGCTGATCCCGGGACACTGGGGAGAGACGAACGTGAAGTGGCTCTCGGAGATCGAGCTGTTGAACGTCGAGGAGGACGGCTACTGGGAGGAGCGCGGCTGGGAGGGAACCGGCGAGGTGAACACGGTCGCCAAGCTCTGGGACGAGGGGATCACGGAGCTCGACGACGGTCGGATCGAGCTGGCCGGCCACGCCTACGCCGGAACCCGCAGGATCGAGCGCGTCGAGGTCTCGACCGACGGCGGCGACTCGTGGAGTGACACCGCCCTCTCCGACCCGCTCCCCGACGCCGACGTCTGGCGGCAGTGGCGCCACGTCTTCGACCCCGACGGCACGCACGAGGTCGTCGTCCGGGCGGTCGACGGCGAGGGGAACCGCCAGATACGGGAGCCGTCGGACCCGTCGCCGACCGGCGCCTCCGGCTGGGTCCGCCGGACGGTCGGGTGACCGCCCGCCGCCCTCCGTCGATCGCCTCGCCGGGCACCCGCCCGCGTCGCAACGACTTTGACACCCGACCCGACACAACAGTACGCCAAATGGAGAAGGCCCTGTGGTACCTGTTCGTCGCGAGCCGCGGTGGCGCCAACAGGGTCCGGATCGTCCGGGAACTCCGCGCCCGTCCCCGGAACGCGAACGAACTCGCGGAGGAATTGGACGTCGACTACAACACGATCACCCACCACCTAGAGATGCTAGAAGACCACGATGTCGTCGAGCCGAGCGACCACGACTACGGGAAGCTCTACTTCCTGACCGACCGCTTCGAGCGTCACGCGGACGCGTTCGAGGAGATCACGTCCGAGGTGGACGCCGAATGAACCCCGCCACCCCGACCGTCTTCGGCATCGTGATCACGGGGATCAACAGCGCGCTGTTGGCGGTGCTGGCCGCGATCTGGCTCCGCAACTACCGCGAGTTCGGCTCGACGCTACTCCTGGGGCTGTTGGGGTTCAGCGCCGTCCTGCTGGTCGAAAATCTGGTCTCCATCGCCTTCTTTTTCAGCAGTATGCGAACGCTGTACGCGATGGACCCGCTCGTCGGCCGGGTCGTGCTCGGGATGCGCGTGCTCGAACTGCTCGCGGTGTCGCTGCTGACGTACGCGACGGTGAAGTGATCGCGGCGTCCGGTCGCCGTCCCGCTCCCCCGCCGACGGCGTCACGAGAGCTGCTCGCCGACCAGCCGGTCCGCCTCGGCGAGGAACGCGTCGCGCTCGTCGATCGGGACCGTCGCGCCCGCGGCGACGTCGTGGCCGCCCCCGTCGCCGCCGACGGCGCGGCTCGCCTCCCGCATCACCGCAGAGAGGTCGAGCCCCCGCCGCACGAGGGCGTGCGACCCCCGCGAGGACACCTTCAGCTCCTCGGCGCTCTCCTCCGCGAACGCGATCACGGGCTTGGAGCGGTCGACCGCCGGCGAGCCGATCGCCATTCCGGCGACGATCCCGACGATCGTCTCGCGGATCCGCGAGCCGGCGTCGAACCACTGGAGGTGCTCTTCGTCGGTGACCCCCTCCGTCTTCACCCACTGAAGCCCTTCCGAGAGGTTCCGGCGGTGATTCCGGAGGAGTCGCCGCGCCTCGGCGAGCGCGTCGCCGCGGTCGCCGAGACACACCGCGAGACCCACGTCGGCCCGGTCGTACCGAGCGGTGGCGTTGAGGAGCGTGGAGAACTCGCTCACGTCCCGGAGCTCCGTGCCGGGCTCCTCGTCGACGAGCGTGTATGAGGTGCCGACGAGCGCTTCGATCCGGTCCGCGGGGACGCCGGAGGCGACGGCCCGGCGCATCAGCGCGGACGCGAGGACCTGTCGCTCCTCGGCGTCGAGGTCGACCCAGCGGCGCCACTCCCCGTCGCGTTTCACGTCGACGTCGAGGTCGGTCAGGAAGGAGATCGCCCCCGCCTCGTCGTTCGAGACGCCCGGGATCTTCACGTCGGAGGCGTACTCCAGCAGCTTCGGGAGCGGGCGCGTCTGTCTCCCGTACAGGTCGAGGTCGGTGCGCGTCTCGATGACGCCGGCGTCGACGCCGTCGGCGACGATCGCCTCGTTGGCGCCGACGAGCCCGCCGTCGGAGTCCTGCATGTCGCCGACCGCGCCGACGACCGCGAGCGCGGCGAGGTCGCGGTTGTCGCCGTCAGGTCCCTCCAGCGCCCGGGCGAGTACGTAGCTGGCGCCCGCGCCCGAGAGCTCGCTCGCGCCGTTGATCCCCTCCAGCAGCGGGTTGAGGTGGAACTCCGTGTCGGGGTCGGCCGGCTGGTGATGGTCGGCGATCACGGGGACGAACGCGCCGCGGGCCTCGTGGTCGGCGATCACGTCAAGTTGGCCGGAGCCGAAGTCGGTGAATAACACCACGTCGAACTCGCGGGCGGCGATCCCCGCGATCGACTCGGCGTCTAACTGCTTCTCGAAGACGACTTCGTGGTCGATCCCGGCGCGCGCGAGCGCCGACGAGGCGACCGCGGCGCTCGTCAGCCCGTCGGCGTCGATGTGGGACGCGAGCAACACCCGGCCGGCGGCGCGGAGGCGGTCGGCGCAGGCGCTCGCGCGTCCGGCGAGGTCCGGCACGGGTGAGTCGGCGACTGCCATTACCCCTCGTTGGCCCGCGATCGGGGATAAACTCACGCTTCGGTGCGGAGCGCGGTCGAACGGCGCGACGCCCCGAACTCCGGCGGAGGCGGAGACCGAGGCATCACTTGCCGTAACTGACGGTTATAGATGTGTTGAGATATATGCACTACACACATGACACGTGGGTTCAACACCCGGAGTCTCCACGCCGGCGCCGAGGCGGACCCGGCGACCGGGTCGCGCGCGACCCCGATCCACCAGACGACCTCGTTCGTCTTCGACGACGCCGACGCGGCGGCGGAGCTGTACGCGCTCCGGGCGGAGGGGCACGTCTACTCCAGGCTCTCGAACCCGACCGTAGGCGTCTTAGAGGACCGTCTCGCCGACCTGTCCGGCGGCTCTGACGCGGTCGCGACCGGCTCGGGGATGGCCGCCTTCGACGCGGTAACGACCGTGCTCGCGAGCGCGGGGGACAATATCGTCGCCAGCTCCGAGATGTACGGCGGCACGGCCGCGTACCTCACCAGCATCGCGAACCGCCGCGGGGTCGAGGCCCGGCTCGTCGACGCGCTCGACGAGGAGGCGTACGCGGACGCGATCGACGAGGACACCGCGTTCGTCCACGTGGAGACGATCGCGAACCCCTCGCTCGTCACCCCCGACTTCGAGCGGCTCGCCGAGGTCGCCCACGAGCACGCGGTGCCGCTCGTCGTCGACAACACGTTCGCGACGCCGTACCTCTGTCGCCCGTTCGAGCACGGCGCCGACATCGTCTGGGAGTCGACGACGAAGTGGATCACGGGCAACGGGACCACCGTCGGCGGCGTCCTCGTCGACGGCGGGCGGTTCCCGTGGGGCCACCCGGACGCCGACTACGACGAGCTCGACGGGCAGTCGCCCGCCTACCCGATCGACTTCGTCGAGCGGTTCGGCGACGCCGCCTTCGCGAACGTCGCCCGCCAGCGCGGGGTGCGACCGACCGGCGGCCAGCAGTCCCCGTTCGACGCGTGGCAGACGATCCAGGGGCTCAACACGCTCCCGCTCCGGATGGAGCGCCACTGCGAGAACGCGCGGACCGTCGCCGAGTTCCTCCGGGACGACGGCCGGGTCGACTGGGTGACGTACCCCGGCTTCGAGGACCACCGGAGCCACGACAACGCCGCCGAGTATCTCGACGGATTCGGCGGAATGGTCACCTTCGGCGTCGACGGCGGCTACGAGGCCGCCAAGACGTTCTGTGAGGCCGTCGATCTCACGAGCTTCCTCGCGAACATCGGGGACGCGAAGACGCTCGTCATTCATCCCGCCTCCACCACGCACGCGCAGATGGACGAAACGCAACAGCGGCTCGCCGGTGTGCACCCGGAGATGCTCCGACTCTCCGTCGGGATCGAGGACGCCGACGACGTGATCGCCGATCTCGACCGAGGGCTCGCTGCCGGTGAGCGCGCCGCGACAGGCACGGAGGTGTGACCTCGTGAGTACCGTTCCGGCCGATCACGGCGTCGCCTCGCTCGGGGAGTTCACCTTCGACTGCGGTCAGTCGGTTCCCGATCTGGAGGTCGCCTACGAGACCCACGGGGAGTTCGACGGCGACAACGTCGTGTTGGTGTGTCACGCGCTCACCGGCAGTCAGAACGTCGCCCGGTCGCCGACACCGGAGCGCGACGAGAGGACCCGCGGGGCCGGACAGGCCGGACAGGCCCGCGCGTGGTGGGACGACATCGTCGGCCCGGGGAAGGCGATCGACACGACGGAGTACTTCGTCGTCTGCGCGAACGTCCCCGGCTCCTGTTACGGCACGACCGGACCGACGAGCGAGCGCCCCGCCGACCTCGACCTCACCGACGAGCCCGACCACGACCGGTGGGGGACCGCCTTCCCGCCGGTGCAGGTCGAGGACTGGGCGCGCGCCCAGCGTCGCCTGCTCGACCACCTCGGGGTGGGGCGGCTGCACGCCGTCGTCGGCGGCAGCGTCGGCGGCATGAACGTCTTGGAGTGGGCGAAGCGGTACCCGGACGACGTCGACCGCGTCGTCGCCATCGCGACCGCCGGGCGGCTCGACGCCCAGTGTCTCGCGCTCGACGCGGTCGCCCGCCGCGCGATCCGCGCGGACCCGAACTGGAACGGCGGCGACTACTACGGCGAGGACCGGCCCTCGCCCGACGAGGGGCTCGCCTTAGCCCGCCAGCTCGGGCACATCATGTACCTCTCGAAGGCGTCGATGGAGCGGAAGTTCGGTCGCCGCTCCGCGGGCCGCGACTCGCTGACCCGCGAGGAGGGCGACCTCGGGCTGCCGCCGGAGCCGACGGCGGCGTTCTTCCCGTACCGGGAAGTGGAGTCGTACCTCGACTACCAGGCCGAGGGGTTCAGCGAGCGCTTCGACGCCAACAGCTACCTCTACCTCACGCGCGCCATGGACGAGTACGACCTCTCGGCGGGTCACGGCACCGACGCCAACGCGCTGGCGGCGTTCGAGGGGGAGGCGTTGCTGCTGAGCTTCACCGCCGACTGGCACTTCACCGTCGAGCAGTCGTCGTCGCTCGCCGACGCGTTCCGCGCCGGCGACGCCCCGGTCGCGCACCACGTGATCGATTCCGATCACGGCCACGACGCGTTCCTCGTCGAGCCCGAACACGTCGGCCCGCCCCTCCGCGACTTCCTCGCGGACGGGGTCGGGGGTCGAGCGGTCTCCGACGACGGCGGCGAGGGCGACCAATCCGCGCGCCCCGAGCCGGACCACGCGCCGGTGCACGCGAGCCTGTTCCGGGGATAGCGGACGTATTTAAAAGAATTGTGTGCGGTCGGCGCGCCCCTGCGAGCGGCCCAAAGGGCCGCGAACAGCCCGTGCGAGGTCGCCGGCGGCTCCGCCGCCGGCTGCCAGAGGCGCTTCGCGCCTCGCGGCAGGGGCTTTGGTGGTGTTCACCGTCGCTCCGTCAGCAGCTGTTTATAAGCGAGCGGTCGAGCCCCGGAACGCGTCTGTCACGCCGCCGAACCTCCACGATCAATCATGGAAATGTTCATAGTTCTCGACGCCGTGGTGTGTGAGGTATGCCCGGTGGACACTCTCAGACCCTGCGACCGTTCCTGTGGCGCGCGGAGAAACTGTACCCCGACACCGAGGTCGTCTCCCGGACGCACGAGGGGCGCACGCGGCACACGTACGCCGAGTACGCCGACCGCACGGCGCGGCTCGCGAACGCCTTAGACGAGCACGGGATCGAGCGCGGCGACAGGGTCGCGACGTTCTGCTGGAACCACACCCGCCACTTCGAGACGTACTTCGGCGTCCCGAACACCGGCGCGCAGCTCCACACGATCAACCCCCTGCTGCCCGACGAGCACATCCAGTACATCGTCGACGACGCCGAAGACGAGATCGTCTTCGTCGACCCGTCGCTGGCCCCGAAGCTCGCCGCGGCGGCCGAGGGCGCCGAGGAGTTCGCCGACGTCGACTTCGTCGCCATGGGCTCCGCCGAGATCGACGAGCTCGACGCCGTCCCGTACGAGGAGTTCATCGCGGGCCACTCCACCGACTACGACTGGCCCGACCTCGACGGCGACCAGCCCGCCGGCCTCTGTTACACCTCCGGGACGACGGGGAAGCCGAAGGGCGTCGAGTACACCCAGTCGATGCTGTGGAGCCACACGATGGCCTCCCAGACGCCGCAGGGGATCCCGATGGAGGACTCCGACGTAATCATGCCAGTCGTACCTATGTTCCACGTTAACGCGTGGGGGATGCCGTTCACCGCGACCGCCGCGGGCGCGAAGCACGTCTACCCGGGTCCGTCGCCGGACCCGGCGGACCTCGCGGCGCTGATCGAGGAGGAGGGCGTGACGATCTCCGCGGGCGTGCCGACGGTGTGGCTCGGCCTCCGCGAGTACATCGAGGGGGGCAACGACGTGGACCTCTCGACGCTCGACACCGTGATCGTCGGCGGCGCGGCCGCGCCGCAGGCGCTGATCGAGTGGTACGACGAGCGCGACGTCGAGGTGCTCCACGCGTGGGGGATGACGGAGCTGTCGCCCATCGGAACCGTCTCGCACCTCAAGAGCGACCTGCGCGACGCCGACTACGACACGCAGGTGAACAAGCGCTCGAAGCAGGGGCTCGTCGCCCCCGGCTTAGAGTTCGAGGTCATCGACGAGGACGGCGAGGAGGTGCCGTGGAACGGCGAGGACTTCGGTGAGCTCCGGATCCGCGGCCCGTGGGTGACGAAGGAGTACTTCAAGCGCCCGGAGGCCAACGAGGAGGAGTTCGTCGACGGCTGGCTGAAGACCGGCGACGTGGTCACCGTCGACGAGGACGGCTACATGCAGCTCGTCGACCGCACGAAGGACGTGATCAAGTCCGGCGGCGAGTGGATCTCCAGCGTCGAGTTAGAGAACGCGATCATGGCGTACGACGGCGTGAGCGAGGCGACCGTGGTCGGCGTCCCCCACGAGCGCTGGCAGGAGCGACCGGTCGCGTTCGTCGTCGCGGCCGACGGCGTCGATCGCGAGGCGCTCGTCGACGACATCGAGGCCGGCCTCCGCGAGGAGTACCCGAAGTGGTGGGTCCCGGACGCGGTGGAGTTCATCGACGAGGTGCCGAAGACCGCCACCGGGAAGTTCTCGAAGAAGGACCTCCGGGAGCGGTACGCCGACCAGTCGCTCGTCGAGGGATCGGTGCCGGAGGAGGACGCGCCCGAGCAGGAATAGGTCGCTAGCGGGTTTTCGCGGTCGGTTCAGTCGCCGTCGCCGTCGCGGTCGCCGACGATCCACTTGTGCGAGTAGCTCTCGCCGCACGTGCAGTGGGCGTACGCGTGGACCACGTCGCCCTCGGCGTAGAGCCCGCCGACCTCTTCGTTTTGCGCCTCCGCGAACGCGAAGACGAACCGCACGTCGTGGTCGGCGTCGGGATTTTCCTCGGCGAAGGGACACTCGCCGCCGTCGAGCGCCCGGTCGATCGTGCCCTCGGCACCCATCGCCGTCTTCGCGAACTCCATCGCGCCCGTCCCCGTCCCGGCTTCGAACGCGGACCGACCGGTCTCGCCGTCGAGGATCAGCCGCACGCCGTCGTCAGTCTCGGTGCCGACGTTGCGGAGCCGGGAGTCGTCGTCGAGGTACGCGTCGCTGAGGTAGAAGACGACGTCGTCGAGCCGCTCGCCGGCGAGGAACTCGTCGAGTTTGCTCATGCCGGCCGGACGCGCGTGAACGGTAAAAGGCGTGCGAGTCGCGGTCGAAGGGGCGGCGAGGTCGTCGCTGCCGGAGCAGCCCCCGTCGCCGAGGGAGTAGAACTCGTGCGCCGCCGGCCGCGAACCGCGACGGGTCCCGGACTGATGTTAAATCATGTAGAATCGGGGTAACTGTTAATACGTCCCACTGAGATCCGTCCCCTGATGAGCGCGCAAACACCATCCGGAGACCGGCTCGCCGAGTGGGCGGAGCTGGTGGACGAAGACGTACCCGAGGAGCTCCGAGAGGAGCGCTCCGTCGAGCGATAACTTTCACCCCGCTTCGCGAAGGCTTTAGGCCGACGGCGGCGAAGCGTCGCCGATGGCGACCGAGGCCGCCGGCATCGACAGACCCCTGCTCGTCGACGAATTCCTTCAAGAGCGCCGCTACCAGCTCCAGCTGGCGGCGTCCGCGGCCGACGACCACACCCTCGTCTGCCTCCCGACCGGCCTCGGCAAGACCACGGTCAGCCTGCTCGTCACCGCCGAGCGCCTCCACGAGGCGGGCGGGAAGGCCCTCTTCTTAGCCCCCACTAAGCCCCTCGTCCAGCAGCACGCCGACTTCTACCGCGAGGCGCTCTCGATCCCGGACGACGAGATCGTCGTCTTCACCGGGGACGTGAAACCGGACGACCGAGCCGCGCTCTGGAACGACGCCCGGATCGTGATCGCGACCCCGCAGGTCGTCGAGAACGACCTCGTCGGCAACCGGATCTCGCTGCGCGACGTGACCCACCTGACCTTCGACGAGTGCCACCGCGCGACCGGCGACTACGCGTACGTCTACATCGCGGAGCGGTACCACTCCGACGCGGCCGATCCGCTCGTCACCGGAATGTCGGCCTCGCCGGGCGGCGACACCGAGGAGATCGAGACCGTCTGCGAGAACCTCGGGCTCTCGAACGTCGAGGTGATGACCGAGGCGGACGCCGACGTCGACGAGTACACCCACGACACCGACGTGCAGTGGGAGCAGGTCACGCTCCCGGACGAGGTCCTCGAGATCCGCGACGCGCTCAACGAGGTGATCACCGACCGGCTGGAGAAGCTGAAGTCGCTCGGGGTGACGAACACGACGAACCCGGACCTCTCGCAGAAGGACCTCAACGCGATGCGCGGGAAGCTGAAGAAGATGATGGACAACGACCAGTCGGACGGGTACAAGGGGATGAGTACCCACGCCGAGGTGATGAAGCTCCGGCGCGCGACCGAGCTGGTCGAGACCCAGTCGGTCGAGTCCGTCCGCCGCTACTTCGAGCGCCAGCGCGAGGCCGCCCGCTCGTCGGGCGCCTCGAAGGCGAGCCAGCGGATGGTCGCGGACCCGAAGGTGCGAGAAGCGATGCGGAAGGCGGAGTCGTTCGACGGGCTTCACCCGAAGTTCTCGAAGGCGCGGATCCTCTTGGCCGAAACCCTCGGCATCAACGAGGGCGAGCGCGCGATCCTCTTCACCGAGTCCCGAGACACCGCCGAGGCGCTCGTGGAGTTCCTCTCCGCGAGCTTCGACGTCCGGAAATTCGTCGGACAGGGCGATAAGCAGGGCTCCGACGGGATGAGCCAGAAACAGCAGCAGGAGACCCTCGACGAGTTCAAAGCCGGCGACTTCGAGGTGCTCGTCTCCACGTCGGTCGCCGAGGAGGGCCTCGACGTTCCGGAGGTCGATCTGGTCTGCTTCTACGAGCCCGTCCCGACCGCGATCCGCTCGATCCAGCGCAAGGGTCGGACCGGCCGGCAGGCCGAGGGGAAGGTGGTCGTCCTGATGGCCGAGGACACCCGCGACGAGGCGTTCTTCTGGATCTCGCGGCGCCGCGAGAAGAAGATGGCCAGCCAGCTCGCGGAGCTGAAGCAGGCCACCGACGACATCGAGGAGACCGTCGGCGACGACGGGCAGGCGGGGCTCGACGCGTTCGCCGGGGGGTCCGGGAACGAGGCCGACGACACCAAAGCGGAAGTCGACGAGGGCGCGTCCGACAGCGACGACGCCGGTCTCACCGACTTCGCGGCCGAGACGCGGAACAGTGGGGGCGGTGGCGAGGCGGATGACACCGACAGCGACGACGACGGCGTCGTCGCGACCGCCGGCGCCGACGAGGGCGTCGCGGTCGTCGAGGTCGTCGTCGTTCTTTGCGTGTTCGTCTCCGCTTTCACCAAGGCC
>NZ_JARANT010000052.1 GCF_029889805.1 Halorubrum sp. Boch-26 | reverse complement strand
TCGACGATTGGGGCACCGACACCGCGGCGCCGAAAGCGGACCGCCGACCCGAGCTGGGCGGGTCGCGGCGTGTCGGCGGCGGGCTCGTCGCGCGCGAACCGGGGTCGGGCACTCGGGTCGACGTCCGGAACGACGAGGCCGCCCGGGAGCTGGCGGGGATGCTCGACCTGCTCGGGCTGGAGCCGCCGGACGGGTGGCGGGCGCTCTGGAAGCCCCCCGCGGTCGACGCCGGGACCGAGGCGCTCGAAGCCGGGTTGGAGCGCGCCGTCGCGGCCGCGGAGGGGCTCGACGACGCCGTCGACGCGGCCGGCGGGGTCGGGGTTCTCGACGATTCGGGGCTCGTCCGCGACGAGCCGATCGCGTCGCCGAACGCGGGCGCCTGGGTGTGGTTCGGCCGCGAGAGCCGATTCACGCTCGACGACCGGCGCCGCGAGGCGACGGCGACGATGCCGGGGCACCACCGGGTGAAGGCGGGGTCGGCGGCCGCCTCGGCCGGCGTCGACCTCGCGGAGGCGCTCTGCGATCCGGAGCCGGACGCCGCGTTCCCGTTCGGGGTCGTGACCGACGCGTTCGGGCCGGCGGAGGGCGACGCGCTGCGGCTCGAACACGGCAAGCCCGACGGCCGGCTGATAACGCTCGGCGAGGGACGGGTGACTGCGGTCGACGCCGACGGCTCGGTCACGGTCGAGCGCGAGATGACCGGCGGCGGCAGCTACGACGGGCTCGGCTCTCCTCGCGAGGCGGGCGACGTCGCCGAGACGAGCCTGAAGGAGGGCCGGTGGTGGTACCCGACCACCTACCGCGGGCGCGACGGGACGGTGCGGGGCACCTACGTCAACGTCTGCACCCCGGTCGAGGTGTTCCCGGAGGCCGCCCGCTACGTGGATCTCCACGTCGACGTGGTGAAGCGGCCGGACGGTCAGGTCGAGCGCCTCGACGACGACGAACTGCGGGAGTCGGTCGCCGCGGGCGACATTCCGGAGCCGCTGGCGGAGAAGGCGCGGAGCGTCGCGTCCGCGCTGGAGAACGCGTTGTAAACGAGGAAACGCGACCGCGAGGCCGTCTCAGAAGTGGTTCGCGGACTCGGTCTCGTGTTTTAACTCGCCGCCGCGACCCCCCTCGACAGTGGAGGCGCCCTGGTCGCCGGAGGAGGCGGATCGCACCGTCACGTTCTCCACCTCGTCGAAGTCCATGATCAGGTCGCGGCGGATGTTGTCGGCGGTGATGTTGGAGATACCGCAGCCGGAGCAGGTGCCGCCGAGCTCGACGACGACCTCGCCGGTCTCGGGGTCCGCCTCGCGCACGACGCTCGTGCCGCCGTGCATCTGGATGATCGGCATCTGCCCGACCATCCACTCCTCGACTCGGTCCGCGAGGCTCTCGTCGCTCATTGCTGACCGTTGGCACCCGAGCCTATGGAAGCTTGCGGTTTCCGAGCGTCTCGAAGAAACGAAACGAACTGTGTCATCGTCGATCGCTCGGAAGCCGGCCGGAGAAACCGATCGCAGTTACGGGGTCGGTCACTCCTCGGTGTCGTCCGCTCGCTCAGACTCGCTCGGGAGGCGAGTCGGGTCGGCGGGGTCGTCGCCGTGCATGGAGTCGTCGCGTTCGAGGAGATACAGGAGCGGCCCGAGCGCGGCCAACACGAGCACGCCGGGGAGCGGCGCGTCCGGGACGAGCAGCGCGGTGGTCAGGGCGGCGCCGGAGGTGACGACGAGGAGGGCGGCCCACAGCGGCGGGGAGCCGAGGTCGACCCCGACGCGCGCGGCGTCGCGGTACACGAGCGCGGCCGCGACCGCGACGAGGAGCACGGCGGCGCCGCCGCCGAGGATCGTGGGAAGGGACATACCGGTCGTTCGGCCGAGACGGGAAAAAGGGTGTCGCGAGCGGGCGGAGAGGAGGGAGAGAACGCGATGTACTCGGTCCGGGGCGGCGATCGCGGTTCGACGGACGGACTACGGCGCCTCGCCCGTCTCGATGCTGAAGGAGTCGCGGGGGTACGCCACGCAGGTCAGGGTGTAGCCGTCGTCGATCTCGGCCTCTTCGAGCATCTGCTGGTTGTCGTGCTCGACGAAGTCCTCGGAGGGGCCGTCCGTGATGTGACCGGCACACGAGACGCACTGGCCCTGTCGGCAGGCGTACGGGAGGTCCCACCCCTCGTCTTCGCCCTGTTCGAGGATCGGCTGGTCGTTAGAGAGCTCGACCGTCTCCCCCTGCTTGACGAACTCGACCTCGAAGTGCTCGACCTCCTCTACGTCGGCGGGGCCGGCGCTGACGGCGCTGCCGTCCTCCAGTTCGCCCTCCTCACCCTCGGCGCCGCCGGCGGGAACGGCGCCGCCGCCGCCACCGCCGCCGCCGAGAGCGCGGTTTCCGGGCTCGGGGAAGTCGGTCTCAGGCACCGCGGACGCGCGGCGTTCGAGCAGTTCGTCGGAGATGTCCGTAGTGGGATCCCAGCCAGTCCCCTTCAGACTGCTGACGAAGACGACGAGCAGCGTCGCAATCACCCCGAGAACGATCGCGGGCATGTTCGCGACGTTCGCAATGAGCGGGTTGAGCATACGAACCGATATGAAGAGGTGGCTTAAGGCCGTTTTGATCGGTCCAACCGCGTGAGAGCCCCGATGTCGGGGGGTTGGAGGGCGCGCCACGCCGCGGAACGGACCATTTATCGGCCGAGCGGTCGAGTGGACGCTCATGGAAGTGAAATCGCGGCACCACCTCCGGAGCGACGACATCGCGGCGATCCGCGAGGCGGTCGCCGACCACCTCGGCGTCGACATCGACGGGGACACCTTCGAGTTCGTCGAATTCGTGGACGCGAACTACGAACTCGTCTTAGTCGACGGCGAGCCGGCCGTCTTCTACGTCGACGACGACGAGCCGTTCCTCACCGTTCGGGGCGCGAACGATTACGAGCCGAAGACCGGGATCGTGACGGTCGACGCGGGCGCCATCTCGTTCGTCTCCGACGGCGCCGACGTGATGCGGCCCGGAATCGTCGAGGCCGATCCGGAGATCCGCGAGGGCGACCTCGTCGTGATCGCCGAGGAGACCCACGAGAAGGTGCTCGCGGTCGGCCGAGCGCTGATCGACGGCGACGAGATGGTCGGGGACAGCGGAAAGGTCGTCGAATCCATCCACCACGTCGGCGACGAGCTGTACGAGTTCTCGGCGTAGACGGGCGGGATTCGTTTATAAATGGCGAGAGCGGTCGTGACGCCTTTTATAAATAGACGAGTGCGGTGGCGCGTGCCTCCGAGTGGCCGGGAGGCCACGAGGAGCGCCGCGCGAGGGACGCCGAGAACGCCCACAGGGCGTGAGCGGCGAGGCTGGGGAGGTGTGAGGCGCGGTCGCGGTGCGGGTGGGACTCAAAGGGGCAGCCGCGAGGGCGGCGCAGGCGACGTAAGCACCGCAGGAACGAGCAACGCGAGTGACGAGGAGCGCAGCGAGCGTGCGCCGCCCTCGCGGCTGGGGCTTTGGTGGTCACCGCAGGCGCGATGTATAGCCGAGCGGCTGGGGCTTCGGACGTGGTCACGGTCGATCGACGATCGATCACTTATAAACGAGCGTCTGGAGCGTTAACGCGACACCCGTGAAGGCCGAATCCGTCTCAGTCGCGATCGCTCCGCGTCTTTTAATCGCCTCGCCCGCGACCCCCACGGTAATGACCGCGATTCGGGTGCTGAGCTACAACGTCCGCTACGCCAACCGCGGCGATCACCACGACGCCTGGCACGACCGCCGCGACGCGGTCGCGCGGCTCGTCCGCTTCCACCGCCCGGACGTCGCCGCATTTCAAGAGCCGCTACCCGACCAGCGCCGCGATCTCCGCGAGCGACTCCCGAGCTACGAGTTCGTCGGACGCGGACGGGGGACCGACAGCGAGGGCGAGGGGTGTCCGATCGCGGTCCGAGCCGACCGCTGGGAGGTCGTCGACGACGACACGTTCTGGCTCTCCGAGACGCCGGATCGGCAGTCTATCGGCTGGGACGCCGCCTATCCGCGGATCGCGACGTGGGCGCGTGTCCGCGCCGTCGACGGGGACGCGGCCACGGAACTCCTCGTCGTCAACACGCACTTCGACCACGTCAGCGCGCACGCCCGACGCGAATCCGCGCGGCTGCTCCGCGAGCGACTCCCGGGGATGGCCGAAAGCGACGCGGGCGAACCCGCCGAGTCAGTTCCGATCGCGCTCGTCGGCGACCTCAACTGCACGCCGGGGTCTGACCCGTATCGGATCCTTCTCGGTGACGACCCGGAGACGGGGTCGAGCGGTCCGAACGAGACGGGCGACGACCGACTCCGCCTCCGGGACGCGGCCGCGGCCGCCGACCTCAGACACGGCCCGCACACCAGCCTCACCGATTTCGCGCGGCTGATCGACGGCCGGCGGATCGACCACGCGCTCGTCTCGCCCGAGTTCGACGTGGAGGCGTTCGCCACCCTCGCCGACCGCGACGACCGCGGCCGGTACCCCTCCGATCACCTGCCGATTCTGACGCGGATGACGCTGTGAGAACCGGGGGTTACTCGTCGTCCAGCTCGTCGCTCTCGCTTCCGTCCCCTTCGTTGCGCTCGCTTTTGTCCCCCTCGTCGCTCCCGCTTCCGTCCCCCTCGCCGCGCTCGCTTCCGTCCCCTTCGTCGCTCCCGCTTCCGTTCCCCTCGCCGCGCTCGCTTCCGTCTCCTTCGTCGCTCCCGCTTCCGTTTCCGCCGTCCATCTCGTCGGCGTACTTCTCTAGCACCGTCTCGTAGCCGCGCTTCGCCGTCTCGTACGTCTCGCGGAGGTCGACGACCGGCGTCTCGCTGGCGTCGACGCGGAGGTCGTTGTAGTACGGGTCGTCGACCTCCGCCTCGGTGTTCCGGACGAGGAGGGCCGCGGACTGGACCTCCAGGTCCTCCCGCTTGTCACCGCCGGCGGCGTGGCCCGCCGCGAGCGCGTCGACCAGCCGCTCCGCGAGCGGAGCGGCGCCGTGGGCGGCGGACTCGTAGGCGGCCGCCGTGTCGTCGATCACGTCCTCGCCCGTCAGGAGGTTGCCGGCGACGGTGTAGTTCTCGCCCTCGACGTGACCGTACCAGTCGCGACACTCGTCGCCCGAGAACGCGAAGGTCCCGTCGGCGTCGACGCCGTGGAGTTGGCGCTCCGGTTTCCCCTCGTCGGCGTTCAGAAGGGCCTCTAACGCGTCGTCGACCGCGAGCCCGTCGCCGAGGTACTCGATCCCCTTCCGCCCGAGTTCGACGTTGACGAGCGACTGCGTCGCCACCGCGCCGTCCGCCGACGCGAACGGACACAGCGTGCCGACCCCCGGCAGCCGGGTGGTCACCGCCACGCCGTAGCGGACCTGGTCGTCGCCGTCGTCGTCGGTGTAGCGCTCGCGAACGCAGATACTAAACGTCACACCGGGCGTGAGACGGCGACCGGCAAAAGGCTGCGCACCGGGGGCGACGTTTCCGGTTCCCGACCGGGTCGGTTCTGACATCGGTCGGACCGCGACCGGCCTTCGGCCGCGACCTCGATTCAGTCTCCGACCGCGACCTCGATTCGGCCTCCGACCGCCTACACCCGCGTTTTATCTCCGCTGCGTGCCGATTCCGGCCGCCTCGCGGACGCGAAAACCGCAAGCCGCGGGCGGGTCCCTAGGTGCGTGTCACGTGCGAACTGCCGACACAGTTAACCGTGTGAATCCCCCTCATACATATAGCCTCGGTTACGGGCGAAACGGTGACCCGTGGCGGGTCCCCCTCGACGGCAGCAGCGTTCGCGGCTCGATGAGCCGCCGTTCCGGCACGGAGAGCCGCGCGTCCGCGCGGCGCGGCCGGCCCGACGGCCGGGTCGTGACCGCCGGCCGAAGCCGGACTCACGGTCCGGCCGCGAGGCCCCTCGCCCGTCCGAGAGACGTGATACAATGCCAGAACGACACACGCTCGAACGGCTCAGCGAGGAGTACCGGACGAACGTCCCGGACGACCTCCGGGAGCCCCGCTCGTTCGACTGGTATCTCGACGCGCTGTACGAGGAGCCGCGCATCGCACGGAACGCGCACCAGCGCGTCGCCGACATGTTCGACCACTACGGCACGCGGTACGACGAGGAACGCGGCGTGGTCGAGTACTCGCTCGCCGCCGACGACCCGCTCCACGACGGCGAGAACGTCTTCTACGGCCGCGAGGTCCACGAGGCGATCCACGAGTTCGTCAACAAGGTGAAGTCCGGCGCTCGGGGTCTCGGCCCCGAAAAGCGGATCAAGCTGCTGCTCGGTCCCGTGGGCTCCGGGAAGTCGCACTTCGACTGGCTCGCGCGGCGGTACTTCGAGGCGTACACGCTCGAGGGGGCCGGTCGGATGTACACCTTCCGGTGGGTCGACCTCTGTTCGGTGATCGACGACCAGGACCCGGGCGACGACGCGGTGCGTTCGCCGATGAACCAGGACCCGCTCGTGCTCCTCCCGCGCCCGCAGCGCGAGGCAGTGATCGACGAGATCAACGAGCGGCTCGACGCCCCGTACACCCTCCGGAACGATCAGCATCCGGACCCGGCCTCGGAGTTCTACCTGAACGAACTGCTCGCACACTACGACGACGACCTCCGGCGCGTGCTCGACGAACACGTCGAGGTCGTCCGCCTCGTCGCCGACGAGAACCGACGGGAGTGCATCGAGACGTTCGAGCCCAAGGACAAGAAGAACCAGGACGAGACGGAGCTCACCGGCGACGTCAACTACGCGAAGCTGGCCGTCTACGGCGAGTCAGACCCGCGGGCGTTCGACTACGCCGGGGCGTTCTGTAACGCCAACCGCGGGCTGTTCTCCGGCGAGGAGCTGCTCAAGCTGCAGCGGGAGTTCCTCTACGACTTCCTCCACGCCTCACAGGAGTCGACGATCAAGCCGAAGAACAACCCCCGGATCGACATCGACCAGGTGATCGTCGGCCGGACGAACATGCCGGAGTACCGCGAGAAGACGGGCGACGAGAAGATGGAGGCGTTCAACGACCGCACCAAGCGGATCGACTACCCCTACGTGCTGGAGTACGACAGCGAGGCGAAGATCTACGAGAAGATGCTCGCCAACGCCGACGTGCCCAACGTCCACGTCGAGCCGCACGCGCTGGAGATGGCCGGCCTCTTCGGCGTGCTCACCCGATTAGAGGAGCCCACCGACGAGACGGTGGGCCTCCTCGACAAGGCGAAGGTGTACAACGGCGAGCTGGAGGACGAGGAGATTGACCGCCGGAAGCTCCGCGAGGACGCCGCCGAGGAGGCCGACGTGAGCGAGGGGATGGACGGCGTCTCCGCCCGGTTCATCGGCGACGAGATCGCCGAGGCGATCATGGACGCCACCCACCGCGAACGAGGATACCTCTCGCCGCTGTCCGTCTTCGACCACTTCGAGGCGAACCTCGGCGGGCACGGCTCCATCGCCGCCGAGGATCTCGACCGCTACGAGCGCCTCTTAGAGACCGTCCGCGAGGAGTACCGCGAGCGCGCGATCGAGGACGTCCGGCACGCGCTGGCGTACGACGTCGACGAGCTCCGCCGGCAGGGCGAGAAGTACATGGACCACGTGATGGCGTACATCGACGACGCCACCGTCGACGACGAGCTCACCGGCCGCGAGACGGAGCCCGACGAGACGTTCATGCGCGCGGTCGAAGAGCAGCTCGACATCCCCTCGGACCGGAAGGACGACTTCCGGCAGGAGGTGTCGAACTGGGTGTCGCGGCGCGCCCGCGAGGGGCGCGGCTTCGACCCGCAAGAGAACGACCGCCTCCGGCGCGCCCTGGAGCGCAAGCTGTGGGAGGACAAGAAGCACAACATCAACTTCTCCGCGCTGGTCTCGGCGACCGACCTCGACGACGAGGAGCGCAGCGCCTGGGTCGACGCCTTAGTCGATCGGGGCTACTCCGAGGACGGCGCGGCGGAAGTGCTGGAGTACGCGGGCGCTGCCGTCGCCCGTTCGGAGATCGAGGACGGCGGGAGTTGAGATGAACGAACGCGACCGATCCGACGGCGAGGGGTTCGTCCGAGCGGCCGACGAGACGCTGCGAGGCGCGTACGACCCGCCGATGAGCCTCGACGAGTACGTCGACCGCGTCCTGGAGAATCCCGTCGCCGCCGCCTCCGGGGCCCGCTACGTGCTCGCGGCGATCGAGTCGGAGGGCACCCGCGAGGTCCGCGAGCGCGGCGAGCGGCTGGAGCGGTACCGCTTCTTCGACGACCCGTTCAACGACGGCGAGCACGCCGTCCTCGGCAACACCGCCGCGCTCAACGCGTTCGTCGACGACCTCCGGGCCGCCGCGGCGGGCCGCGGCAACGACGAGACCATCGTCTGGATCGACGGCCCCACCGCGACCGGGAAGTCGGAGTTCAAGCGGTGCCTCGTGAACGGCCTCCGCGAGTTCTCGAAGACCGAGGCCGGGCGCCGCTACACCGTCGAGTGGAACGTCACCGGCGCCGGGGGCGGGGTCGGCGGTCCGGGAGGTGCCGCGTCGCTCTCGTACGGCGACGGCGGCGACGCGTCGGCGTGGTACCGTAGCCCGGTGCAGGCGCACCCCCTCTCGGTGTTCCCCGAGGACATCAGGGAGTCGATCGCCGAGGCCGTCGACGACGACGCCTACCCGATCGCGGCCGACGTCGACCTCGACCCGTTCAGCCGCGAGGCGTACGACCGCTTGGAGTCGGTGTACCGCGACGAGGGGCGCCGGGACCTGTTCTCGGCGATCACCGACCGCGACCACCTCCACGTGACGAGCTACGTCGTCGACGTCGGCGAGGGGATCGGCGTGCTCCACGCCGAGGACGACGGCACGCCGAAAGAGCGGCTCGTCGGCTCGTGGATGGGCGGCATGCTCCGCGAGCTCGACTCGCGCGGCCGGAAGAACCCGCAGGCGTTCAGCTACGACGGCGTGCTCTCGCAGGGGAACGGGGTCGCCACCGTCGTCGAGGACGCCAGCCAGCACGCGGACCTGCTCCGGCGGCTGCTCAACGTCCCCGACGAGCGACGGGTGAAGCTCGACAAGGGGATCGGGATGGACCTCGACACGCAGCTGATCGTCATCTCGAACCCCGACCTCGACGCGGAGCTCGACCGCCACGCGGACCGCGAGGGCGCCGACCCCCTGAAGGCGCTGAAGCGGCGGCTCACCCGCCACGAGTTCCGGTACCTGACGAACCGGCTCCTGGAGGCGGAGCTGCTGCGCCGCGAGGTCGGCGGCGTCCGCGGCGTGCCGACCGTCGACGGCGTCGACGACGGGAACGAGGGGGATCCGTCGACGGACCTCGGCGACGACCCCGAGCGCGACCCGGGCGACGAGCCCGGCGCCGCGGCCCTGACGATCGACGTCCGCGGCGACGACGGGACAGTCACCGAGCGCGAGCTCGCGCCCCACGCCGTGGGCGCGGCGGCGCTGTACGCGGTCGTCACGCGGCTCGACACGGAGGACCTCCCGGCCGATTTCGGACTTATCGAGAAGGCGAAGCTGTACGAGACCGGAGATATCAGGCGCGAGACCGGAGCGGGAGACGACGAGCGGATCGCGATCGACGACGTCGACTTCGGCGGGAGGGACGGCCGCAACGGGATCCCGGTGACGTACACCCGCGACGTCGTCGCCGACCTGCTGGGGGCGGACGCCGACCGGAGCCATCCGGAGCTGGCGGTCGAGCGCGTCGTCGCGCCGACGGACGTGCTCGACGCGATGGCCGACGGGCTCTCGGCGGCGCCGCTGTTCTCCCGCTCGGAGGTCGCGGAGTTCGAGAGCCGGAAGGCGCCGGTCGTCGAGCGCGTCCGCGAGCGCCAGCGCGAGGACGTGATCGACGCCGCGCTCGCGGAGGCGACCGTCGCCGAGGAGACGGTCGCGGAGTACGTCGAGCACGTGTACGCGTGGGACGCCGACGAGCCGGTGGAGACGGAGCGAGGTCCCGAGGAGCCCGACGCCCTCGCGATGAAGGTGTTCGAGACGGAGACGCTCGGGCGGTTCGACGAGGACGACTACTACGGCACCGACCCGACCCGGGAGGTCGCCGAGTTCCGCAGGCAGCGCGTGATCCGGGCGCTCACCCGATACGCCTGGCGGAACCGCGGCGACGAGTTCAGCGTCGACGACGTCGAACTCGCCGAGATTCCCGAGCTGCGGGAGGTGCTGGACGCGAACGATCTGGCCGACGTGAAGCGGCGCTTCCCGGAGCTCGACCCGACCGAGTGGGCCGACCCGCCGACCGACACCGAGACGGAACGAGTGAAGTCGGCGACGATAGACCGGCTCGTCGACCGGGGGTACAGCCCCGCGTCGGCCGAGCTGACCAGCCGCGCCGTGATGCGCGACGCCCGCGACGAGTGGGCCGACCTCGCCGCGGACGAGGGGGACGACGCGAGCCGCCGGAGCGGCCGCGACCGCAGCGGCGGGAACGGAGGTGGCGTCTCGTGGGACTGACCGACGACCGCGAGCGCTTCCGCGAGGTCGGCGAGCAGCGCCGCGAGGACCTCGCGGAGTTCATCAGCCACGGCGACCTCGGGCGCTCCGGCCCCGATCGGGTCAAGATCCCCGTGAAGATCGTCGACCTCCCCGAGTTCGAGTACGACAAGCGGGAGGCCGGCGGCGTCGGGCAGGGGGGAGACGGCCAGCCCCAGCCCGGCCAGCCGGTCGACCCCGATCCGGACAACGGCGACGAGGAGGGCGACCCGGGCGAGGAGGGCGGCGAGCACGAGTACTACGAGATGGACCCCGAGGAGTTCGCGCGCGAGCTCGACGAGGAGCTCGGGCTCGATCTCGAACCGAAGGGGAAGCGCGTCGTCGAGGAGGTGGAGGGCGACTTCACCGACACCGCGCGCGCCGGCCCGCGCGGCACCCTCGACGTCGACGAGTTCTTCAAGCGCGGGCTGAAGCGCCACCTCGCGACCGACTTCGACGAGGAGTACGTCCGCGAGGGGCTCCGCGTCGCCGGCGCCGACGTGGACGACGCCTTCGCGTGGGCGCGCGAGCAAGGGATCCCCGTCTCGCGGGCGTGGATCGCCGACGCCGCGGCGACCCTCGTCGAGGTGCGCGACGAGCCTGTGACGGCGCTCGATCGCTGGGAGAGCTTCGACGCGCTCGACGACGAGGTGGACCGCGATCCGGTGAGTCATCGGATCCGTCGGGAGGGCCTCGACAGTGTCCCCTTCCGCCGGGAAGACGAGCGGTTCCGGCACCCGGAGGTGATCGAGAAGCGCGAGCGCAACGTCGTCGTCGTCAACGTGCGCGACGCGTCGGGCTCGATGCGCGAGACGAAACGCGAGCTGGTCGAGCGCGTGTTCACCCCGATAGACTGGTACCTGACGGGTAAGTACGACGCCGCGGAGTTCCGGTACGTGGTCCACGACGCGGAGGCGTGGGAGGTCGACCGCGAGGAGTTCTTCGGAATTCAGTCCGGCGGCGGGACCCGGATCTCCAGCGCCTACGAGCTCGTCGAGGAGATATTAGCGGAGTACCCGTACAGCGAGTGGAACCGTTACGTGTTCGCGGCCGGGGACTCGGAGAACTCCGGCAGCGACACGACCGACTCGGTGATCCCGCTGATGGAGTCGATCGACGCGAACCTCCACGCGTACGTGGAGACGCAGCCCGGCGGCGCCGCGCCGAACGCGCGCCACGCCGACGAGGTGGAGAACGCCCTCGGCAACACCGACAACGTCGCGGTCGCGCGCGTGTCGGAACCGGACGACGTCACCGACGCCATCTACGAGATCCTCAGCACCGAGTCGTCGGACGACGCGACGGTCGACCGGGGCGCGACCGCCGGCCGAGGAGGTGAGCGCCGATGAGAGACGAGCGCGTCGAGGCGAAACGCGAAGCGGCGTCCCTCGACGAGCCCGCCGCGGAGGCCCGCGAACTCGCGGAGCGGCTCGGGTTGGATCCGTACCCAGTCCGGTACTGGGTGGTCGGTCACGACGAGATGAACGAGCTGATCGCGTACGGCGGCTTCCAGCGGCGCTACCCGCACTGGCGCTGGGGGATGAACTACGAGCGACAGCGGAAGAAGGACCGCCACGGGCTCGGAAAGGCGTTCGAGATCGTCAACAACGACGATCCGAGCCACGCGTTCCTGCAGGAGTCGAACGCGGCCGCCGACCAGAAGGCCGTCATCACCCACGTCGAGGCGCACGCCGACTTCTTCGCGAACAACGGCTGGTTCGGGTTGTACGCCGACCGCGGCGAGGGCGGGCCGAACGCCGCGGCGCGGCTGGAGCGCAACGCCGACCGGATCGCGGCGATCGCCGACCGCCCGGAGGTCGACCGGGACGAAGTCGAGCGCCTCGTCGACGCCGTGACGGCGTTAGAGGACACGATCGACCAGCACAGCCCGGTCGACGCCGCCCGATCGGTCGAGGAGCCGGGCGTCGCCGAGGACGTGAACGACCCCGACGAGGACCCGCTGGCGGCGGTCGAGGAGCGGATCGCCGAGCTCGACCTCTCCGAGGAGGTGCGCCGGGACGTGTTCGACGACGAGTGGCTCGACGCGCACGGCGAGGGCGTCGAGCCTGAGGAGCCGCGCCCGGACGTGCTCGCGTTCCTGCGCGACCACGGCAAGCGGTACGACCCCGAGAGCGGCAAGGCGGTCGACCGCGAGCCGTGGGAGACGACCGTCATCGACGCGATCCGCGAGGAGGCGTACTACTTCGCGGGCCAGAAGTCGACGAAGGTGCTCAACGAGGGATGGGCCACGTATTGGGAATCGGTTATGATGGGCGGCGAGGGGTTTGCCGGCCCCGACGAGTTCCTCACGTACGCCGACCACATGGCGCGGGTGCTCGGATCGCCCGGACTCAACCCCTACAAGCTCGGCTTCGAGCTGTGGACGCACGTGGAGTTTCGGGCCGCCCGCCGCGACGTGATCGACCGACTGCTCCGGGTTGACGGGGTGACCGCGGAAAGCTTCCACTCGCGGATCGACCTCAACGAGGTCGCCGAGGCGCTGGAGCCACACCCCGCGATCGCCGGGGCGGGCCCGGCGACGCTCGACGAGCTGGCCGACCTCGCCGCCGACGGCGACCCGCGGGTCGACGCCGAGGCCGTCGACCGGGCGCTCTCGGCGCGGAGCGAGGAGCGGGCCGAGTCCGACGCCGGCGAGGTCGGCGATATCGATCCCGACGCCGGCCCCGATATCGAGCGGTACCCCTGGAAGCTGCTCACCCGCGAGGGGCTCGCGGAGCGCCACTACGTGCTCTCGCGGCCGGAACACCGCGGGGCGCTGCGCAACGTCTCGCGGGAGACGCTGGCAGAGCGCGTCCGGTACATGTTCGACGTCGATCGGTACGCGACCGTCGACGAGGCGCTCGCCGACGTCGACCGGACCGCCGGCTGGGACCGGATGTTAGAGGTGCGCGAGAGCCACAACGACGTGACGTTCATCGACGCGTTCCTCACCGACGAGTTCGTCCGGGAGGGGAACTACTTCACCTACGAGTACAGCCGGGCGGCCGAGGAGCACCGGGTCGCCAGCGTCGACGCCGACGACGTCCGCCGAAAGCTCCTCCTGCAGTTCACGAACTTCGGGAAGCCGACGGTCGTCGTGCTCGACGGCAACTTCCGGAACCGCGGCGAGCTCCTCTTAGGCCACCGGTTCAACGGGGTCGCACTCGACGAGGAGGCGGCGACGGAGACGCTCAAACGCGTCTTCGAGCTGTGGGGCCGCCCCGTCAATCTCGCGACGATCCGCGTCGAGTACTCCGACGAGGCGATCCGGCGGGCGAAGCGTCGCGGGGCGGAGCCGGAGGGCGAGGAGGTCGGGATACGGTTCCAGTACGACGGCGGCGAGGTGACCGAACACGACCTCGACCCGGCGATCCGCGAGCGGATCGAAGCCGACGAGGTCGACTACGACACGAAGCCGGACGACTGGCTGGCGTGACGAGCGGGACGAAAGATACGGCGGGTCGCGGACGACCGCGGCCTACGTCAGGTCCGCTACCAGCGCGGCGACGGCGTCTGCCTCCTCTTCGTTGATCCCGTGGCCCATCCCCTCGTAGATCCGCTCGTCGACGTCCGCGCCCAACGCCTCCAACACCGCGGTCGTCTCGTGGACGCGCTCTTCCGGGATGTGCGGGTCGACGTCGCTGCAGCCGAGTAACGCCGGGGTCCCGCCGAGCGACTCGGCGGCGTCCCCGTCGACCACGGCCGCCGCGTGGGAGACGTAGTCGTCGACGTCGATCGACTCGCCGATCAGCCCGCCGCTCAGGACCGCGAGCCCGCCGTATCGGGCCGGGTTCCGCGCGACGAACTCGCTCGCGAGGCAGGCGCCCTGCGAGAAGCCGGCGACGAGGACGCGCTCAGTCGGGATCCCGGCGTCCGTCGTCGCCTCGACCGCGCGGCCGACGGCGCGGAGCCCGGAGCGCCGGCCGGGCTCGTTGTCCGCGACGGGCGCGAGGAAGGAGTTCGGGTACCAGGTGTTCGCCGCCGCCTGCGGGGCGAGGAGCGCGACGTCGCCGTCGCCCGCGACCTCCTCGCCGAAGCCGACGATGCTCCGCGCGGTCGCGCCGCGGCCGTGAACGAGGACGATCGCGGCGTCGGCGTCCGCGACTGGAGCCCCAGCCGTCACCAGCTCCTCGTCGACGTGCGGGTCGTCGCCGGTGTGAGGCGTCCGGCCGCTCATACGCCGACGCCCGCGTCTGCGTCGGGCAGGTCGTGCTTTGTCACCGGGAGGCCGAGGTCCTCCAAGGCGCCCTTCATGTGTCGATCCTGCGCGAAGTCGGCGCCGTCCTCCTCACGGAGGCGCTGGGCTGTCGCGAGCACCTCGCCCTTGCGGTCGTCGGGGATCTCGTACTTATCGGCGGAGAGCTCGATGACGAGCCCGTTGTTGTCCTGCGTGTAAATGGAGTGGAAGATCCCCCGGTCGAACACGTTGTACCCCTTGCCGGCCTCCTCTAACGCCGCCATGATGTCCTCGTACTCGTCGGGCTCGACGCTGAAACAGAGGTGATGGACCGCACCGGTCCCGGCGCGCTGGCCGCGGGCCGAGGCGCGGTCGTCGCTCACGAAGAACGTCAGAATGCGACCGTCCCCCGTATCGAAGAACAGGTGCGTCTGGGACGGGTCGTCGAGGTTCGGCTGGCGGAGGACGAGGGGCATCCCGAGCAGGTCGCGGTAGAAGGCGATCGTGTCGGCCTCGTTGCTCCCCCAGACCGTGATGTGGTCGGTGCCGCTGGTGTGGAACGGTGCGTCCGGAAGCTCCGTGGTGACCGGAGCCGCGTTTTCGTCGCTCATACCGGTCGTACGAGACGAGTACGTATAAAAACGAAAGGGACCGGCGGGTGATCGACTGACACCGGTGTTATCACTGTGCGTCTCGGGCGACAGCGAGCGAGCGGGAGAGCGGCGACCATCGGCGAGCGTTCCCCCGCGAAGCGGTTCAGGGGCGCCGCCAGACCGGCGGCGCGATTCCGAGTGCCCTGACGACGTACGGGTAGCCAATCCCGACGGCGACCACCAGTCCCACCGAAGGGACGAGTCCGATCGCCCCGACGACCTGTTCGACGAGCGCGAGCACGGCGACCATCAGGAGGAACATTGCGGCCCAATGCGGGGCGAGCTGTCGGACCTTCTCGGTGGTCGAGGTCATGCCTCGCACAACGGGCGCGGCGTTTATATCGTATCGGTCGGCGTCCGAGTCTGTTGGCGGAGGAAGACGAACCGATGCGGCGAGAAGGGGCGGCGAGACGAGATTAGTACCGCGAGGGGATGAACGCCGCCCCGAGCAGGAGCAGCGAGGAGAGGAACGCGAGAACCAGCACGCGTGTCAACCCGCCGTTGTACTGCTGGAACTGGTCTATCTGTGTGACCTGCGCCTCATATCCCTCGATATCACTCGACAACGTCAGCGTCGAGGCGTCGGAGAAGTGCGCGACGAACTCCGTCTCGCCGATCGTGACCCTCGAGTGCTGCTCTATCTCGATGCTCTCGGTCTCCGTCGCCTCCCAGACGACCACCGCCTGGTCCGCCGTGACATCGTCGACGGTCACGGTGCGGTCGCCGTACTCGAAGTCGTCGCCGGTGGCGTACGCCCGCTCCTCGGGGGCCGGGAAGTACTCCTCGGCCGGGACGAGCGTCGACTCGCCGTCCTCGGTGACGACGACGTACTCGCCGTCGTCCCGCGGGACGGTCTCGTTGTCGGCCTGGGGGTCGTTCTCGAGGATCGCCTGTCGGTCGAGTACCTCGACGAGCGTGAACTCGCTCGGCGTCTCGCCCGTGATCTCCACGCGCCACTCCTGATCGCCGACTTGGACGGTCGACTCGTTCGCCCACGCCTCGGACTGTTCCACCGTCATCTCGCGCTCGATCGTAGCGACGATCGACGTCGAGGCACCACCGCCACCGTGACCGCCGCCGCCCTCCTCGACCTCAGCTATCCCGGCGACGACATACTCCTCGCCGTCGACCTCGATCGTGTCTCCCTGTGAGACCTCGAAGTCAGGGTTGTCGAAGCCGATCTCCGGGCTATCGGCCGTCGCGGTGAGGACACCCGCTCCACCCGCGATCAGCACGAAGAGCGCGACGTACACGGCCACAGCGCGTCGTTGCATGATTTTAGCATTGGCCACCCGGTGTATAACGGTTACTAAGCCGAGCCATCGGAACGGTCGAACCGCTCCATCGCTCCGTCATGTCGCTACCGACGAACGACCAGCACGGACAGGTCCGAAAACGGCGTGTCCGACCGCTCGGTGCCGCCGGCGTGACGTGCGAGCTCGCCGACGGTCGTCCGAGTGATCGCCTCGTCGTCGCGAGTGAGCCGCTCGCAGACGAGCGCGCCGTCGGATCGGTCGCATCCGTGGTCGAGTAGATCGCGAGCGATGTCACCGGGCATCCAGTCGAACGGACGAGGAAGCACGAGCAGGTGTCGATCGCCGGCGTCTCGGCGGAGCCGAGCGAGGTCGTCACCGAGGCCGCCGCTCTTGTGGAGCGTGACGAACGTCGCGCCCTCCATCGGCGTCCGGGCCCGGCTCGCCGCGACCTGCAGCGAAGAGACCCCCGGAACGATGCGGAGACCGACGGAATCGTCCGCCGCCTCGTCGAGGACGCGCTCGACCTTGCCGACGAACTGGTAACCCGAGTGGTTCGGATCGCCCATCAGCACCGCCACCCCCCGCTCCCCGCCGGCGACCCGCTCGGCGAACGTCTCCAGCGTGGCCGCCTCGTCGGAGTAGCCACACGCCAACCAGTCGGCGTCGGTACGACCGCGAACGAGGTCGACGACGGTCTCGAAGCCGACGGCAACGTCGGCCGCCCGAAGCGCCTGCTCGGCCCGCGGGACGAGGTACTCGGGATTCCCGGGCCCGATGCCGACGGCATGGACTACGCGCCCACCGGTCTCGGACGGGGGTTCCGGTGTCGACGCCGCGTACTCCGCCGGGTCCGGCCCGGCGTCGAGGTCGTACGACGCGCCGTCGCTCACGTTAGACCCCGATCGCCGCGCCTCCGCGTCCGATACCTACCGGTAGTCCGCGTACACGCGCGTTCCCCCGAGCCGTCGACGCGTCTGAGACGTGTCGGAGCGTCCACATCGGCCCGGAAGGCACCGATCCGCCTATACGTTCGGGTCGGGGCCGCGCACCACAGCGTCTCGGCGACCGCGCTTCGGTTCGCCGTGAGACTCACCGTTGACGACGCTCAACGAGGCTGCCCGCACCGCTGCTCGGCGGTCAAAAACGAGAGCCAAGGGCCGGATTTGAACCGGCGTTGGGCGGCTCTGCAGGCCGCTGCGTCTGACCAGACTCTGCCACCTTGGCGCCAATCGGAAGTACCGCTGTCGAGCGTTTAAGCCTAGCGGTCGCACCGCGACTGCCGCGGTCGCCACCGTCGACTCTGCGGACCGCTCGCGCTACTCGTCGAAAAATGAAATTGTGTGGGGCAATCGCCCCGTATGAATGGGTAGGCGGCGAACCGCGGTTCCCAGAGGATCGCTCACTCCAGTACTTCCCGGTACGCTGGTGGGCTTAACTTCCGTGTTCGGAATGGGTACGGGTGTTCCCCCACCGCTCTGGCCGCCTTCACGCCGACGCTCGGAATCGAACCGAACCGCTCTGTACTCGCTGTGAGTACTGAGAGACGCCTGTGTCGGTGGTTCCGATCTCTCGATCGGCTGACCGTGTATATGTGCGATCCAGTTACCGCCTGAACTCAACCGAGTGTGGTGTCAGTGCCGTATGATTGTGGCTTCGGTCTGTTAGTGCTCGTGGACTCAACGCCTCGTTGCCTCGGCGCGTACATCCCGAGTCTATCGAACTCGTCTTCTACGAGTGACCTCAATGGTACTTCTTTTCCATGTGGGTTTCGAGCTTAGATGCGTTCAGCTCTTACCCCGTGTCGCGTGGCTACCCGGCAGTGCTCTCTCGAACAACCGGTACACCAGTGGCGACCAAACGTAGTTCCTCTCGTACTATACGTTCGTTCACGTCAAGTACCTTGACACCCCCAATAGATAGCAGCCGACCTGTCTCACGACGGTCTAAACCCAGCTCACGACCTCCTTTAATAGGCGAACAACCTCACCCTTGCCCGCTTCTGCACGGGCAGGAT
>NZ_JARANT010000051.1 GCF_029889805.1 Halorubrum sp. Boch-26 | reverse complement strand
CTCGTCGTTGTGTATAATCGACAGTTGTCACCCCCCGGCCGTACAGCAACCGCACCTCACACCTCCCCAGCCTCGCGGCTCCCTTCGGTCGCCGCGTCCCTCGCACGCGCTCCTCGCGGTCGCCGGCGGCGACCGCTCGGAGGCGCGCGCCGCCGCACCGCATACTAGTTTATAAGTGATCGTCGCCGTCTCCGCTGGGTTCCCGCCCTCCGACTGGCGGATCCGTCGGCGCTCGCGTGCGCGCTTCTCGCGGCTATAACAGCAACTTTATCACTCGCACGGGGCGAAATTCGGGTAAGACTACTCCGTTAGGAGGTCCAACAGTGACTGAAGCCAACACACAACCGGAGGTGAACATCGGTCTCGTCGGTCACGTCGACCACGGGAAGACGACGCTCGTGCAGGCGTTGTCCGGCTCGTGGACCGACCAGCACAGCGAGGAAATGAAACGCGGCATCTCGATCCGGCTGGGGTACGCGGACGCGACGCTCCGGCGCTGTCCGGGCGTCGACGCGCCCGAGTGTTACACCGTCGACGAGGAGTGCGAGGACGGCTCCGAGAGCGAGCCGATCCGGACGGTCTCGTTCGTCGACGCGCCGGGCCACGAGACGCTGATGGCGACGATGCTCTCTGGCGCTTCGATCATGGACGGGGCCGTGCTGGTCGTGAGCGCGACCGAGGACGTCCCGCAGGCGCAGACGGAGGAGCACCTGATGGCGCTCGATCTCATCGGGATCGAGAACATCGTCATCGCGCAGAACAAGGTCGACCTCGTCGACCGCGACCGCGCCGTCGACAACTACCAGCAGATCCAGGAGTTCGTCGAGGGCACCGTCGCGGAGGACGCGCCGATCGTCCCCGTCTCGGCCCAACAGGAGGTCAACCTCGACCTGCTCATCGACGCGATCGAGACGGAGATTCCGACGCCCGACCGCGATCCCGGCGAGAACGCCCGGATGTACGCGGCGCGCTCGTTCGACATCAACCGTCCGGGCGCGACCGCGGCGGACCTCAAGGGCGGCGTGGTGGGCGGCTCGCTCGTCAGCGGCGAGCTCTCGGTCGGCGACGGGCTGGAGATCCGACCGGGGCGCGAGGTGGACGAGGAGGGCCAGACGGAGTGGCGACCCCTCGAAACCACGGTGCGTTCGCTGCAGGCCGGCAGCAACGACGTGGAGTCGGCTCGGCCGGGCGGGCTGCTCGGAGTCGGAACCGGGCTCGACCCGAGCCTGACGAAGGGCGACGCGCTCGCCGGACAGGTCGCCGGCGAGCCGGGGACGCTCCCGCCGACCCGCAACGAGTTCGAGATGCAGGTCGATCTCCTCGACCGGGTCGTCGGCAAGGAGGACGACGAGAGCGGCGAGAGCGACATCGACGAGATATCCACCGGCGAGCCCCTGATGCTTACGGTGGGAACCGCGACGACGGTCGGCGCGGTGACGAGCGCGCGCGACGGCGAGTGCGAGGTGAGCCTCAAACGGCCCGTCTGCGCCGAAGAAGGCGCACAGATCGCGATCAACCGGCGCGTCGGTGCGCGCTGGCGACTCATCGGCGTCGGGACGCTCTCGTAACGTGACCGGCGACGCCCGTGCCGACGGTCTCACGCGAGACGGCCCCGACGGCGCCCCGGTCGTCGCGCTCGACGCGAGCGCGCTGATGGCGCCGGTCGAAGCGAACCTACGGCTGTTCGAGGAGCTCGATCGGCTCCTCGGCGCCCACGAAGCCGTCGTTCCGACGGCGGTCGTGTCGGAACTCGACCGACTGCAGGGCGGGAACGGCGAGGAAGCGACCGCGGCGAGCGTGGGTTCGGACCTTGCGACGCGGGCGGAGACGGTGGAAACGGACGAATCGTACGCCGACGACGCGCTGGTCGAGCTGGTCACCGAGGGCCGGGTCGACGGCGTCGTCACCAACGATCGACCGCTGGCGAACCGGGTGCTGGAGGCGGGCGCACCAGTAATCGGTTTAAGCGGTCGGAACGCACTGGCGATAACGGAACCCTAGCGGACGCGGACAACCAAGAACATGTACAAACGAGTTCGACTCAAGGATACGGTCGAGGTGCCGCCGAAACACCTGGCGGACGTCACCGACGAGCGGGTGAAAGCCCTGCTCCAAGACAAACTGGAAGGACGAATGGACGAGGACGTCGGCAGCGTCGTGAGCGTCATCGAGGTCCACAACATCGGCGACGGCGCGGTGTTACACAACCGACCCGGCGTCTACTACGAGGCCGAGTTCGACGCGCTGACCTACGACCCCGACATGCAGGAAGTCGCCGACGGGACGGTCGTCGAGACCGTCGAGTTCGGCGCCTTCGTCGGGATCGGTCCGGTGGACGGACTGCTCCACGTCTCGCAGATCACCGACGAGTACCTCACGTTCGACGGGGCGAACCAGCAGCTCGCCTCCTCGGACTCCGACAAGACCCTCGGCGTCGACGACGCCGTCCGGGTCCGTGTCGTGACGAAGAGCATCGACGAGCGGAACCCCCGCGACTCGAAGATCGGGCTCACGGCGAAACAGCCGGGGCTCGGGAAACACGAGTGGCTAGAGGGGCAGCGGCTCCACCGCGAGCAGACTGGTGAGGAGGCCGACTGATGGCGGAGGACCGCCTCGCCTGCCGTGAGTGCCACCACGTCAACGACCCCGACTCGCAGACCTGCGAGCACTGCGGGTCGTCGTCGCTGACGGAGGACTGGGCGGGCTACGTCATCATCACGAAGCCCGAGGAGAGCCAGATCGCCGAGGAGATGAACGTCACCAAGGCCGGCTCGTACGCGCTGAAGGTCCGATAGCGACACCGACGTAGCCGACACAATTTTGAATCAATGCTCACGCTTCCCGATTCCCTGCGCGACGCGTTCAAGGACCCGCTCGGCCCGGTAACGACCGACGCCGACGAGCTGCTCGCGGGGGCGGCGGAGACCCGCGGCGAGCGGGTCGCCCCAGACGCCCCGATCATCGCGGTCGGCGACGTGGTCACGTACCACTTACGGGAGGCGGGCCGCGTTCCCCACGTCGCGCTGATCGACGGAAAGACCGAGCGCGAGGCGGTCGACGCGGAGATCGAGTCCGCTCTCGCGGCCGCGGACGATCGCCGCGTGAGCGTCGAGAACCCCGCCGCCTCGCTGTCGGCGGAGCTGCTCGCGGCGCTCAACGAGGCGCTCTCCGCGGCCGAACCGGTCATCATCGAGGTGACGGGCGAGGAGGACCTGGCCGCCCTGCCGGCTATCCTCGCGGCGCCCGACGGCGCGAGCGTCGTCTACGGCCAGCCGGGCGAGGGAATGGTCCGCGTCCCTGTGACGCCCGAGTCCCGCGCAGAGGCGCGAGAGCTGTTCGAGGCGCTCAACGGCGACGTCGCGGCGGCCTACGATGCGCTCGGGGTCACGCCCGACGGCGGTCGATAACGTCGGCGCGAGACGGACGAGCGAGCGGAATCGACGGCACCCCCGCTTCGAAATCCTTTTACAGCTTTCGAGGGGATATACGCCTAACTGAACCATGGACGTCGATATCATCTCCGAGGAGGAGAACCCGATGTTGCACCGCACGGATATCCGATTCGAGACGACCCACGAGGAGGCGACGCCCTCTCGCCTCTCGGTCCGCGACTCGCTCGCGGCCAAGCTGGACAAGGCCTCCGAGGAGGTCGTCGTCCACGAGCTGGACACGAAGTTCGGCATGCGTAAGACGGTCGGCTACGCGAAGGTGTACGACACCGCCGAGGACGCGCTCGATGTCGAACAGGAGTACATGCTCGAACGCAACAAGATCGGCGACGAGGCCGACGCGGACGCCGAAGAGGCCTGACGCCGCGCCGGATGCGCGTTCTCGGCATCGAAGGGACCGCGTGGTGTGCGAGCGCCGCGCTGTACGACGCCGAGACCGACGCCGTTCTCATCGAATCGAACCCGTACGAACCCGATAGCGGCGGCATTCACCCGCGCGAGGCCGCCGAACACATGTCCGAGGCGATCCCCGAGGTCGTCGACGCGGTCCTGACGACCGCCGAGGCCGAACACGGCCGAGACGCGATCGACGCGGTCGCCTTCTCGAAGGGGCCGGGGCTGGGTCCCTGTCTCCGGACCGTCGGCACGGCCGCGCGGGCGCTCGCGGGGACGCTCGACGTGCCCCTCGTCGGCGTCAACCACATGGTGGCGCACCTGGAGATCGGTCGCCACCGGTCCGGCTTCGGGAACCCGGTGTGTCTGAACGCCTCCGGCGCGAACGCGCACCTGCTCGGCTACCACGACGGCCGCTACCGCGTGCTCGGCGAGACGATGGACGCCGGCGTCGGCAACGCGATCGACAAGTTCACGCGCCACGTCGGCTGGGACCACCCCGGCGGGCCGAAGGTGGAGGCCGCGGCGGCGGAGGCGGCGGCCGAACGCGAGCCCAACGCCGAACTGGTCGACCTGCCGTACGTCGTCAAGGGGATGGACTTTTCCTTCTCCGGTATCAGCTCCGCCGCCAATGACGCGCACGACGACGGGGTACCGGTCGAGGAGATCTGTTTCGCGTTGCAGGAGCACGTGTTCGCGATGCTGACGGAGGTCTCGGAGCGGGCGCTCTCGCTGACCGGCGCGGACGAGCTCGTCCTCGGCGGCGGCGTCGCGCAGAACGACCGGCTGCGCGAGATGCTGGAGACGATGTGCGCGGCCCGCGGCGCCGACTTCCACGCGCCGGAGCCGCGGTTCCTCCGCGACAACGCGGGGATGATCGCCGTGTTGGGCGCGAAGATGGCCGCGGCGGGCGACACGGTCCCGATCGCCGAGTCGGCAATCGACCCGAACTTCCGGCCGGACCAAGTGCCAGTGACGTGGCGCGAGGGCGACGAATCAGTCGCGGGCGGGCGGGGAAACCGGGAGCGAGACGGCGACGGAGACGCGGACCGCCGGGGAGCGGAGGCGACCGTGGAGGTCGTGGCGGCCGGCTCCGCCGCCGAGAGTGACGCCGGTGGCTCAGACGACCGCGCCCGCCGCGTGATCAAGCGTCGGGTGCCCAAGCGATACCGCCACCCCGAACTGGACCGCACGCTCAGACGCGACCGGACCGTCGCCGAGGCGCGCCTGACGAGCGAGGCGCGGCGGGCCGGCGTCCCGACGCCGCTGGTGTACGACGTCGACGTGTCGACGGCGACGCTGACCCTGCAGCACGTGGGGAACCGCGACCTCGCCGCCGACCTCGACGGGCGGTGGACCGCCGCCGTCGGCCGCCACCTCGCGCGGCTCCACGGGGCGGGGATCGTCCACGGGGACCCCACGACGCGGAACGTCCGGGTCGAGGGTCGAGCGGAAGGCGACGCGCGAGCGACGCTCATCGACTTCGGGCTCGCCTACCACACCGGTCACGTCGAGGACCACGCGATGGACCTCCACGTGTTCGAGGGGTCGGTCCGCGCGACCGCGGCCGACCCGGACCCGCTGATCGAGGCGTTCGAGGCCGGGTACGCGGAGGTCGGTGACGGCGACGTCCTCGACAGACTGCGCGAGGTCGAGGAACGCGGGCGGTATCGGTAGCCGACGCGTATCGGTAGCCGACGCGTATCGACGGCGACCGACGCCTCCCACGGCAGGCGTCCCGCCGGGCGCCCGGTCCCGCCACGATTTATATCCCCGGCGAGCGATATGCCGGTATGGCAGACAAATCGTCCTCTGGAGAAATACTCGGGATCCCGTACAACTTCGAGCGACCGAGCCTCGGCCGCCTGCTGTCGTCGTACTGGCAGCCCGGCAAGGGAATGTTAGTGGAGAAGCCGTTCGGCATCGGCTACACGCTGAACCTCGCCAGCTGGCGGTCGTGGGTCGTCCTCGCGGTCGCCGGCGGGCTCTACTACCAGCAGACCCAGTCCGCCACGGCGGGCGGCGCCGGAGACGCCAGCGAGGCCGACGACGAGGCCGAAGGAGGTCCCGTCGAAGTGATCGTCGACGACGACTGAGCGCGTCGCCGTCGCCGCGGATGAAGGCGACCAGTTCTCACGATCGATTCCGAGACGCCGTATTTTAAATACCGGAACGCCGTACATACGACAATGAGAGTTCAGTTCGAGTGCTCGTGTTCGGAGGAGATCTCCGAGTTCACGCGCGGCGAGACGAGCCGCGGCGTCCACGTCGAATGCGGGAACTGCGGGGCGGTGTACGCCGTGACGATCACCGAGCTCGACTGACGGGATCGCTCTCGGCGTCGCTCCGATCGCCTTCTGCGTCGGCCTCCCGATTCCCGGTAGCGGCCCGTTCCTGCGCTCGCTGGGTCGCCGTTCGGTCCGCGGCCGTCGCGGACTCGAACCGGAGCCGAACCGTCGTCCCGTCGTCGGTCGTCTCGAGCGCGACGGTTCCGCCCTGCGCCTCGCACATCCACTTGACGAGCCAGAGACCGATGCTGCTCGCGTGCGAGAGCGGCGTCTCCCGCTCAGCGCGCAACACCGCCCGCTCGTCGTCCGGGATTCCCGGACCGTTGTCCCGGACCTCCAGACAGGTGGTCGTCCCGTTCTTCTCGATCCGCGCGTCGACCCGCCGCGTCGAGCCGTCGTTGTGTGTGACCGCGTTCTCGAACACCTCCCGGATCGGGTACTCGACGGATCGGTCCGCGCGGATCCACGCCTCCGCCGGCGTCTCCATCGTGAGCGTGACGTCTGACCCCCCGACGTCCGCAGCCGCCTCCCGTGCCGTCTCGACCAGATCGATCCGTCCCTCGGGCCGGTCGAGGGACGCCTCCTCGATGACGCGGAGCTTCTCGCTTATCTCGACCACGTCGTCGGTCGTCTCCTGAATCGTCTCCAGGCATTCGCGGGTGCGGTCGTCGTCGACGCGGTCGGCGATCAGGTCCGCGTACCCGCGGATGACGTTGAGGTCGTTGCGGACGTTGTGTCGGAACACCCGACTCAGCACTTGGAGCTGCTGGTTCGAGGTCTCGAGCTCTCGACGGGCCGTCTCGGCGCGACGGTGGTGGTAGGTCAACGCGCCGTGGAGGAGCAGCGAGGAGGCGACGACGACCGCCCAGCCGCTCACGAGGCTGGCCGGGGTCCACTCGGCCGCGTCGCCCGCGACAGCGATGTCGATCGCCAGGACGAACAGCGCCCCTCCACAGAGAAAGGCCACCGCGAGCGCGCGCGGTGAGCGGTCGTAAATTTGGTCAACTGAAAATTTCATGTGAATGAATATAAACCTCAGAGGAACCTGATCGTAAGGAACGACTGCGTGGGGGGACTTAAACGTGTTCGCGGTCACCACTCCTTGCAGCCGGCACAGACGAAGTTACCGTCGTCGAGCCAGCGCCGTACGACCCGCTCGTCGCATCGATCGCAGGCGGCGCCGTCGGTCGTCCACGTTGCGGTCGAGATCGCGGGGGTAGCCTCGACCGCGTCGGGATCCTCTCCCGTCTCGTCCGTGTCACCCCTCTCCCCGTCGGTCGGTCGCCTCTCGTGGACATCGGCCGACTCCCCGTCTGCGTCCGCATCGCCACCGGCGAACTCGTCCAGCGAGCGGTCCTCGGGCATCTACGCCTCCCGGCGAAGCCGCGACACGACGTATTCGCGCTCCAGTTCGCCGAGGAACTCGCCGAGGCGCGGTCCCTGCGTGTCGTCGAAGAAGAGGCGGTAACCGGCCGCGAAGAAGTCGCCGACGTCGACGTCGTGTGCCCGCGCAGTCTCGTACATCTCCGCTTGGATCGCGTCGCCGTCGTGACCCGCCGCGACGAAGTCGGCGAGATCGTCGAGCGCGGCGGCCACGTCGTCGTCGAACTCGGCGTCAGGCAGAACGGTCTGGAGCCGGTAGTCGTACTCGTTTTCGGTGCGTTCGGCCCAGTTGCGCGCCTTCTCGACGCGTGCGAGCGCGGCCTCGATGACCTCCGCGGAGGCGTCGTCAGGGATGTGTCCCTCGTCGCGGGCGAGCCGCTCGCGGAAGGCGGGGTCGTCGACCATTCCGAGGACGGCCGCGAAGGTGTACGGGAGCCGGACCGGCTTCTCCGTCGGCGGGTCGGCGGCGCGACCGATGACGAACGGGTAGGCGCGCTCGGCGAAGGCGGTCAGGTCCTCGTCGTCGACCTCGCCGAAGTACGCGCGTTCGAAACGGTCGAACCGGTCGACGAGCTGGTCGAGCCGCTCGATGTCGAGGTCGCGGGCCTTCTTCGGGTGGAGCGCGAAGAAGTAGCGGAGCACCGCCGGTTCGAGGAGGTCGAGCAGCTCCGGCACGGTGACGACGTTGCCCGCCGACGAGGAGAGCGGCTCCCCGTTGAGCGTGAACCACTCGTACACCATCGGAACGGGCGGCTCGACCCCGAGGACGTTTCGCGCGACGTCGACGCCGGAGGGCCAGGACCCCTCCGCGTGGTCCTTGCCGAACGGTTCGAAGTCGACGCCGAGCACGTCCCACTGGCCGGGCCACTCCAAGCGCCACGGGAGCTTCCCCTCGCGAAACGTCGCGGTCCCCTCGTGGCCGCAGCCCTCGATCACCTCGTCGCCGACCGCCATGTCGGTGCAGGCGTACTCGACGGTCTCGGCGTCGAGGTCGACCGCCGTGACCGTCTCCGTGACCTTGCCGCACTCCGCACAGACCGGGTTGAAGGGGACGTACTCGCCGTCGACCTTGTCCTGATACGCGGAGAGCACCTCGCGGACGCCAGCCAGATCGGAGAGCGCGGCCCGGGTCACGCCGTCGAAGTCGCCGTCGGCGTACAGTTCGGTGTTCGAGATCATCTCGACCGGAACCCCGAGCCGGTCGGCGTCCGCCTGCAGGAGAGCGGCGAAGTGGGCCGCGTAGGACTCGCGCTCGCCGAACGGGTCCGGGATCGCGGTGTACGGCTTCCCGAGGTTGCGGCCGAGCGCGCCGGCGTCCACCTCGCCGAGGCCGACGATCTCGCCGTCGGCGTTCGCCAGCTTCCGCGGGAGCTTGCGGAGGGGATCCTTGTCGTCGGAGGTGAACACCTGCCGGACCTCGTGGCCGCGCTCGCGGAGCACCGCGGCGACGAAGTACCCCCGCATGATCTCGTTGAAGTTGCCGAGGTGCGCGACCCCCGACGGGGAGACGCCGCCCTTGATCACGATCGGTTCCTCCGGGTCGCGCGCCTCGATCTCGTCGGCGACCACGTCGGCCCAGAAGGCGCGGAACTCACCGTCTCCGTCGTCGTCCTCCGCGTCCGCATCCGCCTCCGCGGCGCCGACCGCGTCGCGCGTCTGCTCGGAGAGGATGTGCGGGGAGTCGTCGGGGTTCATACCTCCTCCGCCGTCCAGTAGGTCGGTTCCGCGGTGCCGGTCGGGATCAGGTCGGTCCCGGTGTGGTCGCCGCGGAGCACGGCGTCGACGACGACGCTCGGGTCCGTACCGTCGAGGACGATAGACCGGATCCCCGCCCGATCGATCAGCTTGGCCGCGAGCAGGTCGACCGGCGCGGAGGCACCGGCGTCCCTGCTCATCGGGAGCACGACGTCGACGAGCTCGGTCGGCGACATCGACCCGAACTGGGTGGCGTCCGGGTCGGCGTTCGGGTCGGCGTCGTACACGCCGTTCGCGCTCGTCGCGTACACGAGCAGGTCGGCGTCGACGGACTCGGCGAACGCGGCGGCGACCGCGTCGGTCGTCTGTCCGGGGGTGACGCCGCCCATCACCGACACCTCACCGCGCCGGAGAGCCGCGGCCGCCTCGTCGTACCCCGTCGCCGGCGAGAGATTCGCACGTCCGTCGAGCGCGGCGATCAGCAGGCGGGCGTTGAGCCGGGTGGTACCGATACCGAGCTGGTCGAGCTCGACCTCGTTGGCGCCGAGATCGCGCGCCGTTCCGATGTAGTCGCGCGCGACGCCGCCGCCGCCGACGACGACGCCGACCTCACAGCCGTCGGCGGCAATCCGCTCGATCGCCTCGGCGTACGCGGCCACCCGGTCGGGGTCGAGATCGGGCGCGAGCACGCTCCCGCCGATAGAAACGACGACTCTCATTACCGTCGCATACCCCTGTCGCGCTCTTAAGGATTATCAAGCCCGGACGCGGCCGGATCCCGAGACGACGGGCCGCGGGCGAACGGAAGCGGGCACGGCGATCGACGATCGGCGGGAAACGCCTAAGCCGCTCGCACTCCGCTCTCGGGTATGCAACCGATAGCGATCGTAGGCCCGGGCGCGGCGGACCTGGCGACGGCGCTCACCGACCGGCTCGACGGCCGAACCGCCGTCGTGGCCCGCCCAGAGAGCGATCTCGGCGAGAGCCTCGCGGGAGACGAGGCCACTGACGGCGGCGTCGCGGTCGAGGCGCCGGAGAACCGACCCGACGCCGACACCGAGGTGACCCTCGAAGAGAGCGGCGAGTGGACCGGCCGCGGGAGCGTCGACGGCCTCGACGCCTTCCTCGACGGGCTCGCGCCCGACCACGACTACCTCGTCGGCGTCGGCGATTCCCGCCTCCGGGTGCCGACGCTCCTCCTCGGGGCGGACGCGGAGGCCGAGGACGTGCCCGGGACGGTGATCGCCGCGGCGGACGAGCCAGAGGGGGTCGACCTGAATAATCTCGTCGCCAACCTCGACGCGGCCGAGCCGTGGATCACGCGCGAGACGCTCGTGCGACGGGTCGAGGCATCGGCGGACGCGGACCGCGCGGGCGCGGTCGCGACGTTCACCGGACGAGTGCGGGCGCGAGACGCCCCCGACGACGACCGCACCACACATCTGGGCTTCGAGAAGTACGAGGGCGTCGCCGCGGAGCGCATGGACGCCATCGAGACCGAACTGACCGAGCGCGACGGCGTGTTCGACGTCCGGATGCACCACCGGACGGGCGTGATCGAGGCGGGCGAGGACATCGTGTTCGTCGTCGTTCTGGCGGGACACCGGAGGGAAGCGTTCCGGACCGTCGAGGACGGGATCGATCGGCTGAAAGACGAGGTGCCGATCTTCAAGAAGGAGGCCACGGAGGCCGAGGAGTTCTGGGTTCACCGGCGCGACTGACCGGCGCTCGTCTGCGCGAGGGGCGAGATGGGGCCGTGGCGCGCCGTTTACAAGCAACAAACGCCGGTTAGTTCGCGAGCGAGTCATCTATCGGTTCGGAACGACGAGCGGGCGACGATATACAAACGAACGCCTCAGATAGCGCTATGAAATTTCTAAGTCCCTTCCAAACCGTTTTGAACGGTCCGTCAGACGCGTTTTATACCCGCTGGTTGGCCTGAAACGCCCTGAAAGGCACTGAACACCGTCCAACGGTCGCACCTTTATAACATCCTCTAGGAGCAAGCGTACGGTGTACCATGAGCGCGACTGCAAATCCCTCCGCGAACGCGAACCCGACCGACGACCTCAGCAAGGAAGAGCGGCTGAAGCGGTACCTGCTCGACCGCGCCGAGGACGGCGAGATGTATTTCAAGGGGAAGTTCATCGCCGACGACGTCGACCTCTCGCCGAAGGAGATCGGCGCACTGATGGTGAAGCTCCGCGACTCCGCCACGGAGCTCACCGTCGAAAAGTGGTCGTACACGGGCGCGACGACCTGGCGCATCGAGCCCGCCTGACGGCATCAAGCCTGCCTGACGGTCCCCACCCCGCGCTTCGACGCGCCGGACAACGATAGGCCCCGTTCGACTGGAAACCACGCGCTCTCGCGCGTCCCCGCTTCCCTCCGTGACCCCCGCTCTCCGGAGGTTCATCGCTCTCTGAATCGCCCCGACGGCACGCAGTGACAGTCGACGATCTCCACGGCGTCGGCACGCACGCGGTCGACGCGGGGTTTATACTCGCCGACCAGTTACGACCGACGATGCCAAAACACGAGGACGGGGAGGCGTCGGCGAGCCCCGACGTCCCGCGTCCGGAGCCGCTTCGGACGTTCTTCCGGGTCGACGAGATCCGCCGGGAAGGCGGGCGCGTCCGGTACGTCGGCGAGTCATATGTCCCGGAACGCACACTGCTGCGGAAGCTGGTCCCACCGTTTCGGGACGCCGGCTACGACGTCGATATCGAGGCCGACGGCGACGACCACGTCGTCGTCGCGACGCCCTTCGACCGCGGACGAGACGGGATACCGTGGCTCAACGTCGCCCTGTTCGCGGCGACGGTGTGTTCCACGCTGTTCGTCGGCGCGTACGGGTGGTACTACGTCGGCTGGGAGGAGATCGCCGCGAACCCGCTTACGGTGCTGCGAGCGTGGCCGTTCACCGCGGCCGTCCTCGGCGTGCTGATGACCCACGAGCTCGGCCACTACGCCGCCGGCCGGTACCACGGAGTCAGCGTCTCGCTTCCGTACGTCATCCCGTTCGTCTTCCCGTTCGGCACGCTCGGGGCGGTGATCCGGATGCGCGGGCGGATTCCCTCCCGGAAGGTGCTGTTCGACATCGGCGCGGCCGGGCCGATCGCGGGGCTCGTCGCCACCGTCGTCGTCACCGTCGTCGGCCTCTCGCTCGATCCGATTCGGGTCCCGGCGGAGCTCGCGAACGCCTCCGGGACGATGATCCGCTTCAACAACCCGCCGCTGTTGGCGATCATCGCCGACGTCATCGGCCAGCCGACGGGGTACGAGGACCCGACGCTCACGGCGCACCCGGTGGTGATCGGCGGCTGGGTCGGAATGTTCTTCACCCTCCTGAACCTCCTGCCCGTCGGCCAGCTCGACGGGGGTCACATCGTCCGGGCGATGGTCGGCCCGCGCCAGGAGACGATCGCGGCGCTCGTCCCCGGCGCCCTCTTTACCATCGCCGCGTACCTCTACTTCTGGCGCGGCCTCGGGATCGACGAGTCGGTCGGACTGTGGGGGTTCTGGGGTGTGTTCGCGCTCGTGATCGCCTTTAACGGGCCGGCGAACCCGACGAACGAGGAGCCGGTCGGGTGGCCGCGTCTCGCCATCGGCCTCGCGACGTTCGCGCTCGGGGCGCTCTGTTTCCTGCTCGTCCCGATTCAGGTCATCTCAGGCTGACCGGGGGCGGTCCGCACTACTCATCTCGTCGCTTCTTCATCCCCTGTCTGGTGAACTGGGGCGTGGCTCGGAGACCGCGCTTCTTCCGGAACGAGCGGTAGAGCGCGATCGCGAGCGGGACCGCGAGGAGGAGGACGACCCCCGCGAGCCGCCACGCGTCGGCGAACGAGTAGAGGATGGTCGCGGAGAGGACGCCCACCGCGAGCAGCACCGAGTACGCGATCCGCATCGCGAGCTTGTCGAGGACGTTCGAGTCGTCCTCGATAGTGACGTCGACGTGCAGGTCGCCGCGGTTCGCCCGCTCGAGGAAGTCGTCGGCTTTCGGGGGAACGGTGAACAGCGCCTCGGTCGTGCGCTGGACCTGCCGTCCGGCGTCCTCTGCGAGGTCGCGGGCGGTCTGCTCGTAGTACCCCTCGTCCCTGAGGTACTCCGTCGCCGTCGAGATGAAGTCGAACTCGGGATCGAGGGTGACGCAGACCCCCTCGACGACGGTCGCGACGCGCAACACGAGCGCGAGATCGGGCGGAAGCCGGAGGGGGAACTCGTAGATGGTCGACTCCACCTGCTCGATGATCTGGTTCACCTGGTACTGTTCGATGTCCTCGCCGCTGGCGTCGGCGATGGCCAGCTCCATCACGTTGCCCATCACCTCGCGGTCCGCCTCCGGCGAGAGCGTCCCCATCGCGATCAGCGTGTCGAGGATATCGTCGATGTCCTGCCGGGCGACGGCGACGTAGAACTCGATGATCTTCTCTTGGATGAACGGGTCCACGCGCCCCGCCATCCCGAAGTCGTAGAATATCACGGTTCCGTCGTCGTCGACGGCGAGGTTTCCCGGGTGCGGGTCGGCGTGGAACACGCCGTCGTCGATGATCATCTGGAGGTACACCTCCTGGAGCGTCTCCGCGATGGCGGTGCGGTCGAACCCCGCGGCGTCGAGCTCGTCGAGTCGGTTGATCTTCACCCCCGGGACGTACTCCATCGTGAGCACTCGGGGGCCGGAGACCTCCTCGTAGGCGGTGGGGATCCGGATCCGGTCGTTACCGGCGAAGTTGCCGCGGATCTCTTCGAGCATCTCGCGCTCGCGCTTATAATCCATCTCCTCGCGGATCGTTTTCGCGAACTCGTCGGCGAGGTTCTCCAGCGAGAACGCCCGCCCGGTTCCGGTGAACCGCTTGACGAGCGGGATCGACCAGCGGATCGTCCGGAGATCGGCCTCGACGAGCGACTCGATCCCCGGCCGGCGGACCTTCACGGCGACCTCGTTCCCCTCGTAGCGGGCGGTGTACACCTGCCCGAGGCTCGCGCCGCTTATCGGGTCGCGGTCGAAGTCGTCGAACGTCTCGTCGACCGGGCCGAGCTCGTCTTCGAGGACGACCTGCGACTCCTCCCACGGGGCCGGCGGCACGTCGTCTTGGAGCCCCTCCAACACGTCGATGTAGGCCGGCGGGAGGATGTCCGGTCGCGTCGAGAGGATCTGGCCGAGCTTGATGAACGTCGGGCCGAGGGTGAGCAGGATCTCGAGGAGGACCGCGGCGCGCTCGCGCTGGGTCTCCGCGTCGACCTCGCGGCTCCCGCCGAACAGGAGGAACCGCTTCCGGTCCCGCCAGTAGGCGACGATCAGCGGCGAGAACTGTCGAATGACCACGAAGAACCGCCAGTAGGAGCGAAGGTTGACCAGCGTGACCACCCGTCAGGCGTCGTCCTCGTCGGCGTCGTCGACCGGGATGGTCCGGGAGGCGTCGCCGGTCCGCTTCGGGATCGTGACTTCGAGGACCCCCCGGTCCATCTCGGCGTCCGCGCCGCTCCCGTCGGCGTCGCCCGGGAGCGGAAGCTCCGCGTCGAGGAACAGCGGGCGGTCCTCGCGGACGTAGCGGAACCCCTCCGGGACCCCTTTGTCGCGGCGCCCTTCGATGACGATCCGACCGTCCTCGGCGAGGACCTCGGTCGTCTCCGCCGTCGCGCCGGGGAGGTCGACGACGAGGACGTACCCGTCGTCTGATTCGAGCAGGTCCGCAAACACCGCGTCCGGGAGGTCCCGGAGCGCGTCACGTAACGCTGACATGGATATGAGTACGGTCGCCGCGGCGAAAAAGGTGTGGAAAGGGGGGACCGAGACAGGGGGTTGAGGCCGGTCAATCGCCGCGGTCGAAATCGAGGTTGATGTCGTCGAAATCGAGGTGTTTGATGTCCTGCCCCTGCGACTCGCCCGGGAGGATGTCGCCGAGGCTCGCGCCGAACGCGGCAGCGGCCCAGACGACCGCCACGCGGGAGACCCGTTCGAGCGCGGTCGGATCGCCCTCGTGGAGCCGCCCCCAGAGAGACAGCATGAACACGGAGGTGAAGAGGGAGACGAGCAGGATGCCGGCGTAGCGCCGCGGAATGACGCCGAGTATCGGGTGGCTGATCTCGATCTCTCGGAAGTCGGCGAAGTACAGGAGTCCGGCGGTCAACACCAGCAGGAACCCGACGTGTGCGAGCAGGAGGACGGGGACGCCGCCCGGCGTCCGCGCGGCGAACCACGCCGCGATCTCGAAGACGCCTCCCTCGACGAGCAGGGGCAGGGCGAAGAGGACCGACCCCACGAACGCCTCGGCCATATCCCGGGAGGTGTACTTCGTGATCCGGGTCCTGAACGCCGCGCTCCCGGGCATCTGCTCGACGAGCGAGATGGTCTGTCGCACCTTCTCGCGCTCATGCTCCGCGTCGACGGTGTCGCTCAGGGCGTCGAGCTTCGCGAGCAAGTCGTTGACGTCGGGGTTCTCAGGGGGGTTCGAGCCGTGCGGTCTCGGACCGTTCGAGGAGGCGCCGTCGCTCGTGCCGCCGGTCCGACTCCCCGATCGGTCCGCGTTGGGTGACGGACCCGCTCTACCGGATTCCCGTCCCGAGTCGTCGCCGTTCATTGAAGATCGGTCGACGGCAGCATCTCAAAAGCGTATCGGCGGCGACGAAATGTATCGGCGGCGACGAAATGTATCGGCGGTGACGAGGCGACCGTCCGGTCGAGAGCCCGCTCGCGTGCCGTCGAGGCGTCGAATCGTTTATATAGTGGTAGATGGTATCATGCCTCATGGGGTGAGTACCGACGACATCGAAGATCAGAGAACACAGTCATCGACCGTCGGCGGTACCGTGCGGCTACAGCTGTCCGATCCACTCGTTTCAAAGCGGGGCGTACCCCGCTATAAGTACCCCTCGCGCCCAGCCGTTCGTGACCCCGGAGCCGCGGCTCGCGGGCCCTGCCGCTCGCTCGGCGAGCCTCGTCGCCGGTTATGTCACTCTCCCGATCGGCGCGCGAGGAACGACGAGAGCGCCGCGTTGAACGCCGCGGGGCGTTCGAGCATCGCGAGATGCGCGGCGCCCTCGATCGTCGCGCGCTTGCAGTCGTCGATCCGCTCCGCGAGGTAATCGTGGTATTTCGGGGGCGTGAGCGCGTCGTGCTCGCCGACGACCGCGAGCGACGGCACCGAGATCTCGTCGAGCCGGTCGCGGACGTCGAACGCGTGGCAGGTCCGGAAGTCGCGCTCAGTGACTGCGCGGCCGCACTCCCGCATGCCGGAGCGCGAGAGCTCGACGTACTCCGCGGGCGCGTCGTGGAACAGGCGGTCCGGCTCGTGGAGCAGGTCTATCGCCGCCTCGAAGTCGGTCGCGAGCGCGTCTAACAGGGGATCCGCGACCGCGAGCTTCGCGCCCGTGCCCGCGAGGACGAGCCCGTCGAGCGCGAGGTCGCGCTCCAAGGCGACCCAAAGCGCCGCTGCTCCGCCGAGAGAGTTGCCGCAGAGGACGGTAGCGCCCGTGGCCCTCGCGACCGCAACGACGTCGTCCGCGTAGGCGTCGAGCGTCTCGGGACCGGCCGGCGCGTCCGCGTCGCCGCTGTCACCGTGCCCGGACAGGTCGAGCGCGACGGTCGGGAACCGGTCGCTCAGACGTGCCTGGGCCTTCCAGACGTCCTTGCTCCCGCCGCTGCCGTGGACGTAACAGACCGTCGGCCCGTCGCCGCTCCGATCGGAGACCCGGTACGCGGTGTCGCGGCCGTCGTGGGTGACCCGCTTCATACCCGTCCTCGCGCGCGGGAGTCAATAAACGCCCGGCGTCCGGCGGGGACTCGCAGGGGAGAAGGCGGTCGGATGACCCCGCGATGACCCCGAACCGCAACACTACCGATACGCTCCGCGAAATCTCACGTCATGCGTTTTTCAGCGATGTATTTATATATCTTCGCACCTAACTTGTAGTTAGCATGAATCACCAACAGACCCGATCGACCGGCGACGGTCCGCTGCTCCGCCGGTTCGAGTACGAGGACGGATGGGTCGTCGCCGCCGATCTGGGTGCCGACGCCGCGAACGTGAGCATCGATGCGGTCGGCGAGACGGCGATCGTCGTCGTCGAAGGCGACGGCGAGCCGGTCGAGTCGGAGTTCGAACTGCCGGGCCCGGCCGCGTCGACCGCGGTCTCGAACGGCGTGATCACCGTGGAAGGCGACGCGGCCGAGGACGACACCGCGGAGGGAGAGCGATGAATCTCACCGTCAGACCGCTGAAACAGAAGGACGCCGGTCGCCGCCTCGCGGCGATCGACCGCGTTGCGGCCGAAGAGCTCGGGCTCTCCGGCGGCGACATCGTCCGCGTCGAGAGCTCGGACGGGGCCGCGATCGCCCGCGTCTGGCCCGGCTACCCCGAGGACGACGGCACCGGCATCGTGCGCATCGACGGGCGGCTCCGACAGGAGGCGAACGTCGGGATCGACGACCGCGTGACCGTCGAGTCGGTCGACGTCTCCCGGGCGGAGTCGGTCACGATCGCCTTCCCGAGCCAGCTCCGGGTGCGCGGGCAGATCGCCCCGTTCATCCGCGACAAGCTCTCCGGCCAGCCGGTGACCGAGGGCCAGACGATCCGCACGTCGATGGGCTTCGGCCTGATGGGCGGCCAGTCGCAGGCGGTACCGATGAAGGTCGCCTCGACCACCCCGTCGGGGACGGTCGTCATCACCGACGACACCGAGATCGAGATCTCCGAGGTCCCCGCCGAGGAGCTGACCGAGCGGAGCGGTGACGGCGACGGGGCGAGCGAGGGCCCGGACGTCACCTACGAGGACATCGGCGGGCTCGACGGCGAGCTCGAGCAGGTCCGCGAGATGATCGAGCTGCCGATGCGGCACCCGGAGCTGTTCAAGCGGCTCGGTATCGATCCGCCGAAGGGCGTTCTCCTGCACGGCCCGCCGGGAACGGGGAAGACGCTGATCGCGAAGGCCGTCGCCAACGAGATCGACGCCAGCTTCCACAACATCTCGGGCCCGGAGATCATGTCGAAGTACTACGGCGAGAGCGAGGAGCAGCTCCGGGAGATCTTCGAGGAGGCCTCGGAGGAGGCGCCCTCGATCATCTTCATGGACGAGCTCGACTCGATCGCGCCCAAGCGCGAGGAGGCCGGCGGCGACGTCGAACGACGCGTCGTGGCCCAGTTGCTCTCGCTGATGGACGGGCTGGAAGAGCGCGGCGAGGTCGTCGTCATCGGCGCGACTAACCGCGTCGACGCCATCGACCCCGCGCTCCGGCGCGGCGGCCGCTTCGACCGCGAGATCGAGGTCGGCGTCCCCGACCGCGACGGTCGCAAGGAGATCCTACAGGTCCACACGCGGAGCATGCCGCTCGTGGACGGGATCGACTTAGACGAGTACGCGGAGAACACCCACGGCTTCGTCGGGGCCGACCTCGAGTCGCTGGCGAAGGAGTCCGCGATGCACGCGCTCCGGCGGATCCGCCCCGAGCTCGACCTCGAAAGCGACGAGATCGACGCCGACGTGCTGAACTCCATCCAGGTCACCGAGGCGGACTTCAAGGAGGCGATGAAGGGTATCGAGCCCTCCGCGCTCCGCGAGGTGTTCGTCGAGGTCCCGGACGTCACTTGGGATCAGGTCGGCGGCCTGGAGGGGACCAAAGAGCGGCTCCGCGAGACGATCCAGTGGCCGCTGGAGTACCCCGAGGTGTTCGAGGAGCTCGACATGCAGGCCGCCAAGGGCGTCCTGATGTACGGCCCGCCGGGCACGGGGAAGACCCTGCTCGCGAAGGCCGTCGCCAACGAGGCGGAGTCGAACTTCATCTCGATCAAGGGGCCGGAGCTGCTGAACAAGTACGTGGGCGAGTCCGAGAAGGGCGTCCGCGAGGTGTTCAGCAAGGCCCGCGAGAACGCGCCGACGATCGTGTTCTTCGACGAGATCGACTCGATCGCGACCGAGCGCGGCACGAACTCCGGCGACTCCGGGGTCGGCGAACGCGTCGTCTCCCAGCTGCTGACCGAGCTCGACGGGCTCGAATCGCTGGAGGACGTGGTCGTCATCGCGACGACGAACCGCCCGGACCTGATCGACTCGGCGCTGCTCCGGCCCGGCCGGCTCGACCGCCACGTGCACGTGCCCGTGCCGGACGAGGACGCGCGCCGGAAGATCCTGGAGGTTCACACCCGGAACAAGCCGCTGGCCGACGACGTCGATCTGGACGCGCTGGCCCGGCAGACGGAGGGATACGTCGGCGCCGACATCGAGGCGGTCGCCCGCGAGGCGTCGATGAACGCCTCCCGGGAGCTCATCGGCAGCGTCATGCGCGAGGAGGTCGGCGAGTACGTCGGCAACGTCCGCGTGACGAAGGCCCCCTTCTGTCTCGAATACACATCTACGAGCCCACGAG
>NZ_JARANT010000050.1 GCF_029889805.1 Halorubrum sp. Boch-26 | reverse complement strand
GCCCCGCCCGGGCCCGCCCCGACGACGACCGCCTCGTAGTGTTCGTGATCGGCCGATCCGGCGGCGTCAACCGCCCCGTCGTCAGTCATCGGCCACCCCCTCCATCGCCGCGACGGAACCACCCTCCTCGATCGCCGCCGTCAGCCGGGGCAACACCTCGAACAGATCGCCCTCGACGAAGTAGTCGGAGAACTCCCGGATGTCGGCCTCGGGGTCCTCGTTTATCGCGACGATCGTGTCGGACTCGTCCATGCCGACCTTGTGCTGGACCGCGCCGGAGATGCCGGCCGCGACGTACACGTCGGGCTCGACGACCTGCCCGGACTCGCCGATCTGTCGCTCCTCGCTCACGTAGTCCACGACGTGGCCCGCGAACTCGTAGGAGGCGGTGATGACGCCCCGCGAGAGCCCGAGGGCGGCGTCGTCGAACGCGTCCACGAGATCTACGCCGAGCTCGATCCCCTCGGTGGGATCGTCGCCGATCCCCCGGCCGAGCGCGACGATCACGTCGTGGCCGGTCAGGTCGACGCCCTCCTCCAGCCGGTCGTACTCCACCACGTCGACCTGGAACCAGTCGTCCGGAACGTCGAGGTCGTGTTCGACGACTTCGCCCTCGCGCTCCGGGTCGGGATCGGGGAGATCGAAGGCCCCGGGGATGACGCTGGCCCCCTGCGGGTGGAAGTCGCGGTGCGGCTTGTCGATACAGAGGATGGTCGAGTACTCGAACCCCGAGAAGTCCGGGCGAGGCATGTGGAGCACGCGCTCGAACTCCTCGCTATCGCCCGCCGTCCCCGTCTTCGCGGGATTGGAGATCATCGCCTCCTCGATGTACAGGTCCGAGCAGTCGGAGGCGAGCCCGGAGTCGAGCTCCGCCTGCACGAGCGCGGAGAGGTCGCGGCCGTTGTGGGTCGCCGGGAACACGGTGTAGCGCGGCTCGTGGTAGTCGCGCCAGTCCGCCTCGAAGTCCCGGCACATCTGTACGAATATCTCCGTGTACGGCTTGTGGCGGAACCGGGAGAGCCGTTCGTCATCGTGGTAGATCGCGCGATCCGCACCGTACGCGATCGCTTCCTCGGCGAGGTCGGCGACGTCGTCTCCGATGAGGACCGCGATCACGTCCTCCTCGTCGCCGTATCGCTCGGCGTAGCCGTCCATCAGCTCGTCGGCCTTGCCGAGGATCTCCTTCGAGGCGTCGACGAGTTCGCCCTGCTGAGTCTCGCAGTACACCCACATGTCGCGGTACGTCTCGCCGGAGACGCCCTCGACGTACGTCTTGTCGGCGGTCGGGTGGTCGAGGTCCGGGTGTTTCTCCTCCGGCGGCACGTACTCGGGCCCGCCCTCGTCGTCCCCCTGCTCGGTTCCCTCGATCGCTTCGATGCGGCTCTCGATCCGCGTGACCGCGCCGTCGCGGTCCTCGCCGTCCCGTTCGCGGTCGAGCAGATCCCGGAGGAGGTCGGGGTCGTCGACCCCGCGAACCATGTTGGCGACCTCCGCGATCGACAGCTCCGCGGGGTCGACCTCGGCGGGATCGACCGCTTCGTCCCCGCTTTCCGCCTCCGATTCCAGCGTCTCGATCCGGCTCTCGATCAGCGTCTGAACCGGGCCGCGGTCGGGCCCCTCGCGCTCCAGTTCGAGCATCTCCGCCAGCTCCTCGAGGTCGTCGACGCCGTTGACTTCCGGACCGAGCTCCGCGATCTCGTGTTCGGTGGGGTCGATGTCGACCACGGTCAGTCACCCCCCGCGAACGGCGCCATCTCGTCCACGACAGCGTCCATCCCGTCGGCGTCGTCCGGCGATACCACTGTCGCCTCGCGCTCCGACGGCTCCTTCGGGATCGGGTCAACGCCGGAGACGATCGTCGGCGACCCGTCGAGCCCGATGAAGTCCGGATCGAGGTTGAGGTCCTCGTGATTCCACGTCGTGAGGTGCTCCTCGTACGACTCTGCGCGGTCGGTCGCCTCCTCTCGGAGGTCCCTGTACCGGAGTCGGTGGTCGGCCTTGCGATAGCTCGGCTCGAACTCCGGGTCGGTGACGACGATCGCTGGGAGGTCGGTCTCGACGGTCTCGACCTCCGCCACGTCGCCCTTGACCAGCCGTTTCGCGCGGAGCGTGCCCGCGTCCGGGTCGACGTCGAGCGCGATCACGTGGGTGACGAGCGAGCGGTCGGGAAGCTCATCGTTCATGTGGTGACACCAAGTCGTCTGCGGCCCGGTGTGGCCCGTCTCCCCGTCGGCCGTTTTAAACCCCGCAACGACCAGATCCGGCACGGGGTCGAGCTTCGAGAGCCCCGTCGCGACGGTGATCGACGTGGCCCAGGTGTCGGCCGCGGCCATCTCCCGGTCGGAGAGGAGATAGAGGTCGTCGGCGTACACCGCTCGCATACCCTCTTGGAGGACCTCCCCGTAGCCCGGCGGCCCCATGCTCATCAGGGAGACCGTCCCCCCGTGGCGTACTTTCTCTTGAAGCGCCGCTCGCAGCGCGACCTTGTCGTTCGGATTCATGACCGTGGGCGTCTTTCCGCGCTCCAGGTGACCGTCCTCGTCGAACGCCACCTTTCCCTCGCGGAAGTCCGGGACGCCTTTGGTCAGCACGACTGTGTGTATAGTTGCCATTCTTCAGCTGTCGATTATCACGATTCCTAATAGTCCTTTGTGTGAGACAATACGTTCGGACGGTCCCGACCGAGAGCGCTCGGTACCGGAAGGGAGCGGCGAGAGAGAAATGACAGCAGAAGTATGAAAGGTGGGAAGCGAGGCGGAACACGCGAGAAAAATAGACGCTGGCGGCCGAACCAGAGGATCAACCGGCGGTGCGGCGGCGACGACGGGGGCCGTCTCAGATGCGACCGGCTCGGCCGGGGTCGACGTCGATCGCGTCGACCGGACACACGTCGACACAGAGCATGCAGTCGATACACTGGTCTTCGTTGGTGGGGTTCGCCTTGATCTCGCTTTCGGAGTGGCCGGGTGTGTCGACCCACTCGAACACGTCGACCGGACAGTCCTCCAGACACGCGCCGTCGGCCAGACAGATGTCGAAGTCGACGGCGACGTGGGTACCGCGGATGCCCAGCTCCTCGGGCTGGTCGACCGGACCCCACACCGCCACGCCGTTCTCCTCACCGGCCTGCTCGCGGGTCTCCTCGAAGTTCGGATCGATGGCCATCTATAGGCGATCCGTCCGTTGCTCAGTATATAAATCCGGCGACAGGACGGGAGACGCCGGTGAACGGTCGAAAACGACGGTTCCCGTTGTCGGTAGCCGGCCGGCGGACGACGGCGGCCGGGGCTCCGATCGGCCTACGAGCGGCCGACTCGAAGCGACTCACGGGTGCGCGTAGTAGGTGACGAGGTCCTCCTCGCCGGTCGGCCCGGACGCCTCGCCGGTCGGTTCGGGGGCGAAGTCGTCGAGGCGGGCGAACCCGACGCGCTCGAACTGAACCACGTCGTCGACGGCGGCGTCTGCGATCGCGGGCTCGGCGAACCCGCGCACGTCGCTCTCGACCGTTCGCATGAGCGTCTCCAAGCTCTCGTCCGCGGGGACCCAGTGAATGACGTCGACGTCGCCCTCGCGGACGACCTCGATATCGTCGCCGACGTACTCGAACGCGTTCCGAGTGTACCGGACACAGCCGAACCCCTTGAGCCAGACGCGGTCGCCGCGCGCTGGGAGATCGGACTCCTCGATCAGGACGCGTCCGGCGGGGACGGTGCGGGTGCCGCGATCCTCGTGGTCGGGATGCAGCGGCGGGTGTCCGGCGTCGGGGCCGCCGACCACGGCGAGCTCGACCGCGGGGTCCTCCTCGCGGTCGCGCACGAGGAAGTACCGGTCCGCGCCGTCGTCGACGAGGTCGCGGTTGTTCGCGTACACCGACGACATCGCCAGGTCGACGTCGGAGGTGGACATCCCCAGCTCCGTCATCGAGTCGACGAGGGCCCGTCCCCGAATGCCGCGGCGGCGCATGGATCGGATCGTCGGCGCGCGCGGGTCGTCCCAGCCGGTCAGCTCGCCGTCCTCGATGAGTTTTTTGATCGTCGACGTGGAGAGCTTCACGTCGTACTCGTCGACTTGGACGTGACCCCAGTGGAGCACCTCGGGGTACGCCCACCCGAAGTAGTCGTAGACGAACCGCTGACGCTTCGCGGAGTCCTGGAGGTCGATACCGCGGATGATGTGGGTGACCCCCGTGAGGTGGTCGTCGACGCCGGACTGGAAGTCGAGCATGGGCCAACAGCGGTAGTCGGCCGCCGCCTCACGCGGGTGCGGCGTGTCGATCATTCGGAACGCGACCCAGTCGCGGAGCGCGGGGTTCTTGTGCTCGATGTCGGTCCGCACGCGGAGGACCATCTCGCCGGCGTCGTACTCGCCCGCGACCATCGCGTCGAACTCCTCGTGGACCGTCTCGCTGTCCTTGTCCCGGTGCGGACACGCCTCGGCGTCGTTTTTGAGCGCGGAGAATGTCTCCCCGGAGCACGAGCAGGTGTACGCGCCGCCGGCGTCGATCAGGTCGCGGGCGTGCTCGTAGTAGGTGTCGAGCCGGTCGGACGCCTTCAGCACGCGGTCGGCCTCGAAACCGAGGTACTCGATGTCCTCCAAGATGGCGCCGTACGCGTCGAGGTCGGGCCGTTTCGTCTCCGGGTCGGTGTCGTCGAACCGGCAGATGAACTCGCCGTCGTACCGCTCCTTGTACGTCCCGATAACCGCGGGCATCCGGGCATGACCGACGTGCCACGGGCCGTTGGGGTTCGGCGCGGCGCGCATCACGACCTCGCCGTCCTCGGCGTTCGGGAGCTCGGGGAGGACGTGCTCGTCCTCCTCGTCGTCCGCCTCAAGCTCCGCGAGCCTGTCGGGCGCGAGCTCGGCGAGCCGCTCGCGGCGCTCGGCCTCGTCCATCCCGGCGACCCGATTCACGACCGGCGCGACGACGCCCGGGATCTCGTCGCCGTGCGGTCGGAAGTCGGGGTTCTCGCCCATTAGCGGGCCCATGATGGCGCCCACGTCCGGGTCGCTACCGTGTTTGAGAGCGTTGAACAGCGCGGCGGCCTCGCCGGCCGCCTCGACGCGCTCGCGGAGTTCGTCGTCCATGCCCCTCGGTTGTCGGGGTCGGCTCAAAAGCGCCGCGGAACAGCCGTCTGTGGGAGGTCACCCACGCGGACGGCGGCCGCACCGCTACGGGGCGAACCGCTCCGCGAGAGCGGAACCAGAGGAACGCCACGCGAGAGCGGGGCCGGAGGGACGGCCACGGATAGCGGATCCGCGGGTAGGGGCATCCCGATCCAGCGCACAGACGGACTTAAACGACCGAGATCGTTTACGGTCGAATACTGCCGGTCCCGGACCGAGACGACGGTGAACGGTCGATACGCTTATCAACTGCAGACAAGATACATGTGCAATTTGCGGCGTCCGGTCATCGCGGTTCGCCGGCTTGATATCGCGTCGCGCCGTGGATAGGGTATGAACACGGGAGCGGCTCGACGCGCCCTCCGACCGACGGAGGGGTCGGCGTGGTAGGGCCCATGTCGGACGCGGAACGCGACGCCGGGAACCGCAAGATCAAGGCCGGCTTCCTCCTGCTCGTTGCCGTCTCGCCGCCGCTCATCGCCCTCCAGTGGAACCCGACGCCGCTGGAGCTGCTCGCCGCCGTCGGCGTCGGGCTCCTGTTGGGACTGCTGCTCGTGTGGTACCTCGGTCGGCTCGCCGACGAGTTCACCGGTGGCGGGCGGCAGCCGGGTCGGCGTCGGTAGGATCACGCCCTCGGGCTCAGTCGTCGTCCGGACGCAGTGGCTCCTCGGCACCGACCGCGACGACCTCGCCCGCGCGGTCGCCGGCGACGGACCGCGACGACGACAGCGGCGAGACGCTCACCTCGCCCTCGACCGCCGCGAGCCGGTCCGACCCCGGGTCGTCGGCGACGTCGCCGCGGAGGAACTCCCGCCAGAAGCGGTCGCGGAGCTCCATCCCCATCTCGCCGCGCCGCTCGCCGAACCCTCGCTCGTCCGGGTGCTCTTCGTCCGGAGACGCTTCGCCCGGCCGGAACTCGATCACGTCGAAGCCGCGCGCGGGCTCCGTCAGCCGGTAGGTCGGGTCGGCGGCCGCCTCGTCGTCCGCGGCCGGCGCGTTGACGTTCAGCACGTCGGCGCCGAACGGGAGGGCCGCCCCCTCGTCGCCCTCGACGCCCTCGACGCGCTCAAGCAGGTCGAGTACCGCCTCGGCCGCGAGCGCGAAGTCGCCGTTGTCGAGGGTCGGCGGCACCGGAAGGTTTCCGCGGTCGTACAGCGAGACGGCGATCGCGGGCGTGCCGAGGAAGGCGGCCTCCATCGCGGCGCCGACCGTCCCTGACTGCCCGAGGATGTGCGCGCCGATGTTCGGCCCGTGGTTACAGCCGGAGACGACGATGTCCGGGTCGAGGTCAAGCGCCACCTCGGCGACGGCGACGCAGTCGGCGGGGGTCCCCTCGACGGCGTAGCCGGCGTCCGTCTCCGTGTACTCCACCGTGGTCTCCCACCACGAGCGGGTGCCGCCGACGCCGGACTGGTTTTGGTTCGGCGCGACGACCGTCACGTCGTGCTCGCGCGAGAGCGCGTCGGAGAGCGCCCGGATTCCGACGGCGTCGATCCCGTCGTCGTTGGTGAGGAGGATCTCGAGAGTCATGGAAGATTCTGCGGCGGGACGGGTGAAAACGTCGCCGGTAGCGGGCGAACGCGGCGGTCGCCGCGGGCGGAGCGACGAGCGATGCGGCGGTCAGTCGGCGGCGACGTGCTGCGTCTCCTCCGCGAGCTCCAGCACCTCGTCGAAGAAGCCGAGCGAGTCGTGCGGACCGGGGTTCGCCTCGGGGTGATACTGGCGGGTGATGACGTCGAGCTCCTCGCTGTCGAGCCCCTCGACGGTGTCGTCGTTGACGTTCACCTGCGTCACCTCCAGCGGACCGGTGTCGTCGACCGTGTAGCCGTGGTTCTGCGTCGTCATCACGACCTTCTCGCTGCGGAGGTCCTTGACGGGCTGGTTGACGCCGCGGTGGCCGAACATCATCTTCTCGGTCGAGCCGCCGAGCGCGCTCGTGATCACCTGCTGGCCGAGACAGATACCGGCCATCGGCAGGTCGCCGGCGAAGGCGTCGACGACCTCCTGGGCGGCGACGAAGTTCTCCGGGTCACCCGGGCCGTTCGAGACGAAGAGGACGTCGGGATCGATCTCGGCGACGTCCTCGGGGGTCGCGTCGTACGGGAGGACGTGGACGTCCGCGCCGCGCTCGGTGAGCGAGGAGATGATCGAACCCTTCGCGCCGCAGTCGAGCATCGCGACGTCGGCGGCGCCGCCGCCCTCGTGGACGGTCGTCTCCGTCACGGAGACCTGCGCGCCGATGTCGACGTGGTCGCTCATCGGCTCGCACGCCTCCATCTCTTCGACCGCGTCCTCGGGGGTCGCGTCCGGCCCGGCGGCGATCCCGCAGGCCATCGCGCCCTCCTCGCGGACGGTGGTGACGATCTCCCGGGTGTCGACGTGGTCGACGGCGGGGATCTCCTCGCCGGCGAGCCACTCGGCGACGTCGTCGGTCAGCTCGCGGGCGATCATCGCGCGCGGCTGAACCGACTCGGACTCGAACCGCTCGGTTCGGACGCCGTAGTTCCCGATCAAGGGGTACGAGAAGGTGAGGATCTGTTCGGCGTAGGAGGGGTCGGTGAGCGACTCCTCGTAGCCGGTGTACGCGGTCGTGAACACCAGTTCGCCGCGGGTGCGCCCCGGCGCACGAGCGCGCGCTTCGAGCACGCGACCGTCGGCCAGCGCGATATAGGCGTCCGACATTACGAGAAACGTACGCGCAAAGGGTAATAAATGCGTCGTTCGTAGTTACGTTACGATATTCGTAACGAGTAAGTCGTCGGAGGGAGTGGTTCGGATATGGACGACCTCGACCGCCGGATCCTCTCGATCCTGCGACGGGACGCGCGAACCCCCTACACGGAGATCGCCGAACGGGTCGGCACCTCGGAGGGAACCGTGCGCAACCGCGTCGACCGCATGACCGAAGAAGGGGTCATCGAGCGGTTCACCGTCACGACCCGCACCGGCAACGTGAAGGCGATGATCGAGATCTCGGTGGAGATGAACGTCGACACCGCCGCAGTCGGTGATCGCATGGTCGAGTGGGAGGAGGTGGACTTCGTCTGGCAGGTGTCCGGCGAGGACGACGTCGTGCTCGTCGTCGACGCCGTCGACACGCGCGCCGTCAACGAACTGATCTCGCAGGCCCGAGAGATGGACGAGGTGAAGTCGACGAAGACGCGGCTGATCCTAGACGAGCGGCTCGGTTGAGAAGCCATCGGCTCGGTTGAGAAGCAATCGGCTCGGTCGGGGCTGCCGCTGGCGATCCGAAAAATAACGAGAGGGCGAGCGCGTCGGCGAGTCCGTCAGTCGGGAAGCGACGGCCGAGACGCGTCTATTCGAGCGTACCCTGGGTGACGAGGGTGTCGTCCTCTAGGTAGTGCTCGAGGTGGTGTCCGTGCTCCTCGACGTCCATGAGGATCTCGCGGAGCTGCTCTTCGGTGTTGTAGTCGCCGAGGTTGTTGGCGAGCTGGATGTGCTCGCGGAGCATCTCCGTGATGTCGCCGAAGATCTCCAGGTCGTTTTCAAGCCCCGTCCGGATGTCGTAGGCGTCGGCGTCCTCCGGGCTCACCGGGGCGTGCTCTTCGTAGTTCGCGCCGCCCGACAGCGGTACGCCACCGAGCGCCTGCGCGCGCTCGGCGAGCACGTCGGCGCCCTCTTCGAGGTCGGCCGCGACCTCGCCGAGGTAGAGGTGGATGTCGTGGAACTCGGCGCCCTCGACGAGCCAGTGGTGCTTTTTCACCTGGTGGTAGAGCACGTACGTCGCCGCGAGGTCGGTGTTGAGCGCGTCGACGAGCTGCTCTGCCTTCTCCTCCGGGACGCGGAGCGCTTCGCTCTCGTGAACGTCTCCGTAGCGTTGGCGGGCCTCTTTCTGTGTACTCATGTCTACCTCTGGATAGGCTCGCAGGGCACTTAACTGTTTTCATGATGATAACCAGAGTTCCAAATGTTGAAAATTATTTTTCAATATTTATCACACCCCTCGGCGAGTTTGCGGGGTGGAAGAGTCCGGTCCGATCGAAGTTCGCCGTCACCTCCCGCTCGCCGCGGCCGTCCATCTCGCCCGCGAAGGGAAACGTCTTAATGGAGTACGCGCGCAGTTCGTGGTATGAGCAACGGCGATGACGACCCGGCCGACGCCTCCGAGGAGGCCGACGCCGCGGACGACGCGGAGGAGGAAGCCGACGCCGGCGAGCCGACGGACGCGGCCGCCACGCCCACGCTTCCCGACGAAGCGACCGAGGAATCCCTGAACGAATACCTCGATGAGATCGCGGCGCTCCTCGACGACGCCGAAACCGAGGCGGACCTCGACGACGTCGACGCGCTCCTCGACGACGCTGAGTCGGGGATCGAGGGAGCTGACCTCCCCGAGCCGGACGAGGAGGACGAAGACGCCGACGACCCGCGTGGGGACCTCGAAGACCGCGTCGCAGAGCTGCGCGGGAACGTCGAGGAGGCGCGCGGTCCCTACGCCGAGGACGTCGTCGACGCGATCGAGAGCGCCGGCGCGACGCTCGAAGAGACCGAGTGGACCGCCGACGGCCGCGACGACGCCGCGGCGGCGGTGACGGCCTTCGTCGAGGCGGCCGAGGAGTCTGTCGCCGTCGACGCGACTCCCGAGAGCGACGACCTCGAGGCCCTCGTCTCCGCGCTCGACGCGGTCGCGGCGGGCGTCGCGGACGCCGACCTCGACCCCGACGACGACGCGGCGACGATCGCCGCCCTCATCGAGGCGACAGACGCGCTCGAGTCCGGGCTCGACGACGCCGAGGAGTGGGACGACCTCGAGACGCACGAACAGCTCCGCGCCGAGGGATACTACGACGTGCTCGGCCACTACAAGGACTTCCCGGTGGAGTGGGCCGCGCTGAAGGAGCACGAGACGCGTGGCAACGTCGACATGGTCCTGCTCGCGCTCGACTCGCTCACGTCGGATTTCATGGAGCGGCATTGTCTCGAAGCGCTCGAACGCATGGGCAAACGCGGGAAGACCGAGGCCTCGGTCGAGGAGCTGCTCGGTCGTGCGGAGAAGCGTAACCAGTTCGCGATCCGTATCCTCGGGAAGATGGCCGCCGAGGAGGCGACGGAGACGCTCGTGGAGTACGTCCCCGAGGGATCGAACCCGCAGCTCCAGAAGGCGACGTTCAAAGCGCTCGGCGAGATCGGTGCGAGCGAGGCGGTTCAGCCGCTCGCGAACGCGCTCGTCGACGACGAAACCGAAGAACTCGTGCGCCCCCGCGCGGCGCGCGCGCTGGGACTCATCGGCGACACTCGCGCGGTCGATCCCCTCGCCGACGTGCTCGCCGACGATGGCTCGGACGACGTGCGCGCCGCGGCCGCCTGGGCGCTCCGCCAGATCGGTACCCGCGACGCCCTCGAAACCGTCGCCGAGTACGCCGACGAGCACTCGTTCCTCGTCTCGACCGAGGGCGAGAAGGCACAGCGCTCCCTTGACGCGGCGTTGACGACCGCCTGACGCCGGCCGCCGTTCGGCCGATGTTTCTTATGCGATGCCGGGGGAAGAGCCTCCGTGTCGCCCGCACCCTCCCGTCCCGCAAAGACTTCGATAGCGAGCGTCACCGCCGTCGCACTCGGGCTGCTCGTCCTGACGATCGCCGCGCCGGTCGCGGCCGCGGGTGACGACGGGGCCGGCTCGGAAGTCGCCGGAACCGACCCGGGAACCGTCGGCGCGCAGTCGAACGACGGGCCGGAGAACCGGACGCTCGTGGCCGAACAGCCGCGAATCCTCGAACTGTTTCCGAACCCGACGGCGACGGAGAACCGCGGTGAGTACCTCGTCGTCCGGCTCCCCGAGCGCGGGAACTGGTCGCTTTCGGACGGCTACTACGAGGCTGAGATCCCGGCGAACGCGAGCGGCGTCGTCGCGCTCTCGATGGACCCCGCGAACGCGACGGCGCTGCTCGACGACGAGACCGCGGTCGGCGTCCACGGCGCCCACGATGGCGGCGCCGGAACGCCCGAACTCCGCGCGCTCGACGGCTACTTCCCGCTCTCGGCGTCCGGCGACCGGATTGAGCTCCGGCGGAACGGGACGGCGGTCGCCGTGGTCAGCTACGACCGCGCGCCCGAAGGACACCGCTGGCGCGCGGACTGGGGCGAGTGGCGACCGCGGGGCTACGACCCGCGGCAAGCGGCCCGAACGACGAACGCGACCGTGCGGCCGTTCGTGCTGCCGGACACTCCGAGCGCGCCGGTCGAGCCGCTGCGCGGGGCCGACGACCGCCTGCTGCTCGCCGGCTACACGCTGAGTTCCGAGCGCGTCGCCGACCTGCTCGTCGCCGCCGCCGATCGCGGCGTCGAGGTTCGCGTGCTTGTCGAGGGGTCACCGGTCGGCGGGTTCTCCGCGCGGAGCGCCCGACTCGTAGACCGGGTTGCCGCCGCCGGCGTCGAGGTGCGCGTCCTCGACGGCGAGCCGGAGCGGTTCCGCTTTCACCACGCGAAGTACGCCGTCGCCGACGACCGTGCAGTCGTTCTCACCGAGAATTGGAAGCCGTCCGGTACCGGCGGCCGGACGAACCGCGGGTGGGGCGTCGTGACGGGCGGACCACCGAGCGAAGCGGACGCCGAGACGACCGCCGACGACCTCGCCGCCCTGTTCCGCGCGGACGCCACGGCGGCCGACGCCCGATCGTGGGAGGCGTTTCGCACGGACACCGAGTTCCACGACGGGGGCACGGCGAACGGGAGCTACCCGACGCGTTTCGAGCCGCCCGCGTCGACGACGGCGGACGTCGAACTCCTGACGGCGCCCGGCAACGGCGCCGACCGACTGGTCACGCGGATCGACGCCGCCGACGAGCGCGTGCTGGCGCTGGTCCCGCGAACCGGTGGTCCGGACAACCGGATCGTCCGCGCGCTCCGGCGGGCCGCCGAGCGCGGCGTCGACGTCCACCTGCTGCTGTCGAACGCGTGGTACGACCGGGAGGCGAACCGCGCGCTCGTCGAGGCGCTCGCGGACGAGCCGATCGAGGTCGGCGTCGCGGAGCCGCGCGGGCGGTACGGGAAGGTCCACGCGAAGGGCGTCGTCGTCGACGACACGGCGGTCGTCGGGAGCCTCAACTGGAACGCGGGCTCGGCGACGGAGAACCGAGAGGTGTTGCTCGCGGTCGAGGACGAGGGAGTCGCCGACTTCTACGCTCGCGCGTACGCGGCCGACTGGCGCGGGGGCGGGATCCATCTGCCGGTCGGATTCGCGGGCGGACTCGGAATCGCGATCGCGGGCGCCGTCGTCGTCGCTCGCAGAGAAGTGTCGTTCGCGTGAGGGGCGGGCGAAAAATCGCGGATCCGAGACGTTCAGTCGTCGAGCGCGGCCGTCGACGAGAGCGCCTCGTCGATCTCCGCCTCGGCCATCTTCTCGACGAGGGTTTCGATGACCGCGCTCCGGCGGCCCTTCACGAACTTGATCGAGCCGACGACGAGGTGACCGCCGCCGGAGACGCCCGCCTCCGGCAGCTCTTGATTCAGCTCGGTCACCATGTTCGGGATGTCGAGGCGGACCCCGTCGGATCGGAGCACGCAGAAGTCCGGCCCGTAGCCGATCGTGATGACGGGATCGCCCGTCTCCCTGACGCGCGTGTCGTGGAGCTCGCCGGTCGTCTTCCCGGGCGCCGGGTAGGTGAACCGATGGGCGTACTCGTCGAGGTCGATCCGGTAGAGGTGCGCGCCGGAGGCGAGTCGCTCGTGCTCGACGTGATCGTCGAGCGCGTCGAGCTGCCGGTCGACGTCGCGCTCGGCGCGCTCGGAGAGGAACTCGACGAGCTCTTCGTGGCGCTCCTCGTCATCGCAACCGACGTTCAGGGCGTCGTTGACGAGCGTCTTCCCCTCGGAGTAGCGCAGCCAGTGGGCGGCGTAGTCGAGCGCCTCGCCGATGTCGAGCAGGTCGGACTCGTCGTAGCCGGCGTCCGCGGCGAGCGCGACGTAGTCGTCCATCGCTTCCGCCTTCGAGCGGTCGGAGAGCCCGGCGACCGCGGGGACGTGTTCGAGCTCCTCGGAGATCGACGGGTCGATCAGCCGGGCGAGTTCGACGCACATCATCCCCGTGGTGACCCGGTAGTCCTCGCCGTGGAGGTACGGGTTGACGTGGGCGTCGAGCAGCGGCTCGACCGCCTCGGGGTCGGGGTGGTGGTGGTCGACGACCGAAATGGGGATGTCGTAGTGCGCGAGGTTCTCGTAGGCGGGGACGTCCTCCTCGGTCGACCCGTTGTCGAGCATCAGGAGGAAGGGGAGCTTCTGGCCGTGGCGGGCGCGCCCTTCTAAGGCGAAGTTCAGGTCGCGAGTGACGTCCTCCATCTCGTAGTACGGCGCCTTGCTCGGGAGCCGCTTGAACAGGTGGCGCGCCGCGTCGGGGTCCTCGTGCACGTCGCGGACGAAGCCCTCCAGGGCGAGCTGTACCGGGATCGCCGCGCACATCCCGTCGCCGTCGGCGTGGTGACGGACGCGGATCGGGCGTCCGGAGAGTACGGTCCGGCGAAGGAGTCGGGCCAGCTCGCGGAGGTCCTCGTGGATCGGCTCGAACGCCTCCCACTCGACGAGGGGATCGACGTCGGCGGGCGCGGCGCGCTCGTCGAGCGCGGCCTCGAACCGCTCGCGGGCCTCCGCGGCGCGCTCGTCGGGGAGTCGCCGCAGCGAGTCGACTTCCAGCTGGAGGGCGTTCGCGCGGGTCTCGACGGTTCCGCTGACGTGGACCATGTCACCGACCGCGACCTCGGGATACGCGCGGACGCCGGCCGCCTCGAAGGCGGCACAGGAGACGACGCCGGAGGCGTCGGCGACGGCGAAGATCGTCGGGCCGCCGGTCTGTTTCGCCTGCACGACCTCGCCCTCGACGGTGACCTCGTCGCCCGGCGAAAGCCCGCGGACGCGGGAGACGGTCGGCTCGTGGGCGACCGTCTCGGTGCGGTAGTCGTCGGGATTCTCGTCGTCGAACGCGACGTCGCCGTTCTCCTTCACCTCGGTCAGCCGGACGACGAGTCGGTCGCCGACCGCGTAGTTGCCGTCGATGTTCGACTCGTGGACGAGCCCGCTCAGGGCGTCGGAGACGTCGACGAAGACGCCGTAGTCGACGACCCCGTTAACCTCGGCGTGATACAGCGCGTCGACCTCGGCGTCCTCGAGGGTGCAGTCGGGTGCCAGATCGTAGACGGTCGGCCGGTCGTCGGCCGCCCCCTGCGCCGCGTCGGCGTCGGGTTCGGGGCTCGAATCGCCCCGCGTGCCGGAATCCCCGGCGTAGTTCTCGCTCATAGACGTTCTTCGGGAACGGCCGATGTTAAGCCTGTTCTCTCGCGTCTCCCCCGGTTTCGACGCGCAAGTCGACATCGCTGTATCGCCCGCGACGCAGACCGCGGCGCGCGCCCGCCGTCGGCCGGTCCGGAACCCATATGGGGCGACGGCGCCTTCGCTCGGGTATGCGACTGTTCCGCTCGGACGAGCTCCTCGGGATCGCCCGAGAGACGATGGAGTTCGTCCTCGAGGCGAGCGAGGAGACCCACCCCAACGAGTACATGGGGTTCCTCCGCGCGGACGACGCCCGGAAGCTTGACGTCGACCGGGAGGGACAGGTGATCACCGACGTGCTCGTCATTCCGGGCACGACGTCGAATCCCACGAGCGCGAGCGTGCGCTCGCACATGAAGCCGAACGACATGCGCGCGGTCGGGTCGGTCCACTCGCATCCGAACGGGGCGCTCCGACCGAGCGCGGCCGACCTCGCGACGTTCGGACAGGGACGGGTCCACATCATCGTCGGCGCCCCCTACGGGTGGGGCGACTGGAAGGCGTTCGACAACGAGGGGAACCAGACGACCCTCGACGTGCTCGACGTCGAGGTGCCCGACGAGCACTTCTTCGATTTCACGCAGGAGGACATCGACAGCGAACTCAGCGAGGAGCGCCGCGGCGACGGCGGCTTCCTCTCGTGGTTCCGATGACGCGGGTCGTCGCGCAGGGGACGTTCGACCTGCTTCACCCCGGTCACGTCCACTACCTCGAGGACGCGGCGACGTACGGCGACGAACTCCACGCCATCGTCGCCCGTAGCGACAACGTCACACACAAGCCCGATCCGATCCTCTGTGCCCGCCAGCGGCGCGACATGGTCGCCGCGCTCGACGCGGTCGACGAGGCCCATCTCGGCGATCCGGAGGACGTGTTCGTCCCCATCGAGCGGCTCGACCCGGACGTGATCGTGCTGGGCTTCGACCAGCACCACGACGAGGCGGGGATCGCCGAGGCGCTCGCGGCCCGCGACATCGACTGCCGCGTCGAGCGGGCGTCGGGGCGAGAGCCGCAGTACGAAGACGAACTGCTCTCCAGCGGCGACATCGTCGACCGCGTCCTCCGGCGACGCGGGGCGTCCGGCGAGGTCGATGGCGGCTCGCGCGAGGTCGACGACGCCGCGTCCGGCGATGCCGGCAAGCGGCGATAGCTTCGTCACGCCGGCCGCGTCCGACGCGGATCCGCCGAAGCGCGGGACATATATGGATCCGTTCCCAAGCCGGTGTAAGTGACGATACCCGATCGATTTCCCGCGGTTCTCGCGGCGACGGCGATGGGCGTGTACCTCCTGCTCGTCGTCGGCGCCACGACCTCGCTCACCGAGGCGGCGGCCGCCTGCTCGGGCTGGCCGCTCTGCGGCGGGGGCGCCGCGCTCCCCGCCGAGACCGCCGGCTGGATAGCGCTCGGTCACCGCGCGATCGCCGCCGTCGTCGGCGTCCTCGTGGCCCTCTCGGTCGCCCTCGCGTGGCGCGACGGGGCGAGCCGGCGGGTCCGGGCCGCGCTCGTGGTCGCGGTCCTACTGTTTCCGGCGCAGTCCGCGGTCGGCGCGCTCGTCGCCGTCGGCGAGCTCCCCGCCTCGCTGGGCGCTACTCACCTCCTGCTTGGTGTGGCCATCTTCGGCGCCGTGCTCGCCGCCCTCGCGTGGTGGCTGGAAGCCGAGACCGGTGTCCCGGACGACGCCCCCGTCGACTTCCAAGCGGGGACGGACGACCTCCCGCCGGTCGACGAGGCACCCGAGCCCGCGACCCTGACGGGGACGGTGCCCCGGTTGAAGGCGACCGCGGCCGCCTACGTCCGGCTGATGAAGCCCCGTCTGATGTGGCTGCTCTGCCTCGTCGCCGCCGCGGCGATGGCGCTCGCCGGCGGACAGGGGTTCACCCCGTACGTCGTGGCCGCGACGCTCGCCGGCGGCGCGCTCTCGATCGGCGCGTCGGGGACGTTCAACCACGTCTTCGAGCGCGACATCGACAAGCGGATGCAGCGGACCAACGACCGCCCGCTGGCGACCGACCTCGTGCCGGTGCGCAACGCGCTCGCGTTCGGCCTGCTGCTGACGGCCGCCTCCCTCGGGCTCTTCTGGTCGGTGAACCCGCTGACCGCGGGCCTCGGGCTGGTCGCGATCCTGTTCTACAGCGTCGTCTACACGCTCGTGTTGAAGCCGAACACGGTGCAAAACACCGTCATCGGTGGCGCGGCGGGCGCCCTCCCGGCGCTCATCGGCTGGGCGGCGGTGACCGGCGAGGTCGGCGGTGGCGGGCTGCTGCTCGCCCTCGTCATCTTCCTGTGGACGCCGGCGCACTTCTACAACCTCGCGCTGGCGTACAAGGACGACTACGAGCGCGGCGGCTTCCCGATGATGCCCGTCGTCCGCGGGGAGACGGCGACGCGCCGCCACATCGTCTGGTACTTGGGCGCGACGCTCGTCGCCGCGGTCGCGCTCGCGGTGGTCGCCGAGCCGCTCGGTGCGCTCTACGCCGCCGTCGGCGTCGCGCTGGGCGCGGTGTTCCTGTGGATGGTCGTCCGGCTCCACTACGAGCAGACGGAGGCCGCGGCGTTCCGCGCGTTCCACGCGTCGAACGCCTACCTCGGTCTCCTGCTGTTCGCCGTCGTGTTCGACGCGCTCGTCGTCTGAGCGCGGCCGGCGACGAGAGAGCGGAGATATCGAATGTGAGAACTAGATGGAGGTGGATTATAAAGCTCTGCGAAGAAGTTACAGCAGTTGAATGGACACCACGCCGAACGCAGCCGTTCGCTCGCTGTGGCCCGTTTGGGGCCTCAGCGTCGCATTCCTCTTCTCGCTAGTCACGGAAGTCGCGGCAGTCTCCTTCGGAATGGTTTCTACCCCCGCCGGCTACTGGGTGGGGCTTTATTCATCAATACTGATAATTATCGGCGTCGGGTACGTCATCTACTGGATCCCACGGTCCGATCTCTCGGTCGCCCGGTTCCAGCGGCTCAATCGGTGGTGGTTCGCCGGCGCCTCTGGATTCCTCTTCGTCAATATCGGATTCATGGCGACGCTACCGACGGAGTCAACGTTTCAGGTGTTCGGTTGGGCCCGCTGGGCGATCAGTTTCGGGGGCGGAGTCGGACTGCTCATCGGGCTGTTCGAAGCGAAGGCGATCGAACGCGAGGTCGCGGCGGAGCGGAGTCGGATCCGACAGGACGAACTCCGTCGCGAGCGTGACCGGCTCGAGGAGTTCGCGAGCGTCGTCTCACACGACCTCCGGAATCCACTCAGCGTCGTCCGCGGTCGGGTCGACCTCGCCAGGCGAGTGCACCCCGAGGACGAACACCTGGAGGCGGTCGATCCCGCCCTCGACCGGAGGGACGAGATAATCGAGGAGACGCTCACGCTCGCCCGCGAGGGGAAGAGCGTCGACGACATCGGCGACGTCGACATCGCTGAGTGCGCGCGCGAGTGCTGGTCTCGTGTGGACACGGCGGACGCGACGCTTCGCGTGGACGGATCGGCGACGGTGCAGGCGGACCGCGACCGGCTGTCGCACGTCTTCGAGAACCTTTTTCGGAACAGCGTGGAACACGGACCCACGAGCGGCCGGGCGGCCGGCGACGCGGTCGAGGACGGCGGCCGCGACGTGACCGTTCGGGTGGGAACGCTCGGCGAGACCGACGGCTTCTTCCTCGAGGACGACGGCGCCGGGATCCCGGCGGATCAGGTCGACCGAGTGTGCGAGACGGGATTCACGTCGTCCCCTGATGGAACCGGATTCGGTCTGGCGATCGTCGACCGGATCGTCGATGCTCACGGGTGGGAGTTGCGGATCACCGAGGGGGACCGCGGCGGCGCGCGGTTTGAGATCGGTGACGTCGATCGGTGACGTCGATCGGTCGGCGTCGGGCGACGGATGCCCGAGCCGGTGCGGCGTGACGCCCGACGTGAGACGGCCGACGCTCGGCGTGTTTTAACTCCGTTCGACGCGAAGCCGGGAACAGATGACCCGAGTCGAGATCGAATACTGCGTGCCGTGCGGCATGTTGAACCGCGCTCAGGACGTTTCGGCGGCGCTGCTCAGGCAGTTCGGCGAGGAGCTCGACGAGGTCGCTTTGGTAACGGGCGACGACGGCGTGTTCGTCGTCCGGGCGGACGGCGATGTCGTCTTCGACAAGACCGAAGACGGGTACGACGTCAACGCCATCGTGCGGGCCGTCAGGCCGTACGTCGGCGCCGCCACGTGACGCCGGTCAGCGCCGCCGCGCGACGCCGACCTACTCGTCTTTATACACGGCCCGGGCGGAGTTCGTCACCACGAGGATACTGCTGGTCGCCATCGCGAGCGCGGCGAGCAGCGGGTTGAGCGCGCCCGAGATCGCCATCGGAATCGCCGCCGCGTTGTAGACGAACGCCCAGCCGAGGTTCTGTCTGAGTCGGCGGTTCGTCCCGCGCGTGACCGCGAACAGCTCCGGGATCGCGGAGAGGCGGTCCTCTAAGAGGACGGCGTCGGCGGCGTCGGCCGCCAGGTCCGTCCCGCTCGCGATCGAGACGCCGAGGTCGGCCGCGGCGAGCGCGGGCGCGTCGTTGCTCCCGTCGCCGACCATGGCGACGCGCTCGGTCGCCGCGAGCCGCCGCACGGTCTCGGCCTTCGCCTCCGGCGGGACCTCCGCGAACACCTCGTCCACGGCCGGGTGGTCCTCGAACCGCCGGGCGGCGGCGGGCGAGTCGCCGGTGAGCACAACGACGCGTCGCCCGCTCTCGGCGAGATCGATGACGACTTCCTCCCACCCGTCGCGGACCTCGTCGCCGACGACGAGGACGCCGACGACTGACCCTTCCCAACCGACGAAGACGGGAACGCGGCCCTCGTCGCGAGCCGTCTGGCCGGCCGCCTCCAGCGACGCCGGCACGGTCCAGTCCCCCCCGTCGAACAGCGACCGGTGACCGACGACGACCGCGTCGCCGTCGATCCGGCCCGTGACGCCCCGGTCCGAGACCGTCACGTCGGTCGCCGACGGACTCGCTCCGGTGTCGTCGCCGGACGCGTCGACCGCTCGGGGGTCTTCGGGTCCGGTTTCGGTCCTCACGCCCCCGTCGGTCGCCGCCCTCGCGGCGGCGGTCGCGTCGTCGCGTGCGGAACCCCCGCCGTCGCCCGCGACGGCGTCGACGATCGCCTCGGCGATCGGGTGGACCGAGGCGCGCTCGACCGCCGCCGCCCGACGGCGCACCTCGTCGGGCGACGCGCCG
>NZ_JARANT010000005.1 GCF_029889805.1 Halorubrum sp. Boch-26 | reverse complement strand
CCCGTCACTCCCCGAACGCCCCCAGGCTCGACTGCAGCTCGCGGCCCGGCACCTCGTCGGTGAGCTCGTGGCCGACAAGCTCGCGGGCGTCGACCCCGTACGTCGACCCGCCGCGGTCGAGCACCAGCACCCGACCCTTCCAGCCGCGCACCGTTCCCGCCGCCATCGTCTCCGCGACGGGCCGCTCGTCGAGGTCGAGCCCGTCGTCGAACGGGAAGCGCGCGATCGGGTCGAACCGCTCCAACAGCGCCTCCCACGCCGACTCGTCCACGTCGCGGCCGAACCCGGCGAGCTTCGTCGGCACCCGGACGCGGTCGACGAGATCGTCGGCCTCGGCCAGCTCGGCCTCCACCCGCCGGGCGATCCGTCCGTCGGGGAAGGTCCGGACGTGGGCGGCTCGGTCCGCACCCTGCTCGCGGAGCCGCGTCTCCAGCCGCCACAGGCGCGTCACGCCGACCTTCAGCACGTCGGGCGCGAACGCGGCGAGGTACAGCGCGTGCTCCTCGTGACAGTCCATCTCGTCTTTCAAACAGGTCCCCGTACACCGCGCGCACACCCAGACGCTCCCGTGGGCGTCGCAGTAGGGCGCGTCGGAGTCGTCGCAGGCGACGTGCTCGCCGTCGTGGACGGTCCCCGCGCAGCGGCGGTCGCCGAGCCCGTAGGCGAGCTCCGTCCCGGCGTCGGCCTCGACGAACTCGACCGCGCCGCCGCTGGCGACGTAGAGCCCCGCTCCCGACTCGTAGCCCACGACTTGCACGCGTCTACGTAGGCGGAGCCGGGACTTATGCGCGTCGTCGTCCGGTGCGCCCCGGTTTTTAACTCGACATGCGCGCGAGCCGAACGCATGCTCACCGCCGCGCTGACGACCACCGACGGCGACGAAGGGCTCGACCTCGCGCTCACCGTGACGAACGACGGCGACGATCCGGTCGCGCTTCGGTTCCGGACCGGCCAGCGCGTCGACTTCGCGGCCTACGAGGGAGCCGACGGCGGGCTCGCCGCCGCCGCCGACGCTCGCGACCGAGACGCCGACCCCGTCTGGCGACACGCCGCGGGACGGCTGTTCACGCAGGCGCTCGGCAGCGAGACGCTCGTACCGGGCGAGTCGGCGACGTACGAGGGGACGTGGTCCGACCCGCCGCCCGGCGAGTACCTGATCGTCGGATCGCTGACCGGGGAGAGACAGGACGCGCGGGCGACCGCGACGGTCGCGGTCGAGTGAGTCGGCGCCGGTCCCGGTCGGGGTCTCAGTCCGAGCCGCCGCCGTGGACCGCGTCCTCGACCGCCGCCGCGAGCCGCTCGCGCGTCCGGTGACTGGACTCGGCGTCGGTCCGGACCTCGATCAGGTGGGAGCCGTCGGCCTCGCGGGCCCGCTCGCACGCCGATTCGAGTTCCGCGGCGGTTTCGGCGGGGTCCGCGACCGCTTCGGGCCGCGCGTCGACCCGCGCGTACTCCAGCCCGTGGAGGTCGGCCACCGGCTCGAACTCGATTCCGTGCGGCGTCTTGAACGACTCCGTGAACTCCGGCTCGAACGACTCGATCGGGAGCGCGTGGAAGATCCCGCCGCCGTCGTTGTTGATCAGGACGACCGTCGCGTCGACGTCGCACCGGTCGATCGCGAGCAGGCCGTTGGTGTCGTGGTATAAGGCGAGGTCGCCGACGACGAGGGTGAGACCGTCCGTCGTCGCCGAGCCGGCCCCGAGCGCGCTGGAGACGATCCCGTCGATCCCGCTCACTCCGCGGTTGCCGAGCGCGGTGACGCTCGTCGTCGTCGGCCCGACGAACCGATCGAGGTCGCGGACGGGCATGGAGTTGGAGACGAACAGCGTCGCGGGATCGGGGAGCGCTCCGGCCACGGCTCGGATCGCGTCCCCCTCGTGGAAGCCGGCCGGCTCGTCGGCCGTCGGGGCGTCCCCGCTTCCGTCTCCCTCTCGGCCGTGGACCGCCCGCGCGACGCCGTCGGCCTCCTCCCACTGCGCCCGCCAGTCCGGGTCGCCGCCGCCTCCGCCGCCGAGCCGCGAGAGCCGTGCGCAGAGGCGACTGGGCTCGGCGACGACGAGGTCGGTCGCGGCGAACTCCGCCTCGCGCCAGCGCCCCGCGGGGTCGACCTGGTACTGGTCGGCGCCGGTGCCGGCGAGGTACTTGCGGAGGTTCTTCGAGGTGGGCGACGCGCCGAGCCGGATGACGACCTCGGGGTCGGTCCACTCGGTCGAGGACTCTGAGCCCCCGGCGACCGCCGACGAGAGGTACGCGTCGTACGCGCCGATGACGGGCGCGACCCGGGTGTGGCCGCCGTACCGGACGCCCGAGAGCGGGTCGGCGAGGATCGGGAACCCGGTCGCGTGCGACAGCGCCGTGACCGACTCGGCGTCGAGCCCGGGCGGGTCCGCGGGCCCGGCGACGATCAGCCCGCGGTCGACCGTCGCGAGCTCGTTCGCGAGCGCGCGGAGCTCGTCGTCGCCCGGCTCCGGCGACCCCGGTGTCACGTCGACGTAGGGGGCGTCGCGGCCTGCCTCCGCGACCGGGTCGAGGCCCTCGGGCACGTCGTCCTGAATCGGCGTCGGCTCCAGCGGCTTCTTGAACGGGACGTTGAGATGGACGGGCCCGGGGTCGGCGCCCTCGGCGGCCGCGACCGCTCGGCTCACGGTAGTCCGCAGCGAGCGGAGCGCGCGGTCGTTCGGCGCCGGCTCGGGGAGATCCTTATAAAACCGGACGGCGTCGCCGTACAGCTTCTCTTGGTCGGCGGTCTGGTTGGCGCCCGAGTCGCGTAGCTCCGGCGGGCGGTCGGCCGTGAGCGCGAGCACGGGGACGCGAGCGTTGCTCGCTTCCATCACGGCGGGATGATAGTTGGCGGCGGCGGTGCCGGACGTGCAGATCAGCGGTGTGACGCTCCCCGTCCGCCGGGCGCGGCCCAGCGCGAAGTAGGCGGCGGAGCGCTCGTCCAGCTGCGAGAAGACGTGGAGGTCGTCGCGGCGCGCGGCGGCCATCGTCAGCGGCGTCGAACGGCTGCCGGGCGAGACGACGACGGCGTCGACGCCCGCGGCGACGAGCTCGTCCACGAGGGCCCCCGCCCACAGCGCGTTCCGGTTCGGCGCGGTCATTGCCACCGCTTGGTGGTCGATATTTAAATACTCCCGCGGGTCGGCGGCGCCGTGGTTCGGGGTCGGCGGCGCCGTGGTTCGGGGTCGGCGGCGCCGTGGTTCGGGGTCGGCGTCCGTCTCGGCGGCCCTTTTAAACCCGATCGAGTCGGGAGAGCCCGTGCCACACCGCGTCGACGAGGCGGTCCTCCCCCTCGCCCTCCGCGTCTTCCCAGCCCCGAGCGATGGCGTCCTCCAGCACCGGCACGGGGTGGTTCTCGAAGTTGTTCATCCCGCGGAACGTCTCCAGCGCCTCGCGGTGGGGATCGCCGAAGGCGTCGCCCTCGGCCGCGTCCGTCTCGGCCACGTCGCCCTCGGCCGAATCGCCCTCGTCGAGGAAGCCGAGGTCGGAGAACACCTCCGCGACCGCCGCGGCCGCGTCGCCCGTCAGCTCCCGGGTCTCGTCGGGCGCCTCGCGCTCCAAGAGCGTCACGTCGTACAGCTTGAACACGCGCTCCAGCTCGTCGATCGGGCTGTCGTGGTCGTCGACGCGCACGTCGATCCATCGGTCGTTGCGGCCGTCGTAGCCGCCCTCGGGCTTGGCGACGTACAGCGCCGCCGACTGCTCGCCGCGCTTGTCGCCGCCGGCCGCGTTACCGGCGTGGAGCGCGGCGAGCAGCCGCTCCGGAAGTCCCTCGTCGATCTCCTCGAACGCCGCCGCCATCGCGGTCAGGGTCTCGGCGTTCTCCAAGATGTTGCCCTGGACGGTGTAGTGGTCGCCCTGCAGGTCGCCGGCGTAGTCGTGGCACTCGTCGCCGGTGAACGCGGCCGGCTCGCCGTCGAGGCCGACGACGCCGACCTGTCGCGAGGGCGCCTCGTCGTCGTCGCTCGTGAGTTCGTCGACGACCGCCGCCGGGTCGCGCCCCCCGCGGAGGAGGTCGAGCCCGTCGGGGCCGTAGGCGACGTTCGCGAAGCTCTGCGTCGCGACCGCGCCGGCGTTCGCGCTCACGAACGGGACGACCGCGCCGACGCTGACGAACTTCGACTGGACGGCGACGCCGACGGCGTCGGTCTCCGGGTCGCGTGCGGCGATCGAGAACGTCGAGGGACGGGGTGGCATGCGATCGACGGATCGGCGGCCGACCTCATAAATCCGGTCGGGGTCGTGGCGGCGACTAACGACGGCCGATCTCGCACTCCGCGCCGGCGCTCGCGACCGCGTTCTGCAACGCTTATGCACGCCGACCGACTTCGATCGGGTATGAGCGACGACGACGCCGTCGACGTCGAGGTCGAGTCCCCCGACGACGCCGAGGGCGACGCGGCGAGAGCGAGCGGCACGGCGGAGGCGACCGCCGAGGGAACGAGCGGCGAGTCGGCCGGCGCGGACGGCGAGGCCCGCGACGGCGGCGGTGACGGCGAGGCGCTGGCCGCCGCCGTCGCCGAGCACGACGAGGCGCTCGCCCGGGAGGTCGCGGAACTGGAGGCGGAGCTCGCGGAGACGCGCGAGGAGCTGCTCGCGGCCGAGGAGGAGGCGGAGGAGCTGACGAGCAAACTCGCCCGCGTGAAGGCGGACTTCAGCAACTACAAGCAGCGCGCCAAGCGCAAGCAAGAGGAGATCCGCGAGCGCGCCTCCGAGTCGCTCGTCGAGCGGATCGCCCCCGTCCGCAACGACCTCTTGCGCGCGCTCGATCAGGAGGAGGGGAGCGACCTCCGCCCCGGCGTCGAGTCGACGCTGGAGAAGTTCGACGAGGTGCTCGCCGAGGAGGGCGTCGAATCGATCGATCCCGAACCGGGCGAGGAGGTCGATCCGGCGCGCCACCAGGTAATGCTGCGCGTCGAGAGCGACCAGCCAGACGGTACTGTCCACGAGGTGTACGAGCCCGGCTACGAGATGGGCGACCGCGTCGTCAGCGAGGCGAAGGTCACCGTCAGCGCCGACGAGTCGTAGTCGGCGTTTCCGGATTTCGGTTCTACTCCGCGTCCCCGTACCGGTTCGCGAGTTCGTCGAGCCCCGCGTCCGGCTCCGCGGCGTGCGGCACCGACAGCGGCGAGACCGACACCTCGCCGTCGACGACCGCGCGCCGGTCGGTGCCGATCGAGTCGGGTACGTCCGCTGGCGTCATCCGGCCCCAGATCGGGTCGGAGATGTTGACGCCGCCGTTTCCGTCGGAGCTCGCCTCCATTCCGTACCACTCCGAGGGCGTGGTGACGCGCATCGCCGCGGGGTCGACCGCGGCCGCACGCGGGACGCCGTCGCTCGGGGATTTCTCTCGACCGCCGTCGCTCGGGGCTTTCTCTCGACCGCCGTCGCCCTCGACGGGCTCCGCCATCGGCGCGTTGACGTTGAGGTAGTCGGCCCGATCGAACACGCCCGCAGCGCCGGCCTCGTCCACGAGGAACCGCGTGGCGCGGACGGCGTGTGCGAACGACGCGGGCGGGAGCTCCCGCTTCCACCAGTCGTCGCCGCCCGGGACGTACATCGACGTCGCGACCCCGGGGACGCCGAAGAAGGACCCCTCGACGACCGCCGAGACGGTCCCGGACCGCCCGAGAGTGTACGCGCCGAGGTTGGCGCCCTCGTTGCAGCCGGCGACCACGAGGTCCGCGTCGGGGACGAGCTCGTCGAGGCCGGCGACGACGCAGTCGACGGGGGTCCCGTCGACGGCGTAGCCCAGTTCGTGGTCGGCGACCGCCACGTCGGCGGAGATGGCGCGGCCGATCGACGACCGGTCCCCGGTGGGCGCGACCGCGACCACGTCGTAATCGACCGCGAGGGCGTCGTACAGGGCGCGGAAGCCGACGGCGTCGATGCCGTCGTCGTTCGTCAACAGGATCCGCTCGACGCTCATACCGCTACATCGGGCGGTTCGGACAAAAGCCCACCGTCGGCTCACCGGGGGAGCCGGTCCGGCCGTGACGAACGGAAAGGCCCACGTATCCCGGGGCCTCACCGACGGGCATGGGATTCGGGGACACGGCGAAGAAGATCCAGACGCTCGCCGACAAGGCCGAGCGCACGTACCAGAAGATCAACGAGCTCCGCAGCGAGGTCGAGGAGACTCAGACGACCGTGCTCGACACCTCCGAGCGCGTCCAACAGCTCGAAAACGAGATGGCGGAACAGCGAGCCGTCCTCGACGCGGTCGCGCGCGAGGTCGGCGTCGACTTGGAGAGCGTCAGCACCGAGGCGCACATCACCGAGGCGGAGCGCGTCGCCGAGGAGAGCGACGGCGGCGAGCCCGAGAGCGACGACGCGGCGTAGCTCCTATTCGGTCGCCTCGGCGGTCGCGTCGACAGTTTTCCCTCCCTCGTCCGCCCGCGATACCACTTCGGCCGGCACGCCCGCTACCGTCGTCTCCGGCGGCACGTCCGCGGCGACGAGCGAGTTGGCGGCGACCCGTGCGCCCTCGCCGACCGTGACGCCCGGCAGGACGACCGCGCCGGCCCCGATCATCGCGCCCTCCTCGACGACGACGTCGCCGAGGCGGTACTCGTCGCGGAGGAACTCGTGGCACAGCAGCGTTGCGTCGTATCCGACGATGGCGTCGTCGCCGACGGTGATCCGCTCGGGCCAGAACACGTCCGGCGTCGACTCCAAGCCCCAGGCGACGCCGGCGCCGACCGTGACGCCGATTCGCCGCAGCAGCCAGTTCTTCAGCCGGAGGCTCGGACAGATCCGTGCGAGCACGATCACGACGTAGTTGCGGACGACGACGAGCGGCGACTTCGCGTCCGGCCACGACCACAGCGAGTTGCGCGACCCGGGGGTCGGGTGGCGGTCCAGCCGGTCGGTCCGAGAGCCGGCGGCGTCGCCGTCCGCGTGCCCCCCTGCACGCTCCGCCGTCCCCGCCGCCACGTCGACGTCCTCGTGTGTCACGAGTGGACGTTCGGACGGCACGCGTAAAAGGCCCGCTGAAGCGCGCGAGGGAAAGATCAGATGAAGCGGTCGCTCGATTATGAGACGGTCGCTCGATTATGAAACATGAAACGGCCGGTCGGCTTCGATCTCGACGCGAAGGTTAAACTCGGATCCCGCGCCCAGCGCCCCCCACGACCTGACGAGGGCCCACGGCCGGCCGAGACGGGTGCGCGGTCGACCGCCGTGCGGACGCGATCGACGACCGCCTGTTCGCCACGGCGCTCCCGAGCCGTGCGCCCGTCTCGTGTCACCGGCGAGCCGCCCTACTCCCGCAGCTCGTTCATGTGTTCGACGCGCCGCTCGACGAGGTCGGCCTTCCCGACGTCGTGCCGGATTCGGAGCCCACCGCCGGCCGCCGAGAGCCCGTCCTCTGCCTGTCGCTCCGCGGCGGCGATCGAGTCGCCTCGGCCGACCACGGCGAACGACCGCGAGGTGGTCGTGTACAGACCGTCGTCGCGCTCGTCGACGCTGGCGTAGTAGAGCAGCGCGTCGCCGACGCTCTCCTCGTCCACCGCGATCTCCGCGCCCGAGTCGGGATCGACCGGGTAGCCGTCCGGCACGGCGTACTTACAGACGGTCGCCTCGCCGGAGAAGGCCAGCTCGGGGAGCGCGTTCCCGTCGCGGGCGGCGGTGAGCACGTTTATGAACGGCGTCTCCAACACCGGCAGCGTGTTCATCGCCTCGGGGTCGCCGAAGCGCGCGTTGAACTCCACGACCTTCGGGCCCTCGTCCGCGAGCATGAACTGGCCGTAGAGGACGCCTTTGTAGTCTGGGAGCGCCTCGACGACCGCCTCCAGCACGCCGACGGCGGCCGCGTAGTCGCCGTCGTCCATGAACGGGAGCGAGCGTTCCGTGTCCGAGTACGAGCCCATCCCGCCCGTGTTCGGCCCCTCGTCGCCCTCGTAGGCGCGTTTGTGGTCCTGGACCGCCGGCGTCGTCCGGACGTCGCCGTTCGCGACGAACGCCTGGATCGTGAACTCCTCCCCGACGAGCCGCTCCTCCAACACGACGCGGTCGTAGTCGGAGTCGCGGAGGTACGCCTTCGCCTCCTCGGCGGTCACCTGGTCGCCGATCACCTTCACTCCCTTCCCGCCCGTGAGCCCGGCCGGCTTCACCGCGAGGTCGCCGTCGTACGCGTCGATGTAGTCGCAGGCGGCGTCCATCTCGTCGAACACCGCGTAGTCCGGACAGCCGGGCACGTCGGCCTCTTCCATGAACTCACGCTGGTACGCCTTGTCCGTCTCCAGACGCGCCTCCTCCGCCTGCGGGCCGAACGCGTACACCCCGGCGTCGTCGAGCGCGTCCGCGACGCCCGCCGCGAGCGCGGACTCCGGGCCGATCACCGCGAGGTCCGCGCCCACGTCGGTCGCGTAGTCGGCCACGGCGTCGGCGTCCGTCTCGTCGATCGAGTCGAAGCCGTCGGTCAGCCGGCGGATACCCGGGTTCCGGTTGCTCGCGCAGGCGTACAGCGCGCAGTCGTCGGCCACCGCTCGGGCGATCGAGTGCTCGCGGCCGCCGCCGCCGACGAGGAGTACGGTCTCGGTCATATTCGACGGATAAGTACACGGTAGTGTAAGCTTTACTTTCCTCTCACACTGAGATCGACACACACGTGGATCGAATTCCGAGGCGGGCCGCGGATCCGCCGCTCGTGTGACGGCTTTTTGCCTCGCGGGGGCCAAGCGGGGGTATGTCACAGCCGACGGAGCGGAACCGCCTCGCAGACGAGGCGAGTCCGTACCTCCAGCAGCACGCCGACAACCCGGTCCACTGGCAGCCGTGGGGCGACGAGGCGTTCGAGCGCGCCCGCGAACACGACGTACCGGTGTTCGTCTCCATCGGCTACTCCTCCTGCCACTGGTGTCACGTGATGGCCGAGGAGAGCTTCGAGAACGAGGGGGTCGCGGAGGTCCTCAACGAGTCGTTCGTGCCGGTCAAAGTCGACCGCGAGGAGCGACCCGACGTCGACAGCACGTTCATGACCGTCTCGCAGCTCGTCACCGGCGGGGGCGGCTGGCCGCTCTCCGCGTGGTGTACGCCCGAAGGCAAACCGTTCTACGTCGGGACCTACTTCCCGCCCGAGCCGCGCCGGAACCAGCCGGGGTTCCGCGACCTGTGCGAGCGCATCGCCGACTCGTGGGCGGACCCCGAACAGCGCGAGGAGATGAAGCGGCGCGCCGAGCAGTGGACGACGAGCGCCCGCGACGAGCTGGAGTCGGTCCCCGACACGGACGCCGCGAGGGACGCGAGCGACGCCGATCCACCCGGCGCCGACCTCCTCGACGGGGCCGCCGCCGCCGCGATCCGCGGGTACGACGACGAGTACGGCGGGTTCGGGAGCGGCGGCGCGAAGTTCCCGATGCCGGGCCGGATCGACCTGCTCCTGCGCGCGTACGACCGGAGCGGTCGCGACGCCGCGCTCACGGCCGCGACCGGCACGCTCGACGGGATGGCCCGCGGCGGGATGTACGACCAGATCGGCGGCGGGTTCCACCGGTACGCGGTCGACCGGAGCTGGACTGTCCCGCACTTCGAGAAGATGCTGTACGACAACGCGGAGCTCCCGCTGGTGTACCTCGACGGGTACCGCGTGACCGGCGACCCGGCGTACGCCCGCGTCGCGAGCGAGACGCTGGGGTTCCTCGACCGCGAGCTCCGCCACGAGGCGGGGGGCTTCTTCAGCACGCTCGACGCGCGGTCCGCACCGTCTGAGAGCCGGCGAGGAGAGGCGAGCGACAACGGCAGCGGCCACGCCGCGGACGTCGAGGGCGCCTTCTACGTCTGGACGCCCGCCGAGGTCGACGCGGTCCTCGACGAGCCGGCCGCGTCGCTGGCGAAAGAGCGGTACGGGATCGAGTCGGGCGGGAACTTCGAGCGCGGCATGACCGTGCCGACAGTCGCGGCGTCGATCGAGGGGCTCGCAGAGGGCCGAGACCTCTCGACCGAGGAGGTCCGGGAAGTCCTGACCGACGCCCGCGTCGCGCTGTTCGAGGCGCGGGAGTCGCGCCCGCGGCCCGCTCGCGACGAGAAGGTGCTCGCGGCGTGGAACGGCCGGGCGATCTCCGCGTTCGCGAACGCGGGAGGCGTCCTCGGGGAGCCGTACGCCGAGATCGCCAGCGAGGCGCTCGACTTCTGTCGCGATCGGCTGTACGATGCCGAGTCCGGCGATCTCGCACGCCGGTGGCTCGACGGCGACGTCCGCGGCCCGGGGTACCTCGACGACCACGCGTTCCTCGCGCGCAGCGCGCTCGACGTCTACGCCGCCACGGGAGACCCGGAACAGCTCGGGTTCGCGCTGGAGCTGGCCGAGACGATCGTCGCGGACTTTTACGACGCCGACGACGGGACGATCTACTTCACGCGGGATCCGGAGGCGAAGGGAGCGGGCGGGACGGACGGGAACGCCTCCGGCGACGGCGCCCTCTTCGCCCGCCCGCAGGAGTTCACCGACCGATCGACGCCGTCGAGCCTCGGCGTGGCGGCCGAGACGCTGGCGCTGCTCGATGGGTTCCGGACCGACCGCGAGTTCGCCGACATCGCTGAGGCGGTCGTGACGACCCACGCCGACCGGATCCGTGCGAGCCCGCTCGAGCACGTCTCGCTGGTGCGGGCGGCCGAGCGCGTCGAGACCGGCGGCATCGAGGCGACGATCGCCGCCGACGCGGTGCCGACCGCGTGGCGGGAGACCCTCGGCGAGCGGTACCTCCCCGGCGCGTTCGTCGCGCCGCGTCCCCCGACGGAGGCGGGACTCGACGCGTGGCTTGACCGGCTCGGGATGGACGAGGCGCCGCCGATCTGGGCCGGGCGCGACGCGGTCGACGGCGAGCCGACCGCCTACGTCTGTGAGAACCGGACCTGCTCGCCGCCGGAGACCGATCTCGACGCGGCGCTGGCGTGGCTGGCGGAGCGGCGGTCGGCCTAGCGGGGGCATCACCGAGTCGGCACGCTTTACGGACCCCGGATCTGAGGGGCGCGCATGGAGCGGTACGATCTCCTCTATCGGCTGTACGACGAGTTCGACGTCGAGACCCTCCGCGAGCACCAGTCGTTCGTGGACCTGTTTCCGCCGGTCGATTCGCGCGTGGCGCTGGAACACTGGGAGGAGGCGAGCGACGAGCTGACCCTGTTGAAATCGGAGATCCGCGACGCGCTCCCGGGCGGCGCCACGTTCGCGGAGATCGCGGCCCACGCCGACCGCGAGACGGCGTTCACCGCGCTCGACCTCCACGCCCGGTACGGCCGCGCCGTCAACGCGCTGGTGTTGGACGTCGACGAGACGCTCCGGTCGGCCGGCGGAACCGACAACGAGATCCCCCGCGAGACGCTGCACGTGCTGACGGAGCTCCACGACGCGAGGGTGCCGATTGTCATCTGTACCGGTCAGACGTTAGAGAACGTGAAGGGGTTCATGATCCAGGGGCTCGGGAACGAACTGGTCCACTCCGGCTCCTTTTCGATCGTCTACGAGTCGGGCAACGGCGTGTTCACGCCCGGCCACGGCTCCAGGACGAAGCGGCTCCTCTACGAGGAACTCGACGAGTCGGTTCGGGGCATCTTCGACGCCGTTCGCTCCCGCGTCCTGCCCGAGGCCTCGCAGGACATCCGCCGGGGCAGTCACCTCCAAGGCAACGAGTTCAACGTCACCCTGAAGCCGAACTTCGAGACCGGGAGCGCGGACGCAGAGGCCGTGATCGACGACGGACTCGTCCACCTGATCGACCTGCTCGGGGTGGTCGTCGTCGAGCGGGCGGACGTGGCGGTCGGCGGTGAGGGTAACGGAGATGGCGACGGACCGGCCGAAGGCGGCGAGGGCGGTCGCCGGGCGGAAGACCCCGCACCCGCCGAGCGCGGCGCCGCGTGGGCCCGGGCCCACTACGCGGCCGCCGACCCCGAGATCCGCGAGGTGCTTGAGGCGAGCGCCGACGGGGGAGAAGCGGCGCCCGCTCCGGCCGCGCTCGCGGACATCCCGGAGCCGGTCGCCGCGCTGTTCGATCAGATTGCCGTCGGCTACTACCGCGGCGACGCGGCGGAGATCAGCTCGCTGGAGCTGGACAAGGTCGCCGGCGTCGAGGCCGCACTCGACGTGCTCGACGTACGGGACCCGTTCCTGCTGGTAATGGGCGACAGCAAGTCTGACCTGCGGGTGATGGAGTGGATCGCCGAGCGCGACTGGGGGATCGCCGCCGCACCCGAGCACGCCTCGGCGGACGTGCTCTCGCACGTGCTCGACCGCGACGAGCTGGTGTTCGACCGCGGGACCTCCGCGCGGATGCTCCGGACCGCTCACATCCTCAACCTGCTCGCGCGGCTGGAGTAAGTCGCGTCGTAATTATAAGCGTCCGTCACGACCGTTCCCGTATGTACGATTTCATCGTCGTGGGCGCGGGCCCGCCGGGCTCCAGATTCGCCCGGCGCGCGGCGGAAGCCGACCGCGACGTGGTCGTCTTCGAGAAGGGGACGGTCGGCGAGCCGCTGGCCTGCTCGGGTCACGTCTCCGACGACGTCTGGGGGTACGTCCCAGAGGAGTCCCGCGACCGACTCCTCCAGAACCGCGTGTACGGGGCGCGGTTCCACGTCGGCGGCCCCGGCTCGACGGCGCACCCGTTTTACAAGGATCGGCCCGTGTCGAACGTCATCGACCGCGTCGGGCTCGACCGGACGCTCGCCGACTGCGCCCGTGAAGCCGGCGCCGAGGTCCGCGAGGGCCACACCGTCCTCGACGTCGACGAGCGGTCGGACCGGGTCGCCGTCGAGGTCCGGACCCCCGGCGGGGACGTGGAGACGGTCGAGGCCCGGATGGTCGCAGGCTGCGACGGTCCCACCTCCCGCGTGCGCCGGTCGCTCGGCCTCCCCGAGCCGGACGAGCTGCTCCACGGCGTGCTCGCGTTCGACGACGCGCCCGACGACGGCGACCTCGTCGACGTCCACCTCACCGCGCCGACGTTCTTCGCGTGGCGGATCCCGCGGGGCGACGCCGGCGTCGAGTACGGGCTCGCGGCCCCGCCGAGCGACGACGTCACGGCGATGTTCGACCGGCTCACCGACGCGTACGGCGCGACGACCGACCGGTTCTGCTCCGGGGCGATCCCGATCGGTCCGCCGGACCGAGTCACCGCCGACCGCGCGTTCCTGATCGGCGACGCGGCCGCGCAGACGAAGCCGTTCACCGGCGGCGGAATTCTCTACGGGATGACCGCGGCCGACGTGGCAGCGGACGTCGTCGACCCCGCGGACCCGGCGACGCTCGCCGACTACGAGTCCGGCTGGCGCGACGAGATCGGCCGCGAGATTCTGCTCGGAAAGGGGATCCGTCGGTGCTACTCGCTGCCGGAACCGGTCCAGCGGCTCGGGCTGTGGGCGCTCTCGGGCGAGATCGGCGTCCACATGGACCGCCCGAGCTCCTTCTTCTCGCCGGCGCACCTCCGGCGGCTGTTCTCGCGGAGCGACCCCCCCGAGTGACCGTGAGGTAATCGACGGACTCGACGGCGAACCCTACTCCGCGACGACCTCGGCGAACGAGACGTTCTCGCGAACGCTCGTGATCTCGACGGTCGGCTCGTCGCCCGGCTTGGAGTCCGGGACGATGACGACGTAGCCGCGCTCGATCTTCGCGATGCCGTCGCCCTTGTCGCCGAGCGTCTCGATCGTGACCTCGCGGACGTCGCCCTCGGAGACCGGCGGCCCGGCGGCGTCCTCCGGGGGGGAGCGCGCCGCGGACCCGCTGACGGCGCTGCCCGCGACGCCTCGGTTCGCCGACGCGTCGGTCGGGGACTCGGTCGACTCGGTGCCGCCGTCTCCCCCGTCGCGCGTTATTAGGGCGACGCGGTACGTCTCGTCGGGAGCGACGGTCCCGTGTTCGATCTCCGAGGACGGAACGGCGACGACGTGGTCGCCGTCGCGCTCCTCGACTTCTCCGGTAAACAGACATGCGAGCGAATCGGTGATCTCGACCATGAGTGATGTTGCGAACCCGGTAATGAAAAGGTCCCTATTATTACCCGCGGCGAAGACGTCGTTCGAGGCCGGTCGCTGACCCGCGGAACCCCGCCCGTAACACCCGTCGAACATAAACGTTTACCCTGTTCCGAATTAACCGCCGAGCATGAGCCGAAACTACGAGTCGCTCCACGATCCGAACGCGGAGTACACGATGCGGGAACTCTCCGCCGAGACGATGGAGGTCACGGGGTCGCGCGGCGGCGACCGCGACATCGAGATCACGGACGTCCAGACGACGATGGTCGACGGGAACTTCCCGTGGACGCTCGTCCGCGTGTACACCGACGCGGGCGTCGTCGGCACCGGCGAGGCCTACTGGGGAGCCGGCGTGCCGGAACTCATCGAGCGCATGAAGCCGTTCGTCGTCGGCGAGAACCCGCTCGACATCGACCGGCTGTACGAGCACCTGATCCAGAAGATGTCGGGCGAGGGCTCGGTCGAGGGCGTCACCGTCACCGCGATCTCCGGGATCGAGGTCGCGCTCCACGACCTCGCCGGCAAGATCCTCGACGTGCCCGCCTACCAGCTGCTCGGCGGGAAGTACCGCGACCGGATGCGCGTCTACTGCGACTGCCACACCGAGGCGGAGGCCGACCCCGACGCGTGCGCCGACGAGGCCGAGCGCGTCGTCGACGAGCTCGGCTACGACGCGCTGAAGTTCGACCTCGACGTCCCCTCGGGGCTGGAGAAGGACCGCGCGAACCGTCACCTCCGCCCCGGCGAGATCCGCCACAAGGCGGAGATCGTGGAGAAGGTCACCGAGCGCGTGAAGGACAAGGCCGACGTCGCCTTCGACTGCCACTGGACGTTCTCGGGCGGCTCCGCGAAGCGCCTCGCGGACGCCATCGAGGAGTACGACGTGTGGTGGCTCGAAGACCCCGTGCCGCCGGAGAACCTCGAAGTGCAGGAGGAGGTCACCAAGAACACGACCACGCCGATCGCGGTCGGCGAGAACCGCTACCGCGTCACCGAGCTGCGCCGGCTCATCGAGAGCCAGGCGGTCGACATCGTCGCGCCCGACCTGCCGAAGGTCGGCGGGATGCGCGAGACCCGCAAGATCGCCGACGTGGCGAACCAGTACTACGTCCCGGTCGCGATGCACAACGTCGCCTCGCCGGTTGCGACCATGGCGGCGGCACACGTCGGCGCCGCCATCCCGAACTCGCTGGCGATCGAGTACCACTCCTACGAGCTCGGCTGGTGGGCGGACCTCGTCGAGGAGGACGTCATCGAGGACGGCTACATCGAGGTCCCAGAGAAGCCGGGCCTCGGCGTCACGCTCGACATGGACGCCGTCGAGGCGCACATGGTCGACGGCGAGACGTTGTTTGACCCGGCGTAGCCGGGTCAGGCTCGGCCGACTACGTCGGCCGGTGTTCGACTGAGCGAAGCGAAGTCGAGCAGGCGAATCTCCGATTCGTGTCGTTCGACGAGGGCGTAAGCCGAGTTCAGACGTCCGCGACGGCCTCGTCCAGCCGGATCGGGTCGAGTCCCCGCCGGTCCAGTTCCGCGTCGATCTCGCGGATCCGGGGCGCGATCTCGTCAGGCTCGTGGCTGTCGGTCCCGACGGTCACGCGTGCGCCGGCGTCGACGAGTCGGTCGAGGAACGCCGGAGCCGGATGGAACGTCCCGTAGTCGTCGAGCAGTCGACCGGCGTTGATCTCGGGAACGGTCCGCGACTCCCGGAAGGCGTCGGCGACCGCGGCGTAGTGGTCCTCGGTCGCGAACCCGCGGAGGTGCGGGTTCCGCTCGATCAGGTCCGGGTGCGCGGCGACCGCGAACAGCTCCGAGTCGGCAAGCGCGACCAGCTTCTCGAAGTACCGGTCGACGAGCGCGCGCCGCTCCGACTCGGGCTTGTCCGCGAAGTGCGAGCGAGCGTGGACGTTCGCGCCGTCCAGTTCGTGGACGCTCCCGACCGCGTAGTCGAAGCCGGCCTCGGCGAGGAAGTCGGCGATCGCCGCCTCGTGTGTGGGGTCGTAATCCATCTCCACGGCGTCGAACACGTCGACGGCGGCGTCCTCGCGGACCGCTTCGATCGCCTCCCGGCGCCGCTCGTACGTCAGGTCGAGGTTGAATCCGAGCGCCCGCTTGTACCGCTCCGCACCGGGCTCGGGCGAGACGTTGCAGTGGTCCGCGAACCCGATCCCGTCGAGGCCAGCGTCCGCGGCCGCGTCCACCATCCACCGCAGGAACGCCCCGTCCGAGTAGTTCGTGTGGGCGTGATAATCGTACACGCCAGGTCGTAGGTCGCGCACCGACTCGTAGCTTCGGGTCGTCTGGGATCGCGGACGCGCGCGCCGCCCCCGGTAACGGACCCGTGCCGGCGGCGGCTCAGTACCCCGTGCCCAGCGCAGAGTTCGCGACGAGCACGGCGAACGTGACGCCGAACAGGGCCGCCAGGATCGCGAAGGAGACGCCCCAGCCGAACAGGTCGGCCGCGAGCCCGACGCCGACGGAGCCCGCGGAACCGATGACCGTGTAGACGGTCCGAACGAGTCCGAAGCCGGCGCCACGCTCCGCGTCGCCGAGCGCGTCCATGAACCGCGGGTCGATCGCCGAGAAGAAGCTCGCGCCGGAGCCGGCGAGCAGCACCGCGACGGCGACGCCGACGAGTCCGGGTCCGAGGACGAAGGCGGCGGTGCCGACCGCGCCCGCCAGCATCGCCGCGCCGATGGCGACGTCGCGGCCCGCCCGGTCCGAGAGCCGGCCGAGCCCCACCTGCGCGGCGGCGCGGACGACGAAGAACGCCGAGAACACCCCGGCGGCGGCAGACGGCGAGTACCCGCGGAACTCGACGAGGAACGTCGGGAGGAACGACATCACGCCCTGCACCACGTACGTACCGATCATCGCGACGAACAGCGGGAGGAGGACGCTCGGCCGCGAGAGGAGCTCGACGAGCGGCGCGAGCGCGAACCGCTCCCGCATCGGCTGGTCGGGGCGCCGCGGCTCGGTCGGGCCGACGCGCCACGCGAACAGCAGGAACACCGGCGCGCCGACGAGCGCGGCCAGCGCGACCGCGGGACGCCACCCGTACCGGACCCCGACCCACGCCGCGGCGACGGGCGCCACGAGCCCGGCGAGGGGGCCGCCGACCGAGTGGAGCCCGATGGCCGTCCCGAGGTCGTCGAAGGTGCGCGAGAGCAGCGTCGTCGCCACCGCGTAGTGGAGGCCGGCGACGAGCCCCAGCAGCACCGCCGCCAGCACGAACAGGGGGAAGACAGGCGCGAGCCCCAACACGATGCTCATCGCCGTCGTGCCGCCGACGGCGACGAGGATGACCTTCCGCTCGCCGTGGCGGTCCGCGAGCACGCCGCTCGGGAACTGGGCGGCGCCGTACGCCAGCCACATCCCGGAGAGCGCGACCCCGATGGCGGTGTTCGACACCGAGAAGTCGTCGACGATCAGCGGGACGACCGGGCTGATCGCCAGCCTCGCGAAGTACGTCACCAGGAACGCGAGCATGCACAGCGACAGCACCGTGTGCCGGTACTGCCAGCTCATCCCGCTGTCACTGACGGGATGTGGGTCCGGTCGGGGCTCAACGCTTTCGGTTCCGTCCGGAACCCCTCCCGGCTTCCCCTCTGTCGGCCGCGGACGCGCCGCTCGTCGTCACCCGACGGCGGCCGGATCGACGCGACTCCCGACCCACAGCAGCGTGGCGAGCAGTCCGAGGACCGCGACCGGCAGGAACCACTGCACGACCGCGAGTAACCCCGCGGAGGCTTGGACCCCGATCACCACGAGGAGCGTCGGACCGCAGCAGGCGAATCCCGACAGGAGCCCGGGGAGCCCCGCGGCGGCGCCGGCTCCGGCCCCGATCCGGCACGCCGCGGGGCCGCGCCACGCGACGACGGAGACCGCGAGCGTGACCCCGACGAGCGCGGCGAGTCCCAGCCCGATGGCGGCGTTGACGGGCGCGAACAGGTACTCGACCGAACCGGCCGCGACCAGCGCGACGGGCTCGTACTGGAACGGTCCGACTCGGCGCGTCAGGAGCGCGAGCGGGTCGCTCGCGACGGTGACGTCGGGCGCGAGCCCCGAGCCGGTTCCGCCGCGCCCGCCGTCGCGGAGGCCGAGGTGGCGGAGCCCGGCGCTGTACGCGAGGAAGTACGCGACCGCGACGACCCCAGCCGTCGTCCGACCGTCGCGCCGACCGAGCGCCGCGCGGACGGCGAACCCGGTCCGGCGGATCAGCCCGCCGACCCACGCGGCCGGCGCCTCGGTCGGAGAGACGGACTCAGCCGCCATCCCCCGCCCCCGTGTGCTCGCCGACGAACGCGGTGTCGGGATAGAACCCCGCCCAGGCGAACCACATCGCGTCGAGCGCTACCACCGGCTCCAGCGGCAGGTCGCCCGCCCCGATCCCGCCGCCTTCGCCGTCGACTCGGTAGGCGTCACCGTCCGGCTCGACCGCCAGTCCCTCGGGGTTTCGGTAGACGCGACCGGTCGAGAGGATCGAGTCCGCGACGGCGACGACGTCGGCGCCCCCTCCGCCGACCGAGCCGGTCAGCACCCGGTCCGCGAGCAGCGTCTCCTTGTCGAACGCGACCGCGCCGCTCACCGTTCGCGCCCCGATGACGACCGACTTCGCGTGGCCCTCGTCGGGCGACGACAACGGTCGGAACATCGTCCGGTCCCGAGCGTAGTAGCCCCCGAGCGGCGCGTAGCTCCCGTACGGGTCGTTCTCGTACCGGCGCACGTACCCGGTGTCGTCGGTCATGACGAGCGAGTCCGGGTGGCGCTCGGCCCACGCCGCCGCCGTCGTCCAGACGACGCGGAACTCGTCGAGGGTCTCGCCGGTCATCGGTCCGTCGATTCCGGTGGCGATCATCTGGGGCCACCAGCTGTCGGTCCCGCGGTCGTACATGATCAGGTTCGAGTTGACGAGTTGCCCCGACACCCCGAACGTCGCCTCGCCGCGGCGGAACCCCTGCGCCGTACCGGTGAGCGGACAGTAGGTGACCGCGACCGGCTCGCCGCCGATCTCGTCGTTGACGATCTCGTGGTGGGAGAGGACGTGTTGGGGGTACGCCTTCGTCTCCCCGTTTCGAGCGACGCCGAACACCGGCACCCCCTCGGCGTAGGTCACCTCCGCGATCGGTCGGAACGAGGGGTCGTCGATCGAGGGGATCCCGTCCTTCCCGACCCCCCCGTCGAGCGACTCCGCGACGAGGTCCTCCGCGTCATGCGGGACGTGGTACCCGCCGTCGACGGTGGGCGGGCGCACCCCGTTGCCGGAGTCGTCTCCGCCGGAGCCGTCGTCGCCAGAGTCGTCGTCGCCAGAGTCGTCGCCGCCGTCGGATTCGCCTCCGGCTCCCCCCTCGCCGTCGCCGGCGAACGAGTCGGGAAAGCCGCCGAGACAGCCGGTGACGCCGCCGACTCCGACCGCGGCGAGCCCGGCCAGCGCCGATCGACGAGTGCGATCCATGGTGAAAGCTCCGGACTCGACGATATAAAGACCAAAGCGAAGGTGTGTGAATTACACACATCCGGAAGGAACGACCGTGTCAGCCGTCTCGTCGGTTATCTCCGCCCGCCGAGCGTTCGCGAAGCCGGTCCGCGATGGCGGCGCCCGCGGTGCGCGGGTCCGGATCCGCGACGGTGACGGGGTCGCCGACGGCGACGCGCCCGGGCTCGACGACGCCACAGCAGAGTCCGCCGCGGTTCCGCAGCGCCGACGCGAGCCCCGCCTCGCCGGCCAGCGATTCGACGTGCGCGCAGGGCGGGCGCCGCCGGGTCGGTCGCAGGCGCGCGTCGCCGACCGCGACGGTCGCCTCCAGCAGGCCGTCCATCGTCGCACCGAACCCCTCGACGACGACGTTCCGTCGGTGACGGCCGTCTGAGACGCCGATTCCGGTCTCCGCGCGGACCGCGTCGAGCGCCTCGGCGGCGACGACGGTGACGGCGCAGCCGTCGAGCTGGAAGCGCCCGTCGCCGTTTCGGTACCGGTCTCCCGCGAGACCGCCGGGGCGGACTTCGACGGACTCGCGGAGTGCTGGCGGCGCGCCGCTCTCGGCGGCGGTGACGAGGCCCCGGACCGAGCCGGTCGTCGCATTATCCGTCATCGCGGGGCTCCGAGCAGCGCCGGGTCGCCCGGCTTCAGCCACTCGCGGTGCGCGTAGTAGACGGCACCCACCGGGGGCGCCACCAGCGAGACCAGCGCGTACATCCATTTAAAAAGGCCGAAGTCGGCGACCCCCCGTTCGTCGAGCGACAGCGCGTCGAGGAGGATCGCGGCGGTCGCGAGCGGCGCGAGGAGGTAGCCGTGGGCGAAGGCGACGGCGGCGCCAGCCGGGGTGCCGGCCGAGAGCAGCGCCCAGTCGAGCGCGTAGAAGACGCTCCACCCGCCGGCGGCGAGGGCGAGGACGAGGAGCCACGGGCCGTCGAACCGTTGCTCGGACGGTTCGACGGCCGACCCGTCGGAGTCGTCGTCGGGGAGTGCGGCGTGCGTGGTCACGGGGGAACTGCGGGCCCGACGATACTCAACGTTCGGGTCGACGACCTACTCGTCGAACGTGCCGGCCGAGAGGTAACGCTCGCCGCTGTCCCAGAACACGGTGACGACGAGCGGCTCGTCGCCGGCGTACGCGCCCGACTCGCGGAGCGCCGCAGCGACGTCTTTCGCCGCGAGGTTCGAGGCGCCGGAGGACTGTCCCACGAGAATCCCCTCCTCCCGCGCGAGCCGACGGCACTCGGCCTCGGCGTCCTCGATGTCGACCGCGTGAACCTCGCCGATGAGGTCGACGTCGAGGTTCGGAGCGACAAATCCGGGTCCCATCCCCTGAAATTCGTCGACACCGGGGTCGCCGCCGGAGAGGACGGCGTTGTCGCTCGGCTCGACCGCGTCGATCCGCACGTCGGGGAACGCCTCGCGGAGTCGTCGACCGATTCCGGAGACGGTCCCGCCGGTCCCGACGCCGGCGACGAGCGCGTCGACGGTCCGGTCGCCGACCTGCTCGACGACCTCCGATCCGGTCGTCTCGTAGTGGGACCGCGGGTTCGCGGGGTTCTCGAACTGGCGGAGCTGGACCATCCCGCCCTCGGCCTCCAGCTCGTCCGCCCGGTCCTTGGCCGCGGAGATGTCGCCGTCGACGAGCTCGACGTCGGCGCCGTACGCGCGCATGAGCCGGCGGCGCTCCATCGACTTCCCGTCCGGCATCACGAGCGTCACGTCGTAGTCCTTCACGGCGCCGACCATCGCCAGCCCGATCCCCGTGTTACCAGAGGTGGGCTCGACGATTCCGTCGCCCGGTTCGAGGTCGCCCGACTCCTCCGCGGCCTCGACCATGTACAGCGCGGGGCGGTCCTTCGCGGAGCCGCCCGGGTTGCGCGATTCGACCTTCGCGGCCACCGTCGTCTCCGGCGGCGCGTCGACTCGCACCAGCGGCGAGCCGAGCCCCTCCAACACGTCGTCGTCCATTACGCGACCGGACGGGACCGGCACTCAAATGCCCGACGGACCGCGGCAAGACGTGTTCGCGGCGCCCGCCGCCGTTGCCGCAGTCGCGCAGTCCGCCGGAAATGCCGCCGTCGCGCCGTTTACAAGGTCTCCCGGCGTATCGGACGGCATGACGCTCGAAACGCTCGCGCCCGACGGGGCCGACGGCGACGCGCTCGACGACGAGGTCCTGAACGCGCTCGGGGCAGGCGACTACCGCTTCAACGTGTGGGGCGGCGACTGGTGCGGCGACTGTCAGCGACAGCTCCCGGCGTTCGCTGCCGCGCTCGACGCCGCCGGCGTCCCAGACGACCGGATCGAGGACTTCCCGGTGACGAAGGGACCGGACGGCAAGGAGGGCGAGGGCGTCGACGAGTACGGGATCGAGCTGATCCCGACCGTCGTGGTCGAGAACGGCGACGGCGAAGAGATCGCCCGGTTCGTCGAGGAGGCGGACGTCTCTATCGCCGAGTTCCTCGCGCGCGAGCTCGGCGAAGCCGAGGCGAACGTCTGAGACGGCGAACGTGTTCCCGCCGCCGGCCGATCACGCGTCCAGTTCGACGACGATCCGCTCCCGGATATCTTCGGCGTCGACCGGCGCCCACGCCTCGACGTCGTAGGTCACGTCCGCGAGGACCGCCAACCGGTCGTCGTCGCCCTCGCTGATCGCCGCCGCCGCGTCCTCGGAGAGTCGCTCTAGAACCGCATCCGAGAGCCTCTCACGGTCCACGTCGCGCTCGGGTACGTCGAGGATGTGCGGGAGGTCCGCCGCGCCGTCGGGTAGCGACGGGAACGCGGCGGGCCCGACAGCGAGCGCGACGGCGTCGGCGTCGAGGCCCCCGTCGGGGTCGGCGACCTCCTCGGGGACGGCGCCCGCGGTCGTCCCCGCGCTATCGCCGAACCCGTCGAGCGCCGCGGGCGGCGCCGGCACCAGCGCGTACTCCGCGACGGCGACGTCGATCGCGGCGGCGATGGCGTCGTCGTCGACTTCGGTCCGCCGTTTAAACGCGAGCTCCGAGAGCGCGTGCGAGAGCTCCGCCCGGGTGAGCCAGCCGAACAGGTCGACGACGCCCGCGAGGTCGTCGCGCGCGGCGACGCTCGGCGCGTCGGTCCCGGAGCCCTCCGCTGCGGGGCCGTCCGCCGCGGAGCCGTCCGAACCGCCCTCCTCTGCCATCGTTCAGTCCTCCCCCGACACGGGATCGGATGGCGGGTCCGCCGGCGGGTGGTGACCGTTCCCGCGGGCGTCGGCATCGCCGGTTCCGGCGCCGGTACTGTTCGCTTCGTCGACCCCGTCTCCGGCCGCCTCCGCCGGCTCCTCGCGGGTCGCCTCCGCGAGGTCCGCTCGGGCCGCCTCGGCCACCTCGGCCGGCGTGACCGGCGCGTCGCGCCACGGCGGGAGGCGGGTGTCCGGGCCCGGCCGGCCGAGGGCGTCGGCGTACGTCGCCGCCTGCGAGCGCTCGTCGTCGCGGTCGTAGTCGAGGCCGTTGAACGCGGCGTCGGTCTCGTAGCCGTCGATCAGCCCCTCGGCCGCCTCGCGGTAGCGGTCGGTGAGCCCGTCGTAGTCGACGGCGACGCCGGCGTCCTCGACCGCGCGGAGGGTCGCCTCCCCGACCGCCCGGCTCATGTCGGCGAGCCCGGTCGGCCCGTCGACGGAGCGGTGGTCGTGTTCGTAGCGACCGAGATCGACCTGCGCGCTCCCCGCGAAGCCGGCGTGCGCGTGCGCCTCGCCGAGGATTCCGACTTCCAGGCCCCAGCCGCGCTGGACGCGGAGCTTCGAGACGAGGTCCGTCGTCGCCGCGAACTCCCCGGCGAGCGCGTAGCGGAAGGCGTCGAGGTACTCGATGACGCTCGGCTCGCGGCGCTCGGTGGCGTCGGCGAGCGCGCGGACGAGCGGCCGGAAGAACAGCCGGAACAGGCGACCGTACAGCGCCCCGTCCTCGACGCGGGCGTAGTACCCCTTCGAGAACGAGTGCCCGTTCGCGACCGGGAACAGCAGTCGGTCGACGAACCCCGGCGAGTACGTCTTCGTGTCGGCGTCGTGGACGACGACGTACTTCTCTTGGAGGGCGCGACCTAGGCCGAGCCACACGTCACGTCCCTTCCCGCGTTTCCCGTCGAGTCCGCGGTCCGCGAGCAGTCCGTTCAGTCGGGGGCCGCCGCACCACAGCGTCTCCACGTCGAGGTCGAAGCCGGTGAGCCACCGGGCGAAGGGGCCGACGCGATCGGACGAGGCTCGGAGGGGGACGATCACCCGAGCGGGAGCGACCGTCTCTAGCGCCGAGAGGACGCGTTCGGCCGCGAGCGTTCCGTACTCGCGTTCCGTCATCGGCACCACGACCGCCGCTCGACCGGTGGGGGCGTCCGGCCGGTGGTCGGTCAACGCGTGCAGCGTCGTCACGCGCTCTTGGACGTACTCCATTATCACTGTACAGGGGCGGGACGCCCTAAACAGGTGCGATACCCGTGGTCCGTGCCGACAGGAGGGAGCGCGTCAGCGTTCGCTCTCACCGGTCACGCCGCCGGCTCTGCGCCCGCCGCGTCGCCCGGAACGCGACCCATGCGCTCCAAGACGGCGTAGGCGACGACGACGGCCGCGAGCCCGCCCGCGAGCCCGAGGAAGACGGTGTCGTAGGTGAGGCCCGCTTCGATCGCCTCGCCGACGGCCCACGAGCCGGCCGCCTGCGTCGACATCATCCCGGCGGAGTAGACGGCGTACGCCGACGCTCGGGACGCGTCAGGCAGCGACGCCAGCAGGTACGTGTCGGCCGCGGGGAAAAGCATGTGAATGGCGAAGCCGACGGCGAGGCTGGCGAGGACGACGGCGACGACCCCGGAGGCGGCGACCACGAGGGCGACGCTGGCGACGAACGCCGAGACGATGCCGAGCAGGTACGGCACGTGCGGGAGCCGGTCGGCGAGGTAGCCGGAGACGAGGAAGGCGGGGACGCCGGCCGCGAAGATCACCGTCAGGAGGTTCCGAGCGGTCGCCGACGGAAGCCCCTTATCGATCATGTACAGCTCGTAGAAGTTGAACAGCCCCTGCCAGAGAAAGCCCGTGAGACCCACCAGCACGACGCCCGACAGGACGAGCTTCCACTCGGAGAGCGCGCCGCCGACGAAGTCGGTGTCGCCCGCGCCGGCGTCGGGGAGGTCCGTCCGCGAGGCGAGGAGGACGAAGGTGAGTGTCGTCGCGGCCGCGGCCACCGCGAGCCCGAAGAAGGCGAGCCGCCAGTCGTACCACAGCGCGACCGTAACGACCGGGGCGGCGGCGACCGCGGCGAGCTGGCTCGCCATCCCGTGGACACCCATCGCGCGCCCGACGCGCTCGGGGAACAGCTCGGAGACGAACGGGTTCGCGGCGACGAAGTAGACGCCGGAGGCCAAGCCGATCGCGAACGCGGCCGTCATCAGCGTCGGCACGCCGGGCGCGAGCGCGACGCCGAGCGCGCCGATGGTCAGTATCGCCCCGGAGACCACGATCACCAGCCGTCGGGAGAACCGCGTGAGCGCCCACCCGGCGGGGATCCGCGGGGCGGCCGAGCCGAGCCACGCGAGCGTGACGATGAGCCCGGCGGTCCCCTCGGCGATCGCGAACTCGCCGATGAACTGCCCCACCAGGGGCGCGAACACGACGCGCGCGAAGTTGACGAGGAAGACGAGGGCACACAGCGATCCGAACAGCCGGGTCCGTGACACGGACGGTCTTCACGACGCCCGGAGACAAGCGTTGCGAAAGCGCGGTGCCGGGAGAGGTCATCGCGTGTCGTGCGGTCGGGGATCAGGCAGCCGGAGACCAGACAGCCGGAGACGAGAGTGTCAGGGACCAGACAGCCGGGGACACGACCGCCGTCCGACTCGCGTCGTACGGGGTTTTTATACCCTCACGCGATCAACCGCAACACATGAAATCGACGCGCAAGGGACTCCGCGACGGCGACTTATTCAAAGACACCTACGAGCGACTGAACTGCGCCGACTGCGAGCAGGTCCTGAAAAAGAAAAACGATCCCGACGAGGTGTTCTCGGTGCGGGTCTGCCCCGAGTGCGGAGTCAGGTTTAAAGAGCTGCGCTGAGGCGACACGCCGCCGTCGCTGCGCAGCTGACGAATCCATCGCCGGTGCCCGCGCGCGTTCCCCTCCGCCCCCGTCCGTTCTTTCTCGCCACGGTCGTTCTTTCTCGCCGCGGCCGTTCTTTCTCGCCACGGTCGTTCTTTCTCGCCACGGTCGTTCTCCGTTCGAATCGCGACCGGAGAGCGGCGCGCTCACTCGAAGACCGCGTCGAACGCCGAGGCGCCGAGGGGGTCGAAGGTGCCGGCGGCGACGTTCTCGCTGACGTGATCCGGGTCGCTCGTGCCGACGAGCGAGGCGGTGACGCCCGGCGCGCTCCGAGCGAAGTTGAGCGCGCGCTGGGCCGGCGTCTCGCCGGCGAGCACCGCGTCGACATCGGCCGGTATCGCGCCCGCGTTCGCGAGTTCTCCCTGACCGATGCTCGCGCTCGTCACCACGGAAAGTCCCGCCTCGTGGGCGAACTCCAGCGTCGAGACCGGTTCGACGTCGGCGTCGCTGCCGGCGTCACCTCCGGGGGAACGCTGGTTCCGTCGCGTGAACGCGTCCGCCATCGCGACGTTGAAGGGGAGCTGGATCGCTTCGAACCCGTGGTCGCCGTCGGGACCGACCGCCTCGCCGGCGGCCTCGGCCCGCGCGAGGACCTCGGCGAGCGAGAGGTACCGCTCGTGCTCCTCGGGGACCCGGAAGGCGTCCCACGTGGCGACGCCGTAGGCCCCGACGTCGCCGGCCGCTCGTCGACGCTCTAAGACTTCGAACGCCCCCTCCAGTCGGTCGTACACCGCCTCGCGGGAGCGAGCCGCGAGTTGGGTCTCCGGGTTGTGGACGTAGAAGAGGTCGACCGTATCGAGCCCGAGCCGATCGAGCGATCGGTCGAGCGACCACTCCACGTAGTCGGGGTCGATCGCGTGCGCGCCGTTCGCGAGCTCGTCGGCGTCGACGATCCCGGTCGCGAGGAAGCGATCGCGGACGGACGCCGCGGGGTCGTCGGGACGGTCGCCGTCGAACGGGAGGAATCCGCCCTTCGTCGCGACGACGATCGCGTCGCGGTCGATCGGCGAGTCCCGGACCGCCTCACCGACGACGCGCTCGGCCCGCCCGCACCGGTAGTTGACCGCGGTGTCGACGTGGTTCACGCCGGAGCGGAGCGCGAGCCCGATCGCCTCGCGGGCGGCGTCGTCGACCGCGGCGGTCGGCTCACCGAGATACGTTCCAATCCCGACGCTGGAGGCCACTCCCGGGCCGAAACGGCGAAAGTAGGTCCGCCCGAAGGCGTCGCCGAACCGATCGCGGTAGGCCCAGAGCGCGTCGCGAGTCGCCATGGTCGTCTGACCGGTGGCGCCGCGGGGGGAAAAGTCGCGCGGCGTCGGGCCGATCGGCGGTGACGGCGTCGGGCCGATCGACGGTGAGCAGTGAGTTCGTTTCGGGCGCGTGTAACCCGTCGGACGCCCGACCGACAGCGACGCAACGACTATACGTCGTCCGAGAGTCGAATCCGGTAATGGCCTCGCTCACCGACCACCTGTCCGATCTCGTCGAGGACGCGGACGCGGTCCTGTTGTTCTCGCCGACGAGCTCCTTTTACGACCGGTTCGAGGACGACGACACGGAAATAGTCGTCGTCGCTCCGGATAACGACGTCGACGCCGACACATTCGTCGAGCTCCCCCTCCCGTTCGACGACGTCAAAGACCGGATCCGGTTCGGGATCGAGGGCGCGATGGACGCCGAGCTCGTCTCCGCGGGCGACGAGGCGGTCTGTATCGCTTCCATCTTCGACGGGGGGTCGGACGCGGTGGTCCGCGTCACCGTCGACGAGACGATTCACACCGGGATTTACGACCTCTTCGTCAACTCCCGGGCGGAGCCGAGCGTCATCCGCGACGTGTTCGAGGTCGCGATCGAGCTCGGGCAGAAGGGACAGAAGGGGAAGCCGGTGGGCGCGCTGTTCGTCGTCGGCGACGCGGGGAAGGTGATGAACAAGTCTCGCCCGCTGTCGTACAACCCCTTCGAGAAGTCGCACGTCCACGTCGGCGACCCCATCGTCAACGTCATGGTCAAGGAGTTCTCGCGACTCGACGGCGCGTTCGTCGTCTCCGACTCCGGGAAGATCGTCTCCGCGTACCGCTATCTCGAACCTGGCGCGGAGGGCGTCGACATCCCTAAGGGGCTCGGCGCGCGCCACATGGCCGGCGGCGCGATCACGCGGGACACGAACGCGACCGCGATCGTCCTCTCCGAGTCGGACGGGTTAGTGCGGGCGTTCAAGGCGGGTGAGCTCGTCTTAGAGATCGATCCGGAGGAGTACTGACAACCCATGCTCGCGGTACCGAACGCGCTCAGGGAGTTCGTGGTGAGGGTCCCAGAGCGGCTGTGGCTCGCCCTGTTCGTGCTCGTCCTCGGCCTGATCGCGGCGTATCTCGTCGGGGTCGTCAACCGGCGGCTGCTGACCAGAGCCGGCGTGCCCGAGGCGATCGAGGGAACCGCCTTCGAGCGCACCGCCCGGGAGTTCGACACGTCGACCGTGCGAATCCTCGCACAGCTGTCCAGCTACTTCATCGTCGCCGTCGCGGTCATCGTCGCCCTGACCGTCGCCGAAGTCAACTACCTCGACCGGTTCTGGTCGTCGGTCGCCTCCTTCCTCCCGCGCCTGTTCATCGCCGCCGTCGTGATGATCGTCGGCGTCGTCGTCGGCGACAAGGCGGAGCTGCTCGTCGCCGAGCGGCTCCGCGGGATCAAGCTGCCCGAACTCGGCGTGTTACCCCCGATCGTGAAATACAGCGTCGTGTACGTCGCCGCGCTGGTCGCGCTCGGACAGGTCGGCGTGCAGACGCTCGCGTTGGTCGTGTTGCTCGCGGCGTACGCGTTCGCGGTCGTGCTGTTCGCCGCGCTGGCGACGAAGGACCTCGTCGCCAGCGCGGCCGCCGGGGTGTTCCTCCTCCTCCGGCAGCCCTACGGCATCGGCGACGAGGTGAAGGTCGCCGGGGAGCGCGGCATCGTCCAAGAGGTCGACCTGTTCGTCACGCATATCGAGGCCGGCGGGGAGGACCACGTGATCCCGAACCACTCGGTGTTCCGCGACGGAATCGTCCTGATCCGGGAGTGACGTTCGACGCGGGCTCCGTCCGTTCCGTCTCCCCTCTCGGCCCGCTCCGATCGCTCGACCGTTCCCACGCTGTGGGAGCAGCTATCACAGTATAACCCGCGCGGAGACGTATGGACGACCATGAGCCACGACGACACCGACGCCGTCGCCTGCGACGGATGGGACGGGAGCGAGTGTGAGGGCACGGTCCACTGCCCGCCGCGGTGTCCGCGGTTCGTCGACAAGGAGGGTGCCCGGTGGACGATTCGGCCGGCCGTCAGGGAGGACGCCGCACCGCTCGCCGAGATGTACGAGGGGTTCGAGACCGCGGATCGCGCGCAGGGCCTTCCCCCGGTGACGCGGAACCGTCGGGCGGAGTGGATCGAGTCGATGCTGCGGGAGGGGAGCAACGTGGTCGCCGAGCGGGACGGCGAGCTGTTCGGCCACGCGATGTACACGCCGACCGACGCGGACCGCCCGGAGCTCGCGGTGTTCGTCCACCCGACGATGCAGGGGCGCGGCGTCGGGACCGAGCTCTGCCGCCACGTGATCGCCGACGCCGCCGCCGCGGGCCGCGACGGGCTCGAACTCCACGTCGAGAGCGGGAATCGCATCGCGCGCCGAGTGTACCGAACGGTCGGGTTCGAGCTCGTCGACCGTCGCGGCGACCTCCGGATGGAGCTCGACCTCGACGACCCGATCGCGACCGAGGTGCGCTGGCCGCCGCTGGCGCGCCTCGGGCCGTCCGAGCCGGAAACGGAGGAGCCGCCCGTCGCCGCTCGTTCCCGCCCGCCCGCCGACGACTGACCGGGGCCATTTTCCGGACCGATTTCGGTTCTCGAGGATGTCAAGACGGCCGCTGACGAGGCCAGTAACGACGTCGAACAGCTCGATGATAGGATCGAACAGATCGACGAGATCGTCTCCGTCATCAACGACATCGCGGACCAGACGAATCTGTTGGCGCTCAACGCGTCGATCGAAGCCGCCCGAGCCGGTGAAGCCGGCTCCGGATTCGCCGTCGTCGCCGACGAAGTCAAGGCGCTCGCAGAGGACTCACAGGAACAGGCTCGACGAATCGAGGAGATGATCGACGAGATCCAACGGGAAACGGCAGCCACGGTCGAGAGCCTCACGTCGGCGACCGCCCAGATCGACGACGGCGTCGATCGCGTCGAAGCCGCGATGGCCAACCTCGACGATATCGTCGAGGCGGTCGCAGAGACGTCCGAAGGGATCGCAGAGGTGGCCAATGCAGCCGATGATCAGGCGGCAAGCACCGAAGAAGTCGCAAGCATCCTCTCGGAAGCAACGGACCAAGCCGAGGAGGTGCGGGACCAGGTGAAAGATGTCGTCGCCTCGAACGAGCGGCAAGCAGAATCCGTCAACGAAATCCAGCGGACTATCGAGAAGTTGGTGGACGACGAATGACCGGTTCGGCAATCGGTGACAGGTCAGCGCACCGCCGCTCCGGCGTCGCTGTCGCGCATACGCCGCCGTCAGTCCACTCTCCATCCAGACATCGGTCCCACCTGAATGACCGGCACGCCAATCGATCACGGGGAGCGAACGCGGAGCGGTCAGCAACCGAAGCGACACTCCAGAGCGATCTGTCCAGTGTGTCGTTCGACGTCTCGGATCAGGACGAATACGTGTCCCAACTGACTTACTGGGCGGGAAGTACCCAACCCACTGAGAGGTTGGCACACACTTTTTGACGCATCTCTCGACTAACGTAGTATGACGGCGATCATCACCGAAGCGAATAACCAGTAACTCGCCCATGGCAAGCTCAGACCCCAACGGTCTAAACCGCAATCGGCACGACGCACTGTCACGGGTCGCAGATGACGTACTCGCGTTCGATGATGAGCATCGGTGCACGTACGCCGACGACGGAGCCGCTCAACTTCTCGATTCTGACCCCGAAGCCCTCCTTGACACGTCCATCTGGGACGCGTTTCCCGAGTCGTGGGGATCCGCGGCACGAAACGCCGTCGAGCAGGCGATCGAGACTGGTCGGCCAACGAGTTTCGAGCGGTACAACCGAGAGCGAGACGGGCGGTACGAGATCCGGATCTATCCCGACGAGACGGGGGTCACGGTCTGTATCTGCGAGACAACGAAACTAACGGAGGGAGAGCGGGATCTGAATCGAGCGGAGACGGTGTTTCAGAACGCACAGGACGGGTTGTTCGTCATCGACGTCGAAGACGACGGCGAGACGTTCCGTATGAATCGAGTCAACCGAGCCTACGAGTCGCTCACCGAGGCGTCGATCGACGATCTTCGGGGTAAAACGGTTCGTGAGATCGCGGGCGAGACTGACGGCGCGATTGTCCGTGAGAAGTACCGGAAGTGTGTGGCCGATCGAACGGAACAGACGTACGAGGAGCAGATATCGATTTTCGGCCACGAGTCGTGGTGGGAAACGAGCATCGCCCCCGTTATCGTCGAGGATGAAGTCGTGCAACTCGTCGGATCCACGCGCAAAATAACCCAACGGAAGGAACGCGAAAAACAGTTGCGCAAGTTTGAGCAGATGGTAACTGCAAGCGGTCACGCGGTCTTTTTCACCGATGTAGATGGCGTGATCCAGTACGTGAATCCGGCGTTCGAGCGAATGACTGGCTACACGAGCGCGGCTGCGGTCGGGCGACAGCCGAGTTTCCTCCGCTCCGGAGAACACGACGACGAGTTCTTCACCGAACTCTGGGAGACGATCCTGAACGGGGAGGTTTGGACCGGCGAGATCGTCAACGAACGGCGTGACGGGACACAGTTCGTCTCAAAACACACCATCGCCCCCGTGACGAACGACGCGGGTGACGTGACGAACTTCGTGGCGATCTACGACGACATCACCGATCAGAAAGAGCGCGAACAACGCCTCCGGACGCAGGAGGTCATCATCCAATCGATGAACGAAGTGGCGTTCCTCGTGGATGAAGAAAAACGGATCCAGTTTGCCAACGAGGCGGCACAGGAGTTTGCGGATATCTCGTTGTCGGCGATCAAGGGGATGCCGATCGAACCGGTCACCGAGGAGATGGCTGCTCCCAATTCCGATCCACGGCGGTTTCTGGACGCGCTCGACGCGATCTTGGAGGGAACCACGCCGGACGTCGGCGAATGGGTGCAAAGCCCCTCCGGAACGGAAACGTTGAGCCTCGAGTTCGATCTCTCCCTCGACTCTGTCGGATACGTTAACGCCGAACAGCGGTTCGTTCCGGTCGAACTCTACGACGGATCGCGCGGTGTTGCGATCATTTCCAGAGACATCACGGAACGGAAACAGAAAGAAGAGGAGATCCAGACGCATCTCGTCCAAGCACAGGAGATCGGGAACGTCGGGAGTTGGCATCTCGATCTCGAAACCGAGGATCTCCACTGGTCGGAGGAGGCGTATCGGATCTTCGGGATCGGACGAGAACAGCCGATGACGTACCAGCGGTTCCTGGACGCGGTCCACCCTGCCGATACGGAATTGGTTACTGAAGAGTGGGCTGCAGCGTTGGAGGGTGAGACGTATGACTTCGAACACCGCATCGTCGTAGACGGCGAAACCAAGTGGGTCCACGAGCGGGCGGAGGTCGAATTCGACGATGACGGCGAGGCTATCAGCGGTATCGGCGTCGTGCGAGACATCACCGAGCAAGTTGAGCGCGAACGCGAGATAAACGGACAGCGACGGCGGTACGTGTCGCTGTTTAACAGCATTCGCGATCCGATCGCGGTGACGGACACGGACGGCCGGGTTACGAACTGTAATCCCGGATTTACCGAGCGGTTCGGGTACGAACTTGACGATATCAAAGGAGCACCTCTGCGGCGGCTCCTCGCAGACGTCGGCGATGAAACCGCCTTGCTGGAAGTGGGCAATGACAACGTGGAACCGCTCGATAGCAAACTGGAGGTCGAGTATCGAACGAAGTGCGGAGACGAGTTTCCCGGCGAGTCAACCGTCTCCCGATTCCGCGATCACGAGGGAACTGTCGTCGGTGTCGTGAATCACATCCGTGACATCTCGGAGCGCCGGAAGAACCGGCAACAGATACAGGTCGTCGACCGCATCCTCAGGCACAATATCAGAAACTCGATGAACGTCCTCATGGGCCGGGCGGAGATGGTCCAAGCAAATGGTTCGACCGAGATTCAGCCGGACATCGACACGATCCTTGAGGTCAGCCGAAAGTTCGTCGACACGGCGGAGAAACAACGGAAGATAACCTCGGTGCTCACTGACCCACCCGAGATCGCCTCCCGCGACGTCGTGTCGACGGTGGAATCTATCGTTGCCGAAATTGCAGACCTCTATCCGGCGGCCGAGGTGGACGCGACACTCCCTGCCGAGTTCCAGGTTAGAGCGACGTACGACATCGACGAAGCACTCGGAGAGTTGATCCGGAACGCGGTGGTGCACTCGGAGGCGGAGCATCCGACCGTTACCGTCGATGTTCGACACAACGACGGAAGCGCAGAGATCCGGGTAATCGATACGGGCCCCGAGATCCCGGAAATGGAATCGAACATCCTGACACAACAGGCGGAGATCGAACCCTTATACCACGGGAGCGGGCTCGGACTCTGGCTCGTCCACGAGATCGTTCGCCAGTCGGACGGCCGCGTGGCCCTCGAAAAGAACGATTCTGAGGGGAGTACCGTCGCGGTTTTTCTCCCGACCGTCTAACCCGTACTCTCCAGCGGAGCATGTCGAACCGAGACAGTTCGTCACGGGCTCCCACGACCACAACCGTTAGGCCCGGTCGCTCCTCACGGATCGGTAGCCGTGGAGGACGCCATCGAGTGGCTGCGGAACCGACCGTTCTACGAGGGACAAATCGCGGAGCACCGCCGCCTCCCCGCCCGCGAGCCGGCGTACGGCGACGTCGACCTCACACCGCGGATGGCCGACGCGCTGGCGAAACAGGGGATCGACCGACTGTATCGCCATCAGGCCGACGCGATCGAGGCGGTCCGCGACGGCGACGACGTCGTCCTCGCCACCGAGACAGCGAGCGGGAAGTCGCTCGCGTACACCGTCCCCGCCTTCGAGGCCGCGATGGACCACGGGGGACGGACGCTGTACATCGGCCCCCAGAACGCCCTGATCGCCGATCAGGAGGCGAGTCTGAGCGACCTCGCTCACGGACTCGGCTTCGGCAGCGGCGTCACGGTCGACTCGTACACCGGCCGGCTCTCTCGGAGCGAGAAACGCGACGTACGTGACCGCGAGCCGACGGTGCTGCTGTCGAATCCGGACATGCTTCACTACGCGCTGCTCCCGTACGCCGGGCGCCTGTGGGAGTGGTTCTTCTCGTCGCTGGAGTACGTCGTCATCGACGAGGTCCACAGCTACCGCGGCGTGTTCGGCTCGCAGGTCGCCATGACGATGCGCCGGCTCGCGCGGACCTGCGAGCGGTTCGGGTCCGACCCGCGGTTCGTCTGCTGTTCGGCCACGATCAACAATCCCGTCGAGCACGTCGCGAGCGTGACCGGCCGCGACCCCTCAGGTATCGCCCTCGTCGACGAGGACGCGTCGGGGAGGGGACCCCGCGACTGGGTGCTGTGGAATCCACCCGAGTACGACGACGACTGGCAGGAGCGCGGGAGCGGCCGCCGGAAGTCGAGCCACACCGAGACCAAACGGCTCTTCTGTGACCTCGTGACCGGCGGCGCGCAGACGCTGGCGTTCACGCGGGCGCGCCAGACCGCGGAGCAGTACGCGACCGACAGCGCGAGCGACCTCCGAGAGCGCGGGGAGCGCGAGCTCGCGGGGAAGGTCGGCGCGTACCAAGCCGCCCTGACGAACGAGCGTCGGCGGGAGATAGAGGCCGACCTCCACGCCGGCGAGCTGCGGGGCGTCTGGTCGACGAGCGCCCTGGAGCTCGGCGTCGACGTCGGTGGACTCGACGCCGTCATCTTGGACGGCTACCCCGGCACGCGGATGTCGGCGTACCAGCGCGCGGGACGCGCGGGTCGCGGCGACGACCCCGCGCTCGTGGTGATGGTCGGCGGCGAGGACCAGCTCGACCAGTACCTCATGCGCAACCCGACCGACTTCTTCGAGGCGCCGTCGGAGGACGCGATCTGCGACCCCGAGAACGGCCAGCTGCTTCCGGGGCACGTCGCTTGCGCGGCGGACGAGAGCTGGCTCTCGCCGGTGGACGAGCGCTTCTTGGGCGAGACGTTTCCGAGCGTCGTCGCCGACCTGACCGACGAGGGCGTCCTCGACAGGCGGGAGACCGCCGACGGGCTGCGATGGACCCACGCCGGCTCGTCGAGCCCGCAGCAGTCCGTGAGCCTCCGGACGGTCGGGGACCGCGAGGTCGACCTGATCGACTCGTCGCGGAACGAGACGGTCGCCTCGCTCGGGTTCGCGGACGCGCTCCGCGACGCTCATCCCGGCGCGATATACCACCAGCAGGGGCGCACCTACGAGGTGACCGAACTGGACCTCGACCGCGACGTCGCCGAACTGCAGTCCTCGTGGGCCGACTACTACACCCAGCCGCTCACCGAGAAGGACATCGTCGTGAACGAGGACCTCGCGGCGCGGGAGCTGTCGGCGCGCCCGGACGTCCCCGTCAGATTCGCCGACGTGACGGTCACGGAGCGGATTACGGGATTCGTCCGGAAGGACGCCAAAACCGGCGAGTCGCTCGGGGAGGCGGCGCTGGACCTCCCGGAGACGACGCTGCGGACGAAGGCCCTCTACTTCCCGGTTCCAGCCGACCTGGAGTCGGAGATTCGCGCGCTCGGGAGCCGCGCTGGGGGCGGCGGCGCAGAGGACACGGCCGACGCCGACGATGCCGAAAAGGTGACCGACGGCGGAGAGGGGACTACCGAGGGCGGGGAGAGCGAAAGTTCGCTCGGCGGCGAGTACGCCTTCAACGGCGGGATCCACGCCGCCGAACACGGGATCATCTCGCTGTTCCCGTTCCACCTGCTCTGTGACCGCGCCGACGTGGGGGGAATCTCGACGCCGTACCACCCCCACACCGACGCGCCCGCGGTGTTCGTCTACGACGGCTACCCGGGCGGCGTCGGGCTCACGCGACGCGGTCACGAGCGGATCGAGGAGCTGATGGCCCGGACCGCGCGGCTCATCGACGGCTGCGACTGCGAGGGCGGCTGCCCGGCGTGCGTCCAGTCGCCGCACTGCGGCAACGCAAACGACCCCTTGGCGAAGGCGCCGGCGGTCCACCTGCTGGAGGCGTTGACCCCCGACGAGTAGGCGCAAGCGACTTGGCGCCGCCGCCTCCAATCGAGGTATGGCCTTCGACCTCGAAGACGCGACGAAGCCGGCCGCGGTGTCGATGGAATGGCTGGTGCTCGGGGCCGCGTACTTCCTCCTCCTGCTGTTCCTCATCGGCGTCTTCGACCTGTTCTTATCGCTGTATCAGCTCCTCGTCGCCGGGAACTTCACCGACCCGAACGAGGTGGTCGGCCTCCTCGACAGCGTGCTCCTCCTATTGGTCATCGTCGAGGTCCACCGGACGCTGTTGGCGTACGCCAAGGGCGAACCCGTGCTCCGGATCGTCGTCAGCGCGTCGATCATCGCCGTCGCCCGGCGGGCGATCAGCTTCCGGCTGGAGGATTACGACACGGGCCAGGAGACGGTCCTCGCGGCGATCGCGATCGCGGTGTTGGTGCTCGCGCTCACGCTCGGGTACTTCCTGCTCGATCGGGTGGATATCCCCGACCGCCCGGAGCTGTAACGCGGCGGTCGACGCTCGACCCCCGATGCTCGACGATCGGCCCTTGACACTTGACATCTGACCCTCGGCGCCGACGACCTCCCGGGAGACGGGGGTCGCGCTCCGCGACCGAGCGACGGCCGCCGGTGGTTTCACGGTGATCGCACCCGTGGCGATCCCATGGAACTGTTCTGGCACCGACGGGACCTCAGAGTCGCCGACAACGTCGGGCTGGCCGCCGCCGCCGACAGGGGCGAGGTCGCCGGCGTCTTCGTCTTCGACGACGACGTGCTCGCGCACGCCAGCGACGTGCGAGTGCGTCGCCTGCTCGACGGGATGGCGGCGCTGCGAGACGACTACCGCGATCGCGACAGCGACCTCCTCATCGCCCGCGGCGACCCGGAGACCGCGCTCCCCGAACTGGCCGCGAGCCTCGACGCCGACCGCGTCGTCTGGAACCGCGACTACTCGGGGCTCGCGAGCGAGCGCGACGCGGCGGTCCGCAAGGCGCTCAACGAGGCCGGGATCGAGCGCGAGGCGCACCACGACGCGGTGTTGCACACCCCGGACTCGATCCGCACGAACGCCGGCGACCCGTACTCGGTGTACACCTACTACTGGCGGAAGTGGACCGACCGCGAGACCGACCCGCCGGCGCCGACCCCGGAATCGGACGACCTCGTCGACGCCGACGCGCTGGCGGCGGCGGTGGGTGGTGACGGCGGCGCCCTCGCTGACGGCGGCCGGCAGGGGGACACCCGCTCCGACGGCGGCGTCGAGACCGGCCGCGTCGCCGTCGGCGACCTCCCGTCGCCCGCGGAGTTGGGCTTCGCGGAGCCTGATACCGATATCGGTCCCGCAGGGACGGCGGCCGCCCGCGAGCGGCTCGACGCGTTCCTCTCGGAGGCGGTGTTCTCGTACGACGCCGAGCGAGACTACCCCGCCCGCGGGTCGACATCTCGAATGTCGGCGTTTTTGAAGTACGGCGAGATCGGGGTGCGCGAGGCCTACGAGGCGACGGAACGGGCGATGGCCGCGGCGGAGGAGCGGGCCGCAGCGGGCGACGGGGCAGCGGGCGAAGACGACGATGGGGGTGACGGCGACGACAACGGCCCGGTCGCCGCGGTCGAAGAGTACCAGCAGCAGCTGGCGTGGCGGGAGTTCTACACGCAGGTGCTGTACCACAACCCCGAGGTGGTGTCGGAGAACTACAAGGTGTACGAGGAGGGTATCGAGTGGCGCGACGACCCCGATGAGATCGCGGCGTGGAAGCGCGGGGAGACGGGGTATCCCATCGTCGACGCCGGGATGCGCCAGCTGCGCGAGGAGGCGTTCATGCACAACCGCGTTCGGATGATCGTCGCCTCCTTCCTCACGAAGGACCTGCTCGCCGACTGGCGCCACGGCTACGACCACTTCCGGGAGAAGCTCGCCGACCACGACACCGCCAACGACAACGGCGGGTGGCAGTGGGCAGCCTCCACCGGGACCGACGCGCAGCCCTACTTCCGCATCTTCAACCCGATGACGCAGGGGGAGCGCTACGACCCCGACGCGGAGTACATAAAAGAATACGTGCCGGAGCTACGGGGGGTCGATGCCGACCTGATCCACGAGTGGCACGAGCTGTCGCCCACCCAGCGCGCGAACGCGGCGCCTGAGTATCCGTCGCCGATCGTCGACCACTCCGAGCGCCGCGAGGAGGCCCTCGCGATGTACAAGCGGGCGCGGGGCGAGGATCCGGACGAGTAATTGAACGGTGTCGGCGTGCGCGTCGGGACCGTGGCGGCGAACACCGCCAAAGCCCACTGCGCCCGTTTTTTAAACGGCTGATTGAGGATCGGCGGTGAAGGCCTTCAAAGCCCCAGTCGCGAGGACTCGGGTGACTCGCTGCGCTCCTCGTCACTCGCGTTGCTCGTTCCTGCGGTGCTTTCGTCGTCAGGCTTCGTCCTCACGGCTGCCCCTTTGCGTCCCGCCCGCCCGCAACAGCACCGCACCTCACGGCCTCCCCAGCCTCGTCGGTCGCCCATCGCCTCGCTCGGGCGACCGACTCCCTCGCGCGTGCGATTCGCGCCCTTCGGGCGCTCATCGGCACGCGCCACCGCACTGCGGCTTCTATTTAAAACAGCGCCTCGCTCTCGTCGAGGACGCGCGCCGGGCCGCCGACCGCCCAGACGTCGGTGTCGATGCCGACCTCGGCGATTCGACTCTCGACTTCCTCGGCGTGGTCGGCCAGCGTGTTCACGTACACCGAGGCGCCGGTGTCCGTCGAGAAGTAGACGGGGACGCCGTCCTCTCGGAGTTCGCGGACCGCGTTGAAGACGGCGATCGTCTCGGGCTGCCAGTACACCCACCCCGCGGGTCCGGTCATGGTGGTGGCCGTCAGCGAGAGCGAGTCGTGCTCGGCGGTCCCGAAGATCCGGTCGAAGTCGCCCTCGCGGAGCGCGTCGGTCATCTCGACCAGTTGGTCCTGGACGTGGGCGGTCCGCGCCTGCATCATGTGGCTCGCGGCGGCCTCGCGGTGGGCCTCTTCCGTCTCCTTGTACGCGGGAACGTGTGCGGCGACGATCCGGAGGTCCTCCTCGGGGTCGAAGCCGTCCTCGCTCACGCCCACGTCGAGTCGGTGCGAGCGGCAGTCCTCGTCGTTGAGACCGGCGTCGAGACGGGAGTACGCGCCCGTCACGGAGCGGGCCGCGGAGGAGGAGCCGCGGCGGGCGATCGTAGAGACCTCGGGGAGCGAGAGGTCGAGACCGGCGGCCTCGACGAGCGCGAGCGCGGCGGCCGCGAACCCGGACGACGAGGAGCCGAAGCCGATGTTCGACGGGAAGGAGTTCTCGCTCTCCAGCCGGACCGCGGCGTCGGTCCCGGCGCGCTCGCGGACGTGGTCGACGACCATGTCGATGCGCTCCTCGGCGCGCCCGTCGACTTCCTCACCGCCGATGACGTACGTGTCCTCGCTCGCGTCGGGCTGCCACTCGACCGTCGTCGTCGTCGCGGTCGGCGCGGTACAGAGGCTGATGCTGTCGTGGTACGGGAGCCGGAGCTCCGGGTCGCGCATTCCGTGGTACTTGACGAGCCCCTGAATCGGGTGGGCTCGCGCGGTGGCCTTCTCGGTCATACCTCGGGAAGCGTCCGGCGGGGGATTAGTCGTTGCGATGCACAGAATAGAGCGGGACGGTCCAGACGGGCGTCTGACTCGACCCCGACGATGCTGCCGGTCAGTTCGCTGCTGTCGCCGAGGCGTCGGCAGGTCCGAACCGCGCGCTCAGATAGAGGTACCCCAACACGAGTATCAGGACGACTTGAGTGGCCTTATCGACGTAATCGACGACGCCGTATTCCGACTTGGCCACGAGCCAGATCGGGATCTGGACGGCCGTGTACGGTACCCCGATCAAGTACAGCAGTCGCCGCCGATAGCCGACGAAGAACAACGCGAGCGCGCCGGCGTAGCCGAAGCCCGCGAGCGCAACGGGGATCCGACCCTCGATGACGCCAGCGTACACGTGGAGAACGCCGGTAATAACGACCAACGAAACCGCCAGCCACTGGAGCCGGCTGAGTGACTCTCGTTCGTCTGTCACTGTGTCTTGCATACTTGTGACAATATAGCATTATACTAGACGACGTATAAGGCCTGTTGTTGGAACGTAATTCACTTATTTAGAGCCATATAGGCCTCAATTATGCCGTTCAACTACTAGATGGCGTCGGTATCACAGTGAGCGATATTGTTGTTCTATCACACGGCATTTCTGTTCGATCGGTCTACGGGTCTCTCTCCCGCTTCTATCTTCCGTCCCCGCGACGACGACGCGATCGAGGGGAACCCTTTTTTATTGGTCGGCTGGTACTCCGCGCCATGACCGAGTACGCCGTCGAGTTCGTCGGCACCGGCGAGACGATCGAGGTGGCCGACACGGAGACGATCCTCAGCTCCTGCATCGAGGAGGGGATCGCCCAGGAGTACTCCTGCCGCGTCGGGATGTGCCTCGCCTGCTCCGCCGAGATCGTCGAGGGCGAGGTGACCCAGCCGGCGGCCCGCGGGCTCACCGACGAGGAGGCCGAGGAGTACGCGCTCACCTGCATGGCGCGCCCGCAGTCCGACCTGAAACTGGACCGCGGGAAGTACCCGCCGAGCATCGAAGACGACGCGGCGACCGACGGGCGCGGCGCGGACGACAGCGCGACCGCGGACGACGACTGAGCCGTCTCGGTCTCGCTCTTCTCTCTCAGACTCCCTATTCGTCGACGCGCTCGAACTGGTGCCGCACCACGTCGGCGTCGTCGTCCCAGTCGAAGTTCCCGCCGTGCGCGCGGACCATCCGCTCTTTGTACGCCTCCAGCGACGGCGACCCCTCCCGCTTCGCGTCGGCGTCGGTCATGTCGCCGAGTGTGCGCTCGGCGACCTCGGTGAGCTCGAAGGACACCCCGTCGATCTCGAACGTGTCGCCCGCATGGCCGTACTGATTCCCGCGGTGGAGCTGCGTCACGTCGCCGTCGAGCGCCGCCTGCTTCACGCGGTCGTTCGGAAGCAGGTCGGCCGGATCGCTCTCGCTCATAGGGCGTGGTTAGGTACGGATCGTTTTATAAGTGCGGCCGCCAGTCGCGGGGACGTGGACCGTGCGAACGCACACCGCGTTCTGCGAATCTCGAAGCCGTTGCTCGCATCGATCCCCACGGACGTGAACACCTTCGTTGGTGGCCAAGCCGAGGGATTCAAGACCGTGCCAACCCCCTTCTCCGACGATGCGTCAGGACCACCTCATCACCGCGACGCAGCTCTCGCGGGATGACATCGAGGCGGTGCTCGACCGGGCCCGGGCGGTCGCCGACGACCCCGCCGCCTACGCGGACCGGCACGCCGGGCGCGTGCTCGCGCTCTGTTTCTTCGAGCCGAGCACGCGCACCCGGATGAGCTTCGACAGCGCGGCCAAACGCCTCGGCATGAACACCGTCGGCATGGGCGACGTCGACTCCTCGTCCGTGTCGAAGGGGGAGTCGCTCTCGGACACCGTCCGCGTCATCGAGGGCTACGCGGACGCGCTCGTCCTCAGACACCCGAGCGAGGGCGCCGCGACGCTGGCTGCCGAGAACGTCTCCGTCCCCGTCGTCAACGCGGGCGATGGCGCCGGACAACACCCCTCACAGACCCTCCTCGACCTCCACACGATCCGAGAGAACCACGGGCTCGACGACCTCACCGTCGGAATCATGGGCGACCTGAAGTACGGCCGCACGGTTCACTCGCTGGCCGCGGCGCTCACGAACTTCGACGCCAACCAGCACTTCATCAGTCCGGAGTCGCTGCGGCTTCCGCGGTCGGTCCGGTTCGACCTCCACGAAACCGGCGCACAGATGCGCGAGCACACCGATTTAGAGGACGTGATCGGCGAACTCGACGTGTTATACGTCACCCGGATCCAGAAGGAGCGGTTCCCCGACGAGAACGAGTATCACCGCGTCGCCGGCGAGTATCGGATCGACGCCGAGACGCTCGAAGACGCGTCCGAGGACCTCACCGTGATGCATCCGCTCCCGCGCGTCGACGAGATCGCGCCCGATGTCGACGAGACCGACCACGCCCGCTACTTCGAGCAGGCGCACAACGGAATCCCGGTACGGATGGCGCTGCTCGACACGCTCATGGAGAACGCCGAGGCCGCCGAGGGCATGGAGGTGGACCGATGAGCGAGCACGAGCTCCGCGTCTCGAAGATCCGCGACGGCACCGTGATCGACCACGTCGAGGGCGGGCAGGCGCTCAACGTGCTCGCGATTTTGGGTATCGACGGCTCCGAGGGATTCGGCGTCTCCGTCGGAATGAACGTCCCCTCTGACCGTCTCGGCCGGAAGGACATCGTGAAAGTCGAGGAGCGGGAGCTCTCGCAGTCCGAGGTCGACGTGCTCTCGCTCATCGCGCCCGAGGCGACGATCAACATCGTCCGCGACTTCGAGGTCGTCGAGAAGAACCGGGTGACGCGTCCCGACTCGGTGACCGGCGTGCTCTCGTGTCCGAACCGGAACTGCATCACGAACGCCGACGAACCCGTCGATACCCGGTTCGACGTCGTCGCCGACGGCGTCCGCTGCGACTACTGCTCGACCATCCTGCGCGCCGACATCGCCGACCACATCGACGTGTGAGGCCCGCGGAGTCGCCCGGTTCATCCCTGACCGCCTCCGCGATGCGTCCGACGCTCCGGTAGGTTTTAGCGCCCGCCGCCCGAGATGTCTGACATGAGCAAGAAAGTGAAGCTCGTCCTGGTCCTGTCGCTCGTCGCGCTCGCGTACTTCATGTTCGCCGGCGACAAGGAGCCGGTGACCGTCGAGTAGCGACCGACTCCGGACTGAGCCGTATCGATCCCCGACCGTCTCCCTGCGGGCGGATGCCCGCAGTTTTTATTCGTCACTCGCGTAGCGACGGGTATGTACGGGGTCGTCACGCGCAACGCCGACGAGGTCGAGATGGAGCCGTTCGACCTCGGCTTCTACGAGGTGAAAGACGTCACGGGGCGCGCGGCCGAGCCGCTCCCGAACGCGGTGAACATGGTGTCGTGTTTCGGGGACAACGCCGCGGCGGCCGAGAACCCCGACCTCGTCCCCGTCGACGAGCGCGGCGAGCCGGCGACCCGCGACCGCGACTACTTCGACTGGGCGTACATCTGCCCGACCCACCCGGAGTACCGGGCGGGGCTCTCGGAGATAATCGAGGACTGCGCCGCCGAGAGCGACGACGTGCGCCTCGACGACGTGGGGTTCCCGCGCGAGGGGTTCTGTCGGTGTGACCGCTGCGAGCGGCTGTTCGCCGAGAGCGACCGCGAGCGGTGGAGCGACTGGCGCGCCGACGTCATCACCGAGTTCGTCGCCGACGCCGCCGAGCTGGTCCCCGGCCGCCTGCTGCTCACGCTGTATCCCGACCCGTATCCGGGCCACCTCCGGGCGCGCGCCGGGCTCGACCTCGACCGGCTCTCGGAGCACGTCGACGAGTTCGTCGTCCCCCTGTACGACACCGAGTACGCGACGACCTACTGGCTGGAGACCATCGCCCGCGGCTTCCGGACGCGGCTCGGCGGCGACTACGACGTCCACGGCGCGCCGCCGGAGACGCCGTTCTCACTGGAGCTGTACGCGGTCGACGTCGCCGTCGACGACCTGATCCACGCGACCGAGGTCGCAGAGACGTACGCGAAGGACGTCTTCTTCGGCTACGACGCCAACAACGCGGCCGCCGCGCTCCGCCGGAAGGACGCCGACGGACGCGACGGCGAGGTCCACCGCCCCGACTGACGGGAGCCGCCGGTCTCGCCCCGCCGGTCCGCCCTCCCCGTCCCCACGAACGAGGGTTTATATACCGCCGCGGCCGACGGCTACTCGACCGGCCGCCGGCGTGCGACACACCGGTCGTCTCGCGTTCGCGCGAGGCGGTCGCCTTTCAACGTCCGCGCCGTAGCGGCGGTCGCCCTACAGTCGTGAGCCGCCGGCTCGGCGCGTCACGTGCGGGCGGCCGCCGTCGATATTGATTCTGCCGACGACCTCGCTCGCGCCCGGTCAGTGAACCGTCCGGTCGTCGCTCGTGTCTATCTCTTCGATCGGGTCGGCGTTGCCGAACTCAGGCGTTGGGCCGTCGCCCGGTTCCGCCCAGCCGACCGCGTTGCGGAGCACCCGCCGGACGTCGTCGTTGTAGTACACCGGGTACGTCTCGTGGCCCGGGCGGAAGTAGAACACCTTCCCGTTGCCGCGGCGGTAACAGCAGCCGGAGCGGAACGTCTCGCCGCCGGCGAACCAGGAGTTGAACACGAGCGTGTCCGGGGCGGGAATATCGAACCGCTCGCCGTACATCTCCGCCTCCTCGACCTCGATGTACTCGCCGATCCCGTCGGCGATCGGGTGGCCCGGTTCGATCGTCCACAGCCGCTCCGTCTCGGCGGCCTCGCGCCACTTCAGCGAGCAGCTCGTGCCCATGAGCTTCTTGAAAACCTTCGAGTAGTGCGCGGAGTGGAGCACCAAGAGCCCCATCCCGTCGAGCACGCGCTCGCGGACTCGGTCGACGACCTCGTCGCGCACCTCGTCGTGGGCGGCGTGGCCCCACCAGGTGAGCACGTCGGTGTCGGCCAAGACCTCCTCGGTGAGCCCGTGCTCCGGCCCCTCGTCGAGCGTGGCGGTGCGGACCTCGTGGCCCGCTTCCTCGAACACCTCCGCGAGGACCGCGTGGATCCCGTCGGGGTAGAGGTCGGCGACGACGTCGCTCTCGCGCTCGTGGCGGTACTCGTTCCAGACCGTGACGCGTGCCATACGCGCCTTGCGCTCCGAACCGACTTGTAGGATCGTGTCCGGAGCGAAAACGATCGATGCGGCGGCGCGCGCCTCCGAGCGGCCGTTTTTAAACGGCCGCGAGGAGCGCGTGCGAGGGAGTCGCGAGCGCTGTGGGCGACCGAAGGGAGCCCCGAGCGAGCGACGAGGCTGGGGAGGCGTGAGGTGCGGTCGCGGTGCAGGGTGGGATTCTAAGGGGCAGCCGCGAGGGCGAAGCACGCTGCAGCAAGCACCACAGGGAGCGAACGAAGTGAGCGACCGAGGAGCGCAGCAAAGCGCGCGAGCCGTCGCGGCTGGGGCTTTGAAAGTATTCTCTGTCGATCAGTAGCTACCAATATATAAGTAGACAGTAGTCGCCCGGACAGCAGTCATTGATACATGACATAAATCTCCGACTCCCGCTTACCCCGAGAATTCCGACTCGCTCACCCGGACGATAACCGTCTCCTCCACGTCGCGGAGGTCGTACTCGGGCGTCTCGCCCTGTTTCCGCCGGACGTACAGCGGCTCGACCGGGCGGCCGTCAACGAGGCCGAACAGCTTCAGGCGCTGGTCGGTCTCCTCTGGCGGGACCGCGCCGTCGCGCACCTCCCGGGCGAGGTCCCGGGAGAGCCACTCGTCGGTCGAGACCGACGGCTCGCGGACGAGCGCCTCGTCGACGAAGCGCACGAGGTACCAGTTGAGGTCGTTTAAAAGGGACACCGCGGCGCCGAGGCTCACCGTGTCGACGGCGAGGCTGTTCGCGAACGGCTCCTCGATGTCGTACGTCGCGAGCGCGTCGCGGGCGGTCTCCCGCGACAGCAGCTCGTAGGTGAGGTTGACGTCCGGATCGCCGAGGAGACACACCCGCGTCACGGCTGATCGGATTCGCCCGCTCCTCAAATCGGTTGCGGTCGTCGGGGCGTCGACGCGGCTCGCGGACCCCTCGCCGTCGGTTCAGAACGTCGAGACGTCGCCGTTAATGACGCTGCGGGTCACGTCGGTGACGTCGGCCAGCTCGCGGTCGACGATCTCGAGGACTTCCGGCTCGATATCGCCGATCGCCACGCCCTCCTCGGTGACGAGCTGCGCGTCCGCGACGTGCGGCTCGTCGATCGGCCGGCCGATCTGCGAGAGCAGGCGGACCTGCAGGTCGCGGATCCCGTCGACCTCGTCGGTGACCGACTCGGCGATCCGCGTCGACAGGAGGTTGTATATCTTCCCGATGTGGTTGACGGGGTTCTTCCCGGAGGTCGCCTCCATCGACATCGGTCGATTCGGCGTGATGAGCCCGTTCGCGCGGTTCCCGCGCCCGACCGAGCCGTCGTCGCCCTGCTCGGCCGAGGTGCCGGTGACGGTGAGGTACACCGACCCCTCGTCGTAGTCGTCGGCGGTGTTGACGTCGACGTGGACCTCGCGGTCGGTGTGGTCCTCGGCGAGGCCGGTGACGAACTCGCGCACGTCCTCGACCGCGTCGTCGTACGCCTCGATCCCGTCGACGTAGGCGTCGACCATCGCGGCCGCGACGGTGATGTCGATCCGGTCGCCCTCGCGTTTGCCCATGATCTTCACGTCGGGGCCCAGCTCGGGGTGATCGTCGTGGTACCGGCCGTTGAGCGCGCGCTCGGCCTCGCGAACGATCGTCTCCGTCTCCGTGAGCGGCGCGTGGCCGACGCCGAAGGAGGTGTCGTTCGCCATCGGCACCTGCTGGGTCTCCTCGCCGAAGACGTCTTGCAGGTCGCCGGAGCCCTCGCCGAGCTTGGCGTCGACGACGACGTCGGTGCCGTACTCCAGCTCCGGGATCGCCTCGCTGAGGTAGTCGCGGGCGGCCGCCAGCGCGGTCGAGTCGACCGGGAGCTGCTCGCCCTCGTACTCCTTCGTCGCGCGGCCGACGATGAGCACGTAGATCGGCTCGACGACCTCGCCGCCGCCGTAGGCTGGCGCGGCGCGCCCGGCGACGAGCTGGGTCTCGTCGGTGTTGTAGTGGAGCACCTTCCCGACGCGGTCCAAGTAGAGCTGCGAGAGCGCCCGCGACACCGACTCGGCGATACCGTCGCAGATCGAATCAGGGTGTCCGATACCCTTCCGCTCGACGATCTCGACCTCCTGGTCCTCGACGGCCCGCCGGTCGAGGCGGCTGACCTGAATGTTCCGGTCCATTACATCCCGGTACTCCGTCGGTCGCAGTATAACTTGCGGAAACCTCCTGAGCGCTGGTAATGCTCATAGGTTATAGGTTGGCAGAAGTTGACGCTACTCTGCGGTCGACCGCGCGACCGCCCGCTCGTCTTACCGGTCGCCCTCTCGCTCGTCTATCGGTCGCCCCCTCGCTCGCCTTACCGGTCATCCCTATGACCGTCCGCGCTTAGCGGACGGTCTCGTACGCCTCGCCCATCACGTCCAGCGCCTCGCGGAGCTCGCTCTCGTCGGTCGCGTACGAGATGCGCGCGTGGCCCCGCCCGTGCTCGCCGAACGCCTCGCCCGGGACGACGATCACGCCGCGGTCGAGACACTCGTCGACGAACCCCTCGGGGACCCGCGGCATCGCGTAGAAGGCGCCCTGCGGCGTGGGGCAGTCGAGGCCGATCTCGTCGAGGCTGTCGAGGACGAGGTCCCGACGACGCTCGAAGGAGGCGGTCATCTCGTCGACGATCCCGCGGTCGCCGCGCAGGGCGCCCTCGGCCGCGTACTGGGCCGGGGCCGACGCGCAGGCCTGCGCGTACTGGTGGACGCGCAGCATGCGCTCAACGCGGTCGTCGGAGCCGTACACCCAGCCGAGCCGCCAGCCCGTCATCGAGAACAGCTTCGAGGCGGAGTTGACGACGACGACGCTGTCCGTCTCCGCGAACTCCATCGGCGAGTAGTGCTCGCCGTCGAAGACGGTGTACTCGTACACCTCGTCGGAGATGCAGAGGGCGTCGTGCTCGTCCGCGATCCGCGCGAACTCCCGCACGTCGGCCTCGGAGGAGACGGCGCCGGTGGGGTTGCCGGGCGAGTTCACCACGAACGCCGCGGTGTCGTCAGTGATGGCGTCCTCGATCGCGGCCGGGTCGATCGTGAGGTCGTCGCGCAGCGGGGCGGGGACGGGTTCGCCGCCCGCCAGCTTCGTCAGCGCGTCGTACGAGACGAACCCCGGGTCCGGGATCACGACCTCGTCGCCCTCGCTCACGTGCGCCTCCATCGCGACGTGGAGCGCCTCGCTCCCGCCCGCGGTGGCGATCACGTTTCCGGGGTCCAGGTCGATCCCTTGGTCAGCGCGGTGTTTCTCCGCGATCGCCTCCCGAAGCGACCGTATCCCCTTGTTCTCGGTATAGGCGTCCGCCTTCCCGTCCTCGATCGCGTCGATCGCAGCTTGTCTCGCGTGCGCCGGCGTCGGGAAGTCGGGCTGCCCGAGCCCGAGGTTGATCGCGTCGTCGCCGGCCGCCTCGAACACCTCGCGGATCCCGCTGATGGAGATCCGCTCGACCCTGTCGGAGAAGTTCGGCATACCCGTTCGGGGGCGCCGCCGGGAGTTAGTTCTTGTCACGTCGGCGCTTCTGTTCGGGGGTCACCGCTTCCGGTCCCACACCGGTCGACGGCCTCCGCCGCCGGGGCCCCGCCGGAGCCTCCCGTCCTCGTCGACCGGGAGCGCGAACCGCCCGCGGAGCACGCTGAGCATCTCGGTCGGCGTGGCCCGGAGGAGCGCCTCGTCGACCGCCCTGAGCCGGAACTTGGGCCGACCCGGCCCCATCGGGACTTTGATCGACTCGATCAGCTCCCGCTCCACGAGCGCGCGTCGGTCGGCCGTGAGCTCCTGACCGGGAGCGACGGCGACGCGGTCGGCGGCGGGAGCGACCTCACCGTCGCTCCCCTCGCCGTCGACCCACCGCCTGAGATCCCGGAACAGGTGGTCGTGGCGGGCGGCCAGCGCGACCAGCAGAGTCTGATCGGTGACCGTCCCGGTCCGTCCGACCGCCCCGTAGTCGAGCCCGTCGAGGATCGCTGCGAGGTCGCCGGCGAACCGGTCGTCGAGGGTCTCGCTCGCCGCCCTCAGTAAGCGGTCACGCGACGGCATCCCGAGGGTCGCGGGCGTCGCCGCCTCGAACCGCGCCGCCGCCGCGCGGAGCGTCGCGGCGGCGGTCGCGTCCCCCGTCTCCGAGACGAGCGTTCGGTCCGCACGCGGCCCCGCGACGGCGTCGACACGGTCCCGCGTCGCGAACACGAGCGAGCGAGCCGCGGGATCGGCGCCCGAGTCGTCGGCGGGCGCATCGTCCGACGCGTCGCCCGCGACCGTCCGGAGCGCTATCGTCCCCTCCGCGACCGCCTCGGCGACGGCGGTGCCGAGGGAAAACGCTCGTCCGAGCGCATCGACGGCGTCAGGCCGACAGGCGATCCGCCACGGCGCGCCGTCGGTCGTTCGCTCCCGAGCCGAGAGGACCGGCGGAAGGAGTCCGAGCGGGACGCCGACCGCGACGACGCCGGACCGCCCCGCGAGCGCCGACTCCAGCGCGTCGGCGAGCGCCTCGCCGTACTCGTCGATCGCGACGGAGACCTCGGAGGGTTCGGTCGGGAGATCGCCGATCTCGCCGTCGTCGTCGGGGTCGTCCCTGTCAGCGCTGTCCTCGCCCGTCGGGGGAGCCATACGCTCAGTGGCGGCGGAACCGGAAAGAACGTTGCGCCGGCTCAGGGGGCCCGCGCGAAGACGAGGTACCCGGTGTGGCCGACGCCCGCGGTGGAGGGGCGGGAGCCGCGGTCGGAGAAGTCCATCTCGCGCTGGATCGTCTCCAGCGTCTCGATCCCGCCGAGCCCCGCCTCGCGGGCGGCGAAAACGGCCTCGCGGGTGCCCTCGACGAACGGAGAGTAGACGGCGAGACAGCCGCCGGGGACGAGCAGTTCGTCGGCGCGCTCGACGGCGGCCGGCGCGTCGCCGGTGTCGAGCGTGACGGCGTCGAACGGCTCCTCCTCGGCGAGCGCGTCCAGCTCCTCGGTGAGGTCGCCGGTCCGGACCTCGACGCGGTCGGAAACGCCCGCGGTCGTCATGTTGGCGCGGGCGACGTCGGCGAACTCGGCGTCGACCTCGTAGGTGGTCACGTCGGCGCCGGCCCGGCCGAGGTAGGCGGCGAGGATCCCCGTTCCGGTACCGGCGTCGAGGACGCGGTCGCCGCCTGACGCGCCGGTGTGACCCATCACGAGCCCAACGTCGCGGGGCATCATCGGCGCGCCGGTGCGTTCGAGGTGGTTGAAGAGATCCGGTCCGCGGAGCTCGCGGACTGCGAAGGCGGTGCCGAGGTGCGTCTCGACCGTGTCGCCGCCCGCGACGTCCTCGGGGACCTCAAGGACGCCGAGGTCGGTGCCGAACTCCTCGCCGGGCTCCAGCAGGTACTCCCGGTCCTCGTGAACCAGCAGATACGCGGCGTCCGTCACGCCGAATCAGTCACTCCAGCTCCGCGATCGCGGCAGCGAGGTCGCCGTCGTTGTCTTCGAGGGCCTCGCGAGCCGTCGACTGCGGGACGCCGGCGCGCTCCGCGACCAGCGCCACGTCCTCGTCCGGGATGCCAGCGTCGTCGCTGTCACCGTCCTCATCCGGCGCGGTCTCGACCGCCGAGGGACCGCCGGCGCCCGCGTCGGCGACCTCCTCGGGGGAGCCGACGATCTGGTAGGTCTCCTGGCCCTGCGCGTCCATCTTGGTGACTTGGGCGCCGTCGAAGACGAGGTCGCCGTCGGCCGTCTCGATGACGACTCGCTCGGCGTCGAGCTCCTCGACGTCGATCCCCATCTGTTTCATCATCTGTTTCATCTTCCGCGGGTTCATGCCGCCTCCTCCGAACATACGAGCGAGTTCGGCCGGACGACACAAAAAGGGTGGCGACACGGGACGACGCCCTCGTCGGCCGGCGGACGGAGGCCGTCGCGACGGGCGCCGCGGGGGGCGCGCACGAGACGGCGAACGGCGCCGGGACGGCTGGGTTCATACGTGCCGAACCCCACCTGCGGGTATGTATCTCGCCGACCAGACGTGGCCGGAGCTCGGGGCGAAGCTGTCTGACGAGTCCGTCGCGCTCGTCCCGCTCGGCTCCACTGAGCAGCACGGCCCGCACCTCCCGCTGGCGACCGACCACCTCATCGCCGATGCGCTCGCGAGCGCGGCCGCCGAGGAGACCGGCGTCGTCCGCACGCCGACGATACACGTCGGCGTCAGCCCCCACCACCGGCAGTTTCCGGGGACGATGTGGGTCGACGCCCCGGAGTTCCGGGACTACGTCGAGGGGTTCACCCGGAACCTCGCGTACCACGGGGTCGACCGCGTCGTCTACGTGAACGCCCACGGCGGCAACGTCCAGCACCTCCGCGAGGTCGGGCGGCGGCTCCACGAGGGCGGGACGACGTACGCCTTGGAGTGGATGTGGGACGAGTCGATCCCGGAGCTCGTCGACGAGCTGTTCGAGCATAACGGCCCGCACGCGGGACCGAAAGAGACCGCGATGATCACCCACATCGCCCCCGAGCTCGTCCGGGAAGATCAGTTCGAGAACGCCCGCGACGACGGGCTGGTCCACCTCGACGAGTCCGACGCGATGGTCCACGGCGCCCGGACCTTCTACGACTCCGTCGACAACTCCGCGAACGGCGCCTTCGGCGACCCGACCGACGTGACCCCGGAGAAGGCCGAGCGGTTGTTCGAGGCGGCGACCGATCAGCTCGTCCAGCTGGTGGAGTGGCTGGAGGCGCGCGACCGCGAAGAGCTGTTGCCGAAAGAGCGCGTGGAGTCGGCACCCTAACCGTCGCCTTAGTCGCTGTCGGACAAAATCAGATCGAGCGCCGCGTCGGCCTCCGCCCGCCGGCCGTCGAGCACTCCGAACCGCTCGCCGCGACGGCGTTCGAGCCACCGCAGCAGCCGGGCGGCCCAGTCGAGTTTTCTGGCCTTCATCGGGTTCACATTCGGGTCGTCGAACTCCCACCCCGGAAAGACCAACCGGCCGGCGCCGACCTGGTCCGCGAGGAAGGCGGCGCGGTCGCCGTCGGTGAACCCGCCGGGGTTGACGACCGGGCCAGTCGGCGCCGCCTGCGTCGTCGCCAGCGTCCACTCGTCGGCGAACCGCGGGAGCCACTCGCGGACGGCGGGGACGTTGTCGCCGTGGGCGTGAGCCGCGACCGGCACGCCCTCGCGGGTCAGCGCGGCCGCGGTCTCCGGGTTCTTATCGAGGTCGGTCACCATGCAGTCGACAGCGACGCCGCGGTCGCGGAGGACGTCGACGGCGGTGGAGGCGGCGACGACGACGTCGGAGTCGCGGGCGAGGTCGATATCGTCAGCGAGACGCGGCGCGGCGCCCGCGACCGCGACGGTCGCGCCGCGCCAATCGCCGAGCCGGTCGAGCGGGAACGGAGTCGCCAGTCCGGCGGCGACGGCCCGGGCGCGTTCGTCGGCGGCCCGATCGAAGCCGAAATCCGCGAGGATCGCCTCGTACATCGGCTCGAACGTCGGAAAATTCACGGAATCGCCTCCGCGATCGCCGTCTCGCCCCCCGAGTTCGCTGCGTCGACGGCGCGGTTCCGCCCTCCCGCGGGCGGCCGACAGCACCGCCGCTGGCGGGTTCGAATATGGTATGGACCGGAGTGGCATAGAGTACCCCTACCCGCATGCCCCTCCGGCGTCCGGTCGATCGGTTGTCTGTACGACGGCATAAACTTTCTCTTACCTCAAGCCCGCGTCTATCGTTTCGAGCGCGGCGTCGAGCGGGGCGGAAACGCCCGAAACCGCGTCTGTGAGGGCCGAACGGCCGGCAGGCGTACAGACTAAGAGCCCGACGGAACCGGTCTCGTCGGCGCCGGGCGCGCCGCCGTCGGTCGCGGAGGGCGGGTTCGCGGCTTCCGCCGCCGCTCCCGCGAGGGCGAACGCCGCGCCATGGACGCCGTCCGCCCCCGCGGTCGCGGCGCGGAGCGCGCCGACCGCCGGTTCCGGGAGGTCCGTGAGTTCGTACGTGTGCACGGCCGCGCTCCCGGCGACGTCGCGGTCGGCGTCGAGCCGAGCGAGATGGCGCTCGGCCTCGCGCGCGGTCGTCACGTCGAGTTCCTCGACGGCGACGTCGCCCGGATCGCGGCCCGATCGAGAGCAGACGCGGGCGAAAAGGGGGCCGGCGAGCGCCGCGGCGCGCG